>JBJEMC010000031.1:0-18623 GCA_051879475.1 Muricoprocola sp. | reverse complement strand
AGACCTCGGGTTTTGCAAAGCAAAACACCTCGCGGAACAGTGGCACCTTGAACTATAACAAATCAGTACATAATCAACATCAAAAGGAAGGAAAAAATAATGAAGTATGTAATTATTGGTGGGGTAGCTGCAGGTACGAAAGCAGCTGCAAAATTGAAACGTATGGACAGAACAGCAGAAGTAGAGATTCTGACAAAGAGCATGGACATTTCCTATGCAGGATGTGGTCTTCCGTACTATATCGGAGGTGAGATTTCTTCCAGAGAAGAATTGATCGTAAATTCTCCAGAGAAGTTTGCAGGACTGACAGGGGTTCAGGTATGTCCGGGATATACAGTAGAATCCTGCGACTTCAAACAGAAATGTGTCAGTGGAAAAACAGCAGAAGGTAACACATTTACAGAAAGCTATGACAGACTGATCATTGCTTCCGGTGCATCTGCATTTATTCCTGCAATTGAAGGAACAGGACTTGCCGGAGTTTATTCCGTACGTACTCCGGATGATGCGGTTGCGATCCGCAGCTATGTGGAAAATCATAATTGCAGAAAAGCAGTAGTTTGTGGTGCAGGATTTATTGGACTTGAAATTGCTGAAAATTTAATGGCACAGGGACTGGAAGTAACTGTGATTGATTTTGCAGAAACCATCATGCCAAATGCATTTGACCGAGAAATGGCAGATTATGCAAAGAAACAGTTAAAGAATGCAGGAATGCGCATCCTTACTTCTACAGCAATCGAAGGCATCAAAGGGGAAGAAAAAGTCAGTGGTGTGGTTACATCAAATGGCGAGTATGCAACAGATCTGGTGATCCTTGCAATTGGTGTTCGTCCTGCAACTTCTTTTGTACAGGATACAGAGCTGGAGATGGTAAAGGGAACGATCCTCGTGGATGAAAAGCTTCAGACAAATATCAAAGACGTCTATGCAATAGGTGACTGTGCGATGGTGAAGAATCGCCTTACCGGCAAGGCACAGTGGTCTGCCATGGGCTCTACGGCTAACATTGCTGCACGTGCATTTGCAAAAGCACAGTATCAGGCAGGAAACGGATATGCAGGATGTCTGGGAACAGGTGTCGTAAAATTATCCAAATCATTAAATGCCGGCCGTACAGGTCTTACAGAAGCACAGGCAGTGGAAGCCGGATATACTGTTGTGAGCAATATCTGCGTAGTAGATGATAAAGCGCACTATTATCCGGGAGCATCTTCCTTTATCGTAAAGATGGTTGCAGATGCAGACAGCCGTAAGCTTCTTGGAATTCAGGTATTCGGTGCAGGAGCTGTTGATAAAATGGTAGATATTGCAGTTACCGGTATTTCGACAGGCATGACCATTGATGAATTTGATTCCATGGATTATGCTTATGCACCGCCATTTTCCACAGCAATCCACCCATTTGTGACAGCATGCTACATTCTGGAAAACAAACTGGATGGCGTGTTAAACAGTATGACACCAGCAGAATATCAGGCAGGAAAAGCAAAAGACTATAAGGTTCTGGATGCTCATCCAAAAGCAACCATTCCAAATGCTCAGTGGATCAATCTTGCGGAAGTTCAGGGAGACCTGGAAGGCATTGGAAAAGAAGAAAAACTGCTTCTGGTCTGTGCAAAAGGAAAACGTGGATATTTCCTGCAGAATCGTTTGAAAGCAGCTGGTTATACAAACACTCTGGTACTGGAAGGCGGGGCTACTTTCAATGAAGTAAAAGTTCCAAGAAACGGTAAGAAGCTTCCGGCAGAAGAAATCAAGAGATTAAAAGGTCTGGGATGTCTTCAGGACAAACGTTTTGATGATGTGTTCAATGTTCGTGTGATCACCAGAAATGGTAAGCTTACAGCAGCAGAACAGATCAGCGTGGCAAAAGCAGCAGAGATGTTCGGCAGCGGTGAAGTTACCATGACTACACGTCTGACACTGGAAATCCAGGGAGTTCCATATGAAAATGTAGATGCATTGTTTGCATACCTTCAGGAAGCAGGTCTTGACTGTGGCGGTACAGGATCTAAGGTTCGTCCGGTGGTTTCCTGCAAAGGCACAACCTGCCAGTATGGTCTGCTGGACAGTTTTGGATTATCTCAGAAACTTCATGAGTTATTCTATATTGGATATCATGATGTATCTCTTCCTCATAAATTTAAGATTGCAGTCGGCGGATGTCCAAACAATTGTGTAAAACCAAGTCTGAATGATATCGGTATCATTGGACAGAAAATTCCGGAAGTAGATCTGTCAAAATGCCGTAACTGTAAGAACTGTCAGGTTGTAAATAACTGTCCGATCAAGATTGCACAGATGAAAGATGGCAAGATTTTCCTGGATCCAAATCTTTGTAACCACTGTGGTCGCTGTGTAGGTAAGTGTCCATTTGGAGCAGTAAATGAAGCTACCTACGGCTACAAGGTATACATCGGCGGACGCTGGGGCAAGAAGATTGCAGAGGGACGTGCACTGGATAAGACTTTCTATTCCGAAGAGGAAGTAATTGCTCTGGTAGAACGTACCATTCTCTTCTTCCGTGAAGAAGGAATCACAGGAGAACGTTTTGCAGATACCATTAACAGACTGGGATTTGAATACGTTCAGGATAAACTTTTAAACAGCAAGATTGATAAAGAAGAAATCTTGAAAAAGAATGTAGTAGGCGGAGCTACTTGCTAAAGATAAATATAAAAGGGTCATTGATCAGAAATGATAAATGGCTCTTTTTTTTCACGGACAATCAAGGTATAATAGTTCTAACTGGTGAAAAGTGAGGTTGCTCAATGAAAGATAAAGAGTTACAGGGAAATGAAAAGATAGAAGAATGTATTGCAAAATTAAAGCAGGAACTGACAGAGGAAAATCTGGCAGTGACTTTAACTGCAATCCGAAGACGCATGAAGGAAAAGGGACAAATGGTAGTTCCTATAGAAGCACCGGCAGGTACCGATATGAAGATTCGTGTCATGCGCTTGAATGGGAAAAACTGGCTGGGAGTCTTTACAAGCTTTGAGGAAGAACTAAAGGGAAGCGACAGCGTCATGTCAACGTTTATGGCGGATATAGAACAGATTCTGGATATGGGGCTGAAGGAACCGACTCTGGAAGGTGTGATCATCAATCCCTGGGGAGACAGACTGGCTCTGGATAAAACATTACTTCGAGTGATCAAAGGAGAAAATGATAAATGAGACAGTATATAGAATCAGAAATCAGAGAACATTATCGTCTGCTCACGGAGTACCTGATCCAGAAGAATCTCAGCATTACCACAATGGAAAGCGCAACATCAGGACAGATTGCATCTCTGATCACAGATACCCAGGGAGCATCTGCAATCATGAAGGGAGCATTTATCACATACAGCAATGAAGCAAAGATCCTTCAGGGTGTGCCAAAAGAAATTATTGATAAGTATTCCGTTTATTCCATAGAAACGGCAAAAGAGATGGCAAGAGCCTGCCGGGAAGCTTATAAGGCGGATATTGGAATCGGAGTGACGGGAACCATGGGAAATATTGACCCGGCAAATGCGCAAAACTCTTCGGTGGGAGAGGTGTATTTTGCAATCAGTCTGAAGAATCAGATCAGGGGATATCATATTCAGCTTCCGGCGCAGCCTTCCAGACTGGCGTATAAACTTGCTGTGGCAGAGGAAGTATATCAGGAACTGAAAAATGTGATTGGAATGTAGAAAGAATGTAGAAAAAAGAAGGAGAAAGAAAGATGCAGAAAGTAAATTTAAAACCTGCTGCAAATGCAAAGAATATCATTCAGGGAGACAAATACAGAATTACCGTTCTGACACCAGGCTTGATCCGTCTGGAATATGATGAAGAGGGACAATTTGAAGACCGGGCTACACAGGTAGTGTGGAACAGAGATTTCGCACCGACAGAATTTACCGTGAAAGAGACAGAAGAAGAGCTGAAGATCACCACAGACCGTGTGTATATGATCTATAACAAAAAAGAATTTTCTTCTTTTGGGCTGAGCATACAGGTGAGAGGAAATATCAGTGCTTATCAGAGTATCTGGCACTATGGAGAAGAAGTAAATGATCTGGGAGGTACCGCAAGAACCCTGGACTGTGTCAATGGTGCCTGTGAACTGGAGCATGGACTGATGTCAAGAAATGGTTTTTCTGTGCTGGATGACAGCACTTCTCTGATCCTGAGAGAGGACGGCTGGGTAGAACCAAGAAAGAAGGGCGTAAAAGATATTTATTTCTGGGGTTATGGACATGACTATCTGGAATGTCTGGATGCATTTTATTACCTCTGCGGCAAGACCCCGATGATTCCAAGATATGCCCTGGGTAACTGGTGGAGCCGTTATTATGAATATACAGAGGAAAGCTATATGGCATTGGTAGAACAGTTCCATAAAGAGCAGATTCCTTTTACCGTAGCTGTTATTGATATGGACTGGCATCTGGTAGATATCGATCCAAAGTATGGAAGCGGTTGGACAGGTTATACCTGGAATAAAGAACTCTTCCCAGATCCAAAGCGTTTTCTTGCCTGGCTCCATGACAATGGCATGCAGGTTACCTTAAATGTTCATCCGGCAGACGGTGTCAGAGGACATGAGGATGCTTACCCGGAAATGGCAAAAGTCATGGGAGTAGATGCTGAGCATGAAGAACCGGTGAATTTTGATATTACAGATCCAAAGTTTATGGATGCTTATTTTGAAATCCTGCATCATCCTCTGGAAGAGGAAGGCGTTGACTTCTGGTGGCTTGACTGGCAGCAGGGCTCTAACTGTAAGATGGAAGGACTGGATCCGCTCTGGATGCTGAACCATTATCACTATCTGGACAGTGCAAGAAATGGAAAACGTCCAATGACATTTTCCAGATACGCAGGACCTGGTTCGCACCGTTATCCGCTGGGCTTCTCCGGAGATACACATACCACTTGGGATTCTCTGGATTTCCAGCCATACTTTACCAATACGGCGTCTAATATCGGATATGGCTGGTGGAGCCATGACATTGGTGGCCATATGTTTGGATATCGTAATGATGAGATGATGGTGCGCTGGCTTCAGTATGGAGTCTTCTCTCCGATCAACCGTCTGCACAGTACAAAAGATGATTTCTGGAAGAAAGAGCCCTGGGAATATGGATTGGAAAAACGCCAGGTCATGGATGATTTCCTGCGCCTGAGACATAAACTGCTGCCATATCTGTATACCATGAACTATCGTGCTTATAAGGATAATCAGCCATTGATCTGGCCGATGTATTATACACATCCGGAGGAAGAAGAGGCATATCAGAGAAAGAACCAGTACTGGTTTGGCAGTGCTTTTATGGTGGCACCAATTACTTCTCCGAATCTGGATCCGATCAATATGGGCAAAGTAGACGTATGGCTTCCGGAAGGCACTTACATAGATTTCTTTACCAATATGATCTATCGCGGTGGAAGAACACTGACTATGTACCGTTACATGGATTCCATCCCGGTACTGGCAAAAGCAGGAGCCATTGTTCCTATGACAGAAGAAATCTTTGGCACAGATGCAGTAAAGAATCCGACCTCTCTGGTTCTGAACGTTTATGCAGGGGCAGATGGAAGTTTTACCCTGTATGAAGATGATAATGTAAGTGAAGCATATAAAGAGAACCATTGTGTGAAGACTGAGTATACCTTCAACTGGGAAAAGGAAAAATCCTTTGTGATTCATCCTGCTCAGGGAGAACTGGATCTGGTTCCTGAAAAACGTGATTATACCGTAAGAATCTGTGGCTGCACAAAGGCAGAAGTAAGCTGCAGACGCAATGGAATGGCAGCAGATGCTGAGGTTTCTTATTGTGGTGATACACATCAGCTTGTCATCGTACTGAAAGAAGTTGCAGTAACAGAGGAGGTAGTTCTGGAATTCTCAGAGGAACTTGCATTGGCTCAGAATGATGTGACAGAAAGAGTCTTTGATCTGATGAAAAAGGCAGAAGTGGAATTTAAGACAAAGAGAGAGGTCTATGAGCTCGTCTGCAAGGGTAAAGATGCAGGAATGACCATTGGACAGCTGATGGTGATGGATCTGAACGAAGATCTCAGAAAAGCAGTGATTGAGATTATCACGGCATAAACGATACAGCAGGAAGGAAATACAAAACATGACAACACAGGAATTAAAGGACAGATTTGAATTTCGGGATATCCGTCAGGAGGAAGCTGATGCAGCAGTCAGAATCGAACAAATCTGTTTTCCGCCCAACGAAGCCTGTAATGAAGAAAGAATGAAGCAGCGGGTTGAAAAAACTTCTGAAACCTTTCTGGTAGCAGTAGAGCGCAGCACCGGGGAAATCGCAGGATTTTTAAATGGCCTGGCAACAAATGAAACTGTGTTCCAGGATGAATTTTTTACAGACATTTCTCTGTATGATCCAGAGGGAAAAAATGTGATGATTCTGGGCTTAGATGTGCTGCCTCAGTACAGAGGACAGGGACTGGCCAGAGAAATCATGAACCAGTATAAGGAACGGGAAAAGAAAAAGGGCAGAGAACAGCTGGTCCTGACTTGTCTCGATGAGAAAGTAGCCATGTATGAGAAAATGGGATTTACAGACAAGGGGATTGCCGATTCCGCCTGGGGAGGAGAAGAATGGCATGAGATGTACTGCGTTATCTAATTATGAAATTACCAGAAATCAGATGCGGGGCGAGTTTATCAAGTATGATCAGGAAAACATGATCCGAAAGTTTCAGCTGAAACATGATGAAGCATATCTGTATATTCCTTTTACAGACAGAGATTACCGGATCAACAGAAAAGATGGAGTAGTAGAATGGACCCAGGACGGTTTTGTAACAACCGTCCTGGCGGACTATGATGACACTATGACGATTTATGATGTCCTTTGCTATTCGAAACCTGGCTGTAAATTATCAGGGAAATTCTGCAGCATTGCCCTTTTGAAAGGTACCACCCAGTTCTCCAATGGAGGAATTGAACTTGGACGGGGATATGCAAAGAAGTTTACAGGAAAGACCGAAAAGCTTTCCAAAGCCTGTGAAGCCTTCGGGGAAAAAGCAGATCTGAAAGGAGATCTGGCCTATATTTTGCATCCGTTTTCTTTTCTCCCGGTGGTATTGCAATTCTGGGATGCAGATGAGGAGTTCCCTGCGAATCTTAAGTTTATGTTTGATGAAAACATCATGGATTATATGCACTATGAAACCATTTATTATATGGTAGGGCATATATTGAACCGGCTGGAACAGCTGATAGAAGAAATGTAGAACGAAGAGGACTGTTATTTTGAAAATTCTTGTAATTGAAGATGAAGAGCTTTTAGCTGAGGCTATCAAAAATCTTTTACTGGAAAAGGGATTTGAAGTAGAGACGGCATTTGACGGAAGAACCGGAGAAGAATACGCGGAACTCGGAATTTATGATCTGATCATTCTTGATGTAATGCTGCCGGGAATGGATGGATTCCAGGTGGCAAAAACCTTAAGAAGCAGGCACTGTGCTACGCCCATCTTAATGCTGACAGCAAAGTCTGACCTGGAGGATCGGATTGATGGGCTCAATGCCGGGGCAGATTATTATCTTACGAAGCCCTTTGATTCCCGGGAGCTGCTGGCATGTGTGAATGCGCTTTTACGCAGACAGGGAAATCAGGTAAATGAAATGGTTTATGGAAATACAGTCCTGGATCTTGCTTCCTGTACCCTTATCTGCGGGGAAAAAAGTGTCCGGCTTTCCGCCAGAGAATTTGATGTGTGCCGTTTTCTGATGGAATCTGGGAAAAATAATCTTTCTAAGGAAACGCTGCTGGTAAAAGTATGGGGCTTTCAGTCTAATGCATCGGAAAATCATGTAGAGGTGTATGTGGGTTTTTTAAGAAAAAAGCTGCGCAGTATTGGTTCTAATGTGAAGATAGAAGCAATCAGGAGACAGGGATACCATTTGGAGGTAGAATACAGTTGATAAAAAATCTGCGAAGAAAATTTTGCTGTACGATTATGGTAATCGTCACAGCAATTTTTTGTATTATTTTTGGAATGTTATATTCTATTACTGCGGCAAACCTGGAAAAAAGCAGTATCCAGATGATGGAGAATATTTGCCGTAACCCGGGGAAGCATGGAAGACCTGATGAGAAAGAGCCGGAAGTGCAGATGCCCTTTATCCGAGTCGAAAGGGATCAGCAGGGAAACGTGCTTTTTACAGAGGGGGAATATTATGATCTGTTCGATGAAGACTGGTTAGAAGAAATACTGGAACAGGCAGATGAAAGTTCCAGACAGACAGGCGTCATAAAGGAATACTCCCTGCGCTTTTTCCAGGAGGTGACACCAAACGGGCGATGTGTGGTGTTTACGGATATGACCAGAGAAAAGGCGGTACTTCGGCAGCTCACCAGGAACATGATTCTGGTTGGTGTGGCGGCACTGTTTATTCTGGGAGGGTTCAGTTACCTTCTGGCAAAATGGATGGTGAAACCGGTGGAACAGGCATGGATACAGCAGAAACAGTTTGTGGCAGATGCATCTCATGAGCTAAAAACACCGCTTACGGTGATTCTGGCCAATGCAGAATTGATGCAGATGAATCCACAGGAAAAGTATGTATCAGGAATCCTTTCCATGGCGTATCAGATGCGGGGATTGATAGAAAACCTTCTGGATCTGGCAAGACTGGATGACAAAATGGCGGAAAAAGAAATGGAAATGGTTTCTTTGAGCGATTTGGTGGAAGAAGCCATTTTGCCCTTTGAACCGGTATTTTTTGAACAGGAAATAGAGTTAAGGACAGAGATAGAGCCAGATATTATTCTGAAGGGAAATAGAAGATATTTACAGCAATTGGTGGATATTTTGCTGGATAATGCCCGAAAATACGGACAGAAGCAGGGAAAATGCGAGGTATGCCTGAAGCGCGCAGGAAAACGGGAATGTATGTTATCCGTAGCAAATACAGGAGAGCAGATTCCAAAGGAAGATCTGAAGAATTTGTTTAAAAGATTCTACCGCGCAGACAAGGTGCGAAGTATGGAACGCAGCTATGGCCTGGGACTTGCCATAGCGGAAAGCATCGTCCATAAACATGGAGGAAAGATCTGGGCGGAGAGTAAGGAGGGATGGAATACCTTTTTTGTAAAATTTTCGATGCATTGAATTTGGAAGAACTATGGTTGTCATCATTTCACGGAATCTTCACAGTTTTGAGAGCCTTTTTTCAGCATCGTTTCAGCTTTTCCAGATACAATATCCTGGTAAAAACGAGGAAAAAGGGGTGATGAAAGATGGATGGACGGCATGAGGTAAAGCATGATATCAGTTTCGCAGATTACCTGGTGCTTCGCTCCAGACTGGAAGCAGTACTGGAACGAGATCCCCATGCGGGAGAGGAAGGGTACTATCAGATCAGAAGCATTTATTTTGATTCTCCGGATGACAAGGCTCTGCGGGAAAAACTTGATGGAGTAAAAAACAGAGATAAATATCGTATCCGTTTTTATAACTTTAATACCGATTTTATCCAGCTGGAAAAGAAAAGTAAACGGGGTAATCTGTGTGTGAAATCATCTGCGGTACTTCAAAAAGAGCAGGTGCAGGCTTTATTGATGGGACAAATGGACTGGATGAGGGAAAACAGAAGTGAACTGGTAAAAGAATTATACAGAAAAATGTATGAAGAGGGCCTTAGACCTACTACTGTGGTAGATTATGTGCGGGATCCCTTTATTTTTCCGGCAGGGAATGTAAGAGTCACACTGGATCATGATATCAGGACAGGTCTTCGCACTTCCCATTTTCTGGATCCGGATTGTGTGACAGTTCCGGTGTTGGATGATCCGATTATTTTAGAAGTAAAATGGGATGAGTTTCTGCCGGATATTGTCCGGGATGCGGTACAGGTACCGGGAAGGTCTGCAACGGCTTTTTCAAAATATGCAGCTTGCAGGGTATACGATTTTTAAGAGAGAAAGGAATGATAAGATGACAACTTTTAGCGATATTTTTAAATCTAATTTTCTGGAAAATGTAACAGCAGTCAGTCTGTTTGATATGGTACTGGCATTGTTTCTGGCTTTCTGCCTTGGAACCTTTATTTTCTTTATTTATAAGAAGACGTATCAGGGAGTGATGTATTCCTCTGGTTTTGGTGTGACCTTGATTGCCTTGACGATGATTACGACACTGGTCATCCTGGCAGTAACTTCAAATGTGGTGTTATCACTTGGTATGGTAGGCGCACTTTCTATTGTGAGATTCCGTACTGCCATTAAAGAACCGCTGGATATAGCATATCTGTTCTGGGCAATCGCAGCAGGCATTGTTTTGGCAGCGGGGATGATACCTCTGGCAGTGTTTGGAAGTGTATTTATTGGAATCGTTCTTGTTATCTATGCAAACAGAAAAACCTTTACCAGACCATATATGGCAGTGATCAGCTGTACGGCGCCTGCATCAGAAAGGGCAGCAGAAGAGGTATTGAAAAAAGCAGCAGAACGCTCGGCGCTCAAAAGCAAAATTGTTCGAAACGGAGCAGTGGAACTTACATACGAACTTCGGTTAAAGTCAGATAATACACAGTTTATCAATGAGATTTCTGATCTGCCTGATATTACCAGTGCGGTTCTGGTAACTTATAATGGAGAGTACATGTAAGATGAGGTGAGGGCATGGTTAAAAATAAAAGAACAAATATGTTTTGTCTGATCATTACTGCAATCATGCTTGTTGTGACATCTCTATTTATGCAGGGAGAAAAGTATGGGTTAGTGGCTGCGGTATCGGATGCGGTGGCTGATGAAGAAGGAACATTTTCAGAGAGGGATCTGGATGATTCCTGGAATCCGCTTCAGGCAGTGAATATTGATCTAAGCGATATAGAAGGGCTTACAGTGGATGGGGCATATGAACTAAATGGCGATCTGTATATCATATCCAAGGGAGTCTATGTCCTGACAGGGGAACTTGCAAAGGAACACCAGATCATTGTGGATGCAAAGGATTGCAAGCCGCAGATCGTATTAAATGGTGTGACAGTGGAAAATGAGTCAACGGCTCCTATTTATGTAAAAAAAGCAGATAAGGTATTTCTGACTCTGGTATCTGAGTCTGAGAATAAACTGTCGGTTACAGATGCTCTGCCAGAAACGGAAAATGAAGAGGGGGATACTCTCAATGCGGTTATTTACAGTAAAAGTGACCTTACGATCAATGGTGACGGAGCACTGGAGATTCAGGCAAAGGAGTGTAACGGGATCCGTTCCTCGGACGATCTTGTGATCACAGCAGGAAGTCTGAAAATAGATGCAGATGAAAATGCTGTTGTGGGGCATGATTCCCTGCGAATCTGTGGGGGAGAATTTGAATTAACGGCAGGCAAAGATGGGCTGAAATCCAACAATACAGACGAAGAAAAAGGAAATATTGTGATCGAAGATGGTACTTTTAAAATTACGGCTGAATGTGATGCAATTCAGGCTGAGGCAGATCTGACTATCCGTGGTGGAGAGTTTCATCTCGTGACTGGCGGTGGAAGCGAAAATGCAGAACAGAAAATAGAAGCTATGGGAAGAGGCGGCATGGACGGAAAAATGTTCTCAGGCGACAGAACCAGAGGAATGGGATCCGGCGAAATGCCAGAAGGAACAGCGATGCCAGAGAATATGCCAGAAGGAATGGAAAAACCGGAGGATATGCCAGAGGGAATGGAGAAGCCGGAGGGTACGCCAGAAGGAATGGAGAAGCCGGAGGGTATGCCAGAAGGAATGGAGAAGCCGGAAAATATGCCAGAGGGAATGGAACCGCCAGAAAACATGTCAGAAGGAATGGAAAAACCGGATGAGATATCGCAGGCAACTGAGATGGAAGAGAACACTCAGGAGACAATGCAGAATACGGATTCTACAACAGATTCTACCAGTGCGAAAGGATTAAAGGCAGGAAAGAATCTGTCTATCGATGGCGGGACCTTTGTAATTGACGCAAAAGAAGATACCATACATTCCAATGATCAGGTCGTGATAGGTGGCGGGACCCTGACACTTACCAGTGGTGATGACGGTATTCATGGTGACGGTACCGTATTCATAGAAGGCGGAGAAGTGAATATTACGCAGTCCTATGAAGGGGTAGAAGGAGCAGAAGTTTATGTCAGAGAAGGAACACTGAAGGTTACTTCTTCCGATGACGGAATGAATGCATCTACTCTTCTACAGCTGGACGGCGGAGATATTTACGTAAATGCCAGAGGCGATGGACTGGATTCCAACAAGGATCTTGTGGTCAATGGAGGAAATATCATAATTGACGGTCCATCCGACAGTGGAAACGGAGCGTTGGACTGCGGAACAGAATCCGGTGGTGACTGCACCGTCCATGGAGGAGTGATCATAGCTCTGGGCTCTTCAGGAATGGCAGAATCATTTTCTGATAACTCCAGTCAATACTCCTTTACCTGCATTTTAGACGGGACATACGCCCAGGGAGACATGCTGCAGATCCTGACACAGTCAGGAGAAGTTCTCTTTGAATATGAGCTTCAGAAGAGTGGAAACTGTATCATATTCAGCAGCCCTGAATTGGAGGAAAATGCAGTATATACGGTAAAAGCAGGAGAACTTAGTAAAGAAATTACCTTGGATTCGATTTCAGCAGGAGATAAGTCCAGCGGATTTGGCGGCTTCGGTGGAGGCAGAGGAGGAGACGGCGGTGGATTCAAAGGTGGATTTGAAAGCGGCGAAAAAGAGCAGGAAAATGAAGCAGCGTAAAGAAAATGACGTTCAGAGCGCACCTCCAAAATGCTGCGCATTTCGTCGGTGTGGCGTATCCGCCAAATAAAAGTGCAGAACCAGTCTTTAAAATGTAAGCATTTTACGTCTGGTTTTGCACTTTTACTTTGCTCTGAACGAAAATCATTTTGTGCATATTTTTTTAAGTATGGATATGGACAGATAAGGGAGAAGTTGATACAATCATTTATAAAAGCTACAACATTTCAGAAGTGAAGAAGGAGAAGGCAAATGAGTAAAAGTCTTGGGGCAGTCAAAGAGTATATTCATAATGGTGAATTAGATGGGGTATTACAGGAATTATATGTGGATGAGAAAAGCATTCCCTCCCAGAGAGAACGTTATGAAAATGCGTTAGATCAGTTCAAAGAACTGTTTGGAGAGAAAGAGATTGAAATCTATTCTGCAGCAGGAAGAAGCGAGATTGGAGGAAATCATACAGACCATCAGAATGGAAAAGTTCTTGCAGCTTCTATCAACCTGGATGCCATCGGTGTTGTTTCAAAGAGAGAAGATACCACCGTTCGGCTTCAGTCAGCAGGATATCGTATGATCACCTTAGATCTTAAAGATCTTGAAAAAGTAGAAAGAGAAGAAGGAACCACAACTGCTCTGATCAGAGGTGTGGCAAATGGTATGAAACAGAGAGGATATCAGATCGGCGGATTTGATGCTTATGTTACGAGCTCCGTTCTTTCCGGTTCAGGACTTTCTTCTTCCGCAGCCTTTGAAGTATTGATCGGTAATATTCTTTCCGGATTATATAATGAATGTAAATTAAGTTCTGTTGAAATCGCTCAAATCGGACAGGAAGCAGAAAATGTATATTTTGGAAAACCATGTGGTTTGATGGATCAGATGGCATGTTCTGTAGGCGGATTAATTTTTATTGATTTTGCAGATCCCCAAAATCCTGTTGTAAAGAAAGTAGATGTAAAGTTCAGCAAATTCCATCATAGCCTCTGTATCGTTGATACCAAGGGTTCACATGCAGACCTGACAGATGAATATGCAGCAATTCCTGCAGAAATGAAAAAAGTGGCAGCAATATTTGGAAAGAATCTTCTTTGTGAAGTGAATGAAGAAGAATTTATAAGCAAGCTGCCTGAGGTTCGTAAAAAATGTGGAGACAGATGTGTGCTCAGAGCTATGCACTGGTTTGAAGAAAACAGACGGGTAGAGGCTCAGGTAGCAGCTCTGGAACGTGATTCCATTGAAGACTTTAAGAAAAAGATCAAAGAATCTGGAGATTCTTCTTATAAGTTCCTTCAGAATGTATTCTCTGTTAAGAAGCTTCAGGAACAGAGTGTTTCTGTGGCGCTGGCTGTCAGTGAAAGACTTCTGGGAGAAAAAGGAGTATGCAGAGTACATGGCGGCGGTTTCGCCGGAACGATTCAGGCCTTTGTTCCATCTGATATGGTAGAAGAATACAAAAATGGCATGGAAGCTGTATTTGGAGAAGAATCCTGCCACGTACTTCAGATTAGAGAAGACGGCGGACGAAAAGTTTTATAGTATAGATTATTCAGACAGGAGCAAAAGCAATGTTACAGGAAAATATTTATAAGTTAACGTTATATGGAATAAATTGTGGGCTGATCAAAGAACAGGATAAGGTATATACGATCAATCGTTTCCTGGAGCTGTTTGGAGTGGATTCTTATGAAGCGACGAAGGAACAGGAAAAGCAGTGGGATACAGAAGAAATCTGTCTTACCACAATTTTGAATCAGCTGACAGATGAAGCTTTCCAGAGAGGAATGCTTCCCGATGATGGAATTACCCAGAGAGACCTTTTTGATACAAAGCTTATGGGAGTCCTGACAGAACGTCCAAGTGCGGTTACAGAACGCTTTATGGAACACTACAAGAACAGCCCGGAAGAAGCAACAGAGTACTTCTACAAATTCAGCCAGGATACGAATTATATCAGACGTGACCGAATTAAGAAGGACAGAAAATGGAAAGTAGAAAGTCCATATGGAACCATGGATATCACCATCAATCTTTCAAAACCGGAGAAAGATCCAAAAGCCATCGCAGCAGCAAGAAATGCGGTAAATACCAGTTATCCTGCTTGCCAGCTTTGCATGGAAAATGAGGGATATGCAGGAAGAGTGAACCATCCTGCCAGACAGAACCACAGAATCATTCCGATTACGATCAACCAGGAACCCTGGGGATTCCAGTATTCACCATATGTGTATTATAACGAGCACTGCATCGTATTTAATGGAAAACATGTGCCGATGAAGATTGAAAAGGCAACTTTTGTAAAACTCTTTGATTTTGTAGAACAGTTTCCACATTATTTCCTGGGATCTAATGCAGATCTTCCGATTGTCGGCGGTTCTATCTTAAGCCACGATCATTTCCAGGGCGGTCATTATACTTTTGCCATGGAAAAAGCAGAGATTGAAAAAGAATATAAGATTCCTGGATACGAAGATGTGAAAGTAGGAATGGTACACTGGCCATTGTCTGTGATCAGAATCAGCGGAAAGGACAGAAACCGTCTGATCGAACTGGCTGACCATATTCTGGGAAAATGGCGTGGATATTCTGATCCGGAAGCATACATTTTCGCAGAGACAGAGGGAGAACCACACAATACCATTACACCAATTGCAAGAAAACATGGCGATATCTTTGAACTGGATCTTACCTTAAGAAACAATATCACCACGGAAGAATGTCCGTTGGGACTGTATCATCCACACAGTGAATATCATCATATTAAGAAAGAAAATATCGGTCTGATCGAGGTAATGGGACTGGCAGTACTGCCGGCAAGATTAAATCATGAAATGGATCTTCTGGAAGAGTGCATTGCAAAAGGCGAGGATTTAAGCAAGTATGAAGAACTGGAGAAACATGCAGACTGGATGAAAGAAGTCAGGGAAAAACATCCAGATCTTTCCGGTGAAAATGCAAAAGAAATCCTTCAGGAAGAAATCGGCCAGGTATTTGTAAAAGTACTGGAAGACGCCGGTGTGTACAAATGTACGGAAGAAGGAAGAAAGAATTTCGAAAAGTTTATCTTGAGCTTATAAAAGATGTTACGAGAGTCTGCTGCACAAAATGAGTGCGGCAGGCTCTTTAAAATATATTGATATTTTTTTGCTGAATGCGTATAATAAAAATGTAAAGAAAGTAAAGAAAACAAATAAGTTTATGAAAGGATGATGATTATGGAAGTAGCAAAAATTTCCAGTAAAGGACAGATTACCATTCCGGTATCTGTAAGGAACAAGTTAAAATTGAGAACTGGCGATAAAATTGTCATTCTTGAGGAAAATGGTAGATTTTACTTTGAAAATTCTGCAATGCTTGCATTTAAGCGGGCAGAGGAAGCTTTTGCAGGTGAAGCACAGAAAGCAGGATTTGAAACAGAAGAGGATATGCAGGAGTATATGAAAGAAATTCGGAAGGAAGTAAGGGGGCGTTGATTTGAGGGTAATGCTTGATACCAACATCTTTATTTCGATGATCTTTTTCCCTTCTGCACAGACCAGAGAACTGGCAAGGAGGTTAACAGAAAGCCACCAAATTGTAGTGTGTGATTATGTGATTGAAGAATTGTGACTTGTAACGGAACGTAAATTTCCGGCAAAAAGAAAATTCCTTGACAGATTTTTTATGGAACTGCCATTTGAACTGGTCTATACCCCGAAAGAACTGGACTTGAATGAGTTCCCGGAAATGAGGGATGTAAAGGATTCTCCGATACTTGCAACTGCAATTATGGAAAGCATAGATGTGTTTCTGACAGGAGACAAGGATTTTATGGTGCTAGATGTAGAAATTCCAGAGATACTTACCATGAAAGAATTTTTAGAACAATACTGATATATGCAAATAATGACAAAGAAACTGCCGTACGGTTGATGAAAAAGTTGACCGGGCGGCAGCTTCTTTATCGCTGTAAAATCGTCATTCGTCAGTTTTTAAACCGCAGAAGCTCCCACCGACTGGAGATACCAAGCTTCCGGTAAATGTGCTGCATGTGCTTTCTGAGAGTGGCGGAAGTGATGTTCAGAGCTTCGCATATGTCTGTATCCGTCAGACCATCCAGAAGCAGAGTGAGGATTTCCCTTTCCCTGCCGGTGAGGGAGTAGTGTTCCTGAAGAAGTTCTGTGCGTTCAGAACGTTTGTCGGAACTACCCTGAGAAACCATGATACGGTAAAACAGCCGGTTCAGATGATAACCAATCATGCGCACATAGGAGAGCTCATCATCTGTAAAGGCTCCATCCTGTCGGGTCCGGTAAAGGGTCAGTACTCCGAGAAACGTATTGTTATAGGTGATATTGGCCTGCAGAGTATCGTAAATCTGGTATTGCCGGTAACATTCCTGGTAGATGGGGGTGTTCAGCCTTTTATGATCCGGAAGGACCTTGCTTTCACAGATTACTACAGCATAGCCGGAATCCATGGTCCACTGGGTATGATCCTTGGAGGCTATTTTTATGTATTTTTCTTCTACGCAGCGAAATTCCTCCGGCTGACATACGGGTTCTTTGAACCCGGGCCGGATGGGATCCAGATCAGAAAGAAGGATACTGCCGTAGGAAAAGGGAATCAGCAGTTGAAGCTGGCTTAGCAGCTTTTTCCTGGTCAGCATAAAATCATCTGAATCATAAAGATGGTAGATGATGTTGTTCAGCATCATAATATCATTGCGTTCCATGCACTTGGTCCTTTCGTGTTCTTAAGCATGATTACGAATTGCTGCGCTGCAAGTAGCTTCCACAATTCTCTTACAATTCGGATTTTCATGGGTCTTCACCCCACTTCATCCTCATTGTGGGGCGTGTCAGAAAGTCCTTCATCCACTGACATGCAAGCATGTCGTGAATTTGTACTTTTGACATTGTAATCATAGTGTACTCTTTTTTGAGTATAAAAGCAAGAAATAGAGTATAAGGTACCTGAAAAAAAGAAGATAATACAGAAAAATACGAAAAAGAAAGTATTTTTGTTTGGATTGTAGAGTGCTAGAATAACCTTAACAAATAAACAGGAAACAGGTAGATACGAAGACGTATGAAGTGTATTTCATATGTCTATTTATTTACTGTAAAAGTCCCGGACAGCAGGAATGTCCGTTTTCGAAAAAAGAGAGGTAGATAAAATGGCAGATAAAAAACAAGTAATTGCGGATCTGGATAAAATCATCGGATTAATTAAAAAAGATACCAAGGATATTACCCCGGAAGAGAAAAAACAGATGGTCAGTGATACATTGAACTATTTTGACAACTATGTAAGTCCGGGTTGGCTGAAATACAGAAAATCCGTTTCTTCTGACTCAGAAAACGGTGCAGTTTTGGAATGGTATGATGAAGGTGCTTACTGCTACGGCCTGAATGATGAAAAATTCATTGATTGTCTGGGTGGTTTCGGTATTTATACCTGTGGACACAGAAATCCAGAAATCATGGATGTTGTAAAGGCACAGCTGGATCATCAGGCACTTCATTCTCAGGAATTGCTGGATCCACTGAGAGGCTATCTGGCAAAGGCCATGGCTGATATTACACCAGGCGATCTGCAGCAGTGCTTCTTTACTAATGGTGGTGCAGAGGCAGTGGAAATGGCGTTGAAGCTCGCTAGAATTGCTACAGGCGGAAGATGGTATATTTCTACTGTAGGTGCTTTCCATGGAAAATCTATGGGAGCGATCTCTATGGGTGGTAAGGGAACTTACCGTGTTCCATATACTCCGATGGTACAGCAGGTACAGCATGTACAGTATGGTGTTGCTGAGGATGTGCGTAAGGCAATCAAAAACCTGCAGGCAGTAGGGGAATCAGTTGCGGCTGTTATTCTGGAGCCAATCCAGGGCGAGGCAGGTGTTATT
>JBJEMC010000030.1:0-3570 GCA_051879475.1 Muricoprocola sp. | reverse complement strand
GCAACAGAAACTGAGAGCGAAACAGAGACAGAAGCTGCAACAGAGGCGACAACAGAAGCTGAAAGCGAAACAGAGACAGAAGCTGTAACAGAGGCAGCAACAGAAGCTGAAAGCGAAACGGAAGAGGAAACAGAAGCAGTTGCAGAAATGATGCCGGAGTATAATGCAGAGGACTATGTTACTCTTGGAGATTATACCAATCTTACAGTAGAAGTAGAACCGATTGAGATTACTGATGATGAGATTCAGGATAAGATCGATCTTGCTACCATTGAAGAACTGACAGATTGTACAGTAGAAGCAGGTGATATCGCTAATATTGATTACGAAGGAAAACTGGATGGCGAAGCATTTGACGGAGGTTCAGCGACAGGATATGATCTTGGTATTGGATCCGGTACCTTTATTCCTGGATTTGAAGATGCTCTGATTGGAATGGCTGTTGGTGAGACAAAGGATATTGAGCTTACCTTCCCGGAAGAATATTATAGTGAAGACCTTGCCGGAAAAGATGTTGTATTTACTGTAACAGTAAATTCTGTAAAACGTGTTCCAACTTTAACAGATGAAGTCGCTCAGAAGGTAGCGGGACAAACTGCAGAAGAATACAAAGAAAGTATTCGCCAGGAACTGGTTGAAAAAGCTTTGGAACAGAGAAAGTCAAACGTTCAGAATGAACTGGTTGCAAAAGCGACAGAAAACGCAACTATTAAGGATTATCCGGAAGCAAACCTGGAATATACCATTAATCATGGCATGGCATACTATGAATACATTGCAGCTATGTATGGAATGACCTTAGATGATTTCCTGGCTGCAAATGGAATGGATCAGGAAAGCTTCAGAGCTGAGATGGAACCAGTTGCAAAACAGGCACTTGCTCAGGAAATGGTACTTCTTGCAATTGCAAAAGAAGAAGGACTTGAACTTACAGATGAAGAATACGAGACAGGTCTTTCTGAGCTTACAGCGCAGCAGGGATTAACTGATTCCCAGACACTGCTGGATGCATATGGAGAAACTTATATCAGATGTTCCCTGACTCAGCAGAAGGTGGTACAGTATCTCTATGAAAATGCACAGATCGTAGAAGTAGCTGCAGAAGAAGAGACAGAAACAGAAGCAGCGGAAGAAACAGAACTTGCAACAGAAGCAGCCACAGAAGCAGCAGAGACAGAGACTTCTGCAGAAGAAACAGAAGCTGCAGAGACCGAAGCAGCAGAAACAGAGGTTACAGAAGAAGCTGCAACAGAAGAAGCAACTGAATAATAGAAAAAGGAAGAGAAAAAATATGATTCAGAAATTGATTAGCAATATCCAGAAAACACATGCTCCGATTGTAGTAGGATTGGATCCCATGATGAACTACATTCCAAATCATATCAAAGAAAAGGCCTTTGCAGAGTTTGGAGAAACTCTGCAGGGTGCTGCAGAGGCTATCTGGCAGTATAATAAGGTAATTGTAGACAGTACGTATGATCTGATCCCTGCAGTAAAACCGCAGATTGCCATGTATGAACAGTTTGGCGTTGAGGGTGTAATGGCTTTTAAGAAGACAGTAGACTACTGTAAATCCAAAGGTCTTGTTGTAATTGGAGATGTTAAGAGAGGAGATATCGGTTCTACTTCCGCAGCGTATGCTGCAGGACATCTTGGAAAAGTTCAGGTAGGAAGCAAAACTTACGCTGCCTTTGATGAAGACTTTGCAACGGTAAACCCATATCTTGGATCTGATGGCATTAAGCCGTTTCTGGAAGTCTGCAAGGAAGAAAAGAAAGGACTTTTCATTCTTGTAAAAACTTCTAATCCTTCCAGTGGAGAGTTTCAGGATCAGCTGATCGATGGAAAGCCATTGTATGAACTCGTAGGTGAAAAGGTAGCCCAGTGGGCTGAAGAATGTATGGGAGAAAATTACAGCTATATTGGTGCGGTTGTGGGAGCAACTTATCCGGAAATGGGTAAGGTACTAAGAAAAGTAATGCCGAAATCATTCATCCTTGTTCCAGGTTACGGGGCTCAGGGCGGTAAAGGTGCAGATCTGGTTCATTTCTTCAATGAAGATGGATTGGGAGCAATCGTAAATTCATCGAGAGGAATCATCGCTGCATATAAGCAGGAAAAATATGCAAAATATGGAGAAGAAAACTTTGGTGAAGCCAGCCGTGCAGCTGTAGAAGACATGGTAGCTGATATTGATCAGGCACTTCAGAACAGATAATTTAGATCCATTTTTGTGGGAGGCAAAAGAAGTACATTTGTGACAGGAATACTGCTTGCAGTATTCCTGTTGTTAAATTTAGGGAAGATGGAATAAGTTCGTATGATTTCAGTATATTTGACACCCGTTTATATATTAGTAAATGCTTATATTTGCTGCTGGTTGCTGAAATGCCTTGGTACCTGTCATCATATCTTTCATGGCAAGGTGTCAACAGTAGTTGTGGCTGTGGTGTATTTTTTTGTCGCATTGTCCATGGGAATAGGATTTCTTTTGCCGTCGGGGAATGTGCGACGAATCATTTGTAAAGTGGGAAATGCCTGGCTGGGACTTAGTATATTCATAGTATCCAGTTTCTTGTTTGTTATGGTCTTGCGCCTGGTCATCAAATATACAAGACTGAAAAACCGGCCCTGGGCACAATCTGGATTTTTGACGATTCTGGCAGCAGTATTTGTCATTACTGTTTCTCTGATTCTGTATATTTATGGAGTCTGGAATGCAAAAAAGATTCAGTGTACCCAATATGAGGTCACAGTGCATAAAAGTGTGGAAGGTCAGGATGAACTCAAAATAATTCTGCTGGCGGATCTACATCTGGGATACAACATCGGATGCGGTCATATGAGAAAAATGGTGGAAATTGTCAATGAGGAAAATGCAGATCTGGTGGTGATCGCAGGGGATATATTTGATAATGATTATGAAGCCCTGGAGGATCCGGAAGAACTGTCGGAGATCCTGAGAGGAATACAAAGCCGATATGGCGTGTACGCCTGTTATGGTAATCATGATATCAGGGAAAAGATATTGGCGGGCTTCACCTTTGATAAGGATAATACGGATAAAATGTCAGATCCACGCATGGATCAGTTTGTAAAGGATTGCAACATTACTCTTTTAAGAGATGAATACGTTTTGGTAAATAACAGCTTCTATGTGTATGGAAGGCCTGATAAAGAGAAACCGGGAAGAGGGATTACACAAAGAAAGGCAGCCGGAGAAATTACAAATGGCATGGACAAGACCAAACCAATTATTGTAATAGATCATGAACCAAAAGAATTACAGGAACTTTCAGATGCTGGCGTGGATCTTGACCTGTGTGGACATACTCATGACGGACAGGTATTTCCGGGAAATATCATCGTAGATCATTTCTGGGAAAATGCCTGTGGATATCTGCAAAAAGGACAGATGCATAATATCGTAACCTCCGGCGTCGGAGTATTTGGTCCCAATATCAGAGTAGGAACAAAGTCTGAGATCTGCAGTATTAAGGTTCGATTTGATGTTTAGGTGCCACTGTTCCGCGAGGTGTTTTGCTTGGCAAAACCCGAGGTCTGCAATGA
>JBJEMC010000029.1:0-18707 GCA_051879475.1 Muricoprocola sp. | reverse complement strand
ATGAGTATTTATGAGGCTCTGGAAAATGTAAAAGAGATTCCCGGAATTGCAAGAGGGGCTGCAAAGATTGAAGATTTTGTCAAATATATTCAGACTCTTCGCAGTCAGGCTGAGTTCTTCACTGTACAGGAACTTCTGAACACGATTATCGAAACAACAGGATATGTGAAGGAGCTTCAGGCAGAAGGGACAGATGAGGCAAGGGCAAGAATTGAAAATATTGATGAATTGATATCCAAAGTGGTTTCTTATGAAGAAAGTACAAATGAACCTTCTTTAAGTGGTTTCCTGGAAGAAGTGGCTTTGGTGGCAGACATTGACGATATGGATGAAGGCAGTGAGCATGTCATGCTCATGACCCTGCACAGTGCAAAAGGACTGGAATTCCCAAATGTATATCTTACTGGCATGGAAGAGGGAATTTTCCCAGGATATGTCAGCATCAGTTCAGGAGATCCGGATGATATCGAAGAAGAACGTCGCCTTTGTTATGTAGGCATCACAAGAGCGATGCGTCATCTTACCATCAGCTGTGCAAAACAGAGAATGATCAGAGGTCAGACACAGTATAATGCTATTTCCAGGTTCCTAAGAGAGATCCCTATGGAGCTGATCAATACTAGTACCCGTCCGGTTCCAGGCACGCCGCGGTCTGCATCTCCCCAGGGCTTCGCTCAAAGCAGTGAAAACAGCAATACTATTAGAAAACCTAATAATCCATATGCTCAGGCAAAACAGAGCTTTAAGAGCAAAGCTTTTGATCCGAATCAATACAAGGTGACAAAACCAACATCTCTTGATTACAGCGAGGGGGACAGGGTAAAACATATTAAATTTGGAGAGGGAACGGTTATAAAAATCGTAGAAGGAGGCAAAGATTTTGAAGTAACAGTAGACTTTGACCGCGTCGGTGTTAAGAAAATGTTTGCTGCCTTTGCCAAGTTAAAAAAAGTATAAAGAAAGAAATTTACTATGGTAAAATATATGTATAAGTGTTATACTAAAGAAAACTCGGAATAGAAAGGAAGCTATAGTCATGAACAGAATTGAAGATTTATTATTAACACTTCAGAAAAAAGAAGAGGAAAAGCCTAAAAAGTATATTCTTTGGGCATTAGCAGTGATCGGTGCAATTACGGCAGTTGCAGGAATCGCTTATGCGGTTTATAGATATCTGACACCGGACTATCTGGAAGACTTTGATGATGACTTCGATGATGATTTTGATGATTACTTCGAGGACGAAGATCTGGAAGAGACAGAGAAAGATGCGGAAGAAGAAAAGAAAGCATCTGAAGAAGATGAAGCAGAGGAAGAAGTAGATCAGGAAGAAATCTTTGTTGACGAAGAAGAGAAAGAAGAACCTGCTACAGAAGAATAATATTGTTACTCAGGGCAGATGTGACAGCATCTGCCTTTTTGCGTCAAAGGAAATTGTGATTTCCTTTGACGCAAAAACGTTCCGAGAGGATGCGCATTCGCGCGATGAGAATTATGTTGCTGAAGCAACCGCGCTCGGCGCGAGAGTTCTGCAAGCAGAACTCTTTTTTAAGTCAGAAAAATTCAATTTGGGAGATTGATGGATGAAAAAAGGACAGGTACTGGAAGGCTGGGTGAAAGACATTCAGTTTCCAAACAAAGGAATTGCAGCAGTTGAAAATGAAGAAAAAACAGTTGTGGTAAAAAATACAGTGAAAGGCCAGAAGGTCAGATTTTCTGTGAATAAAATCAGAAAAGGAAAAGCAGAGGGACGGCTACTGGAAGTATTGGAGAAATCTCCAGATGAAATAGAATCCCAGTGCCCTCATTTTGCAGAGTGCGGTGGCTGCACATACCAGAATCTGCCATACGAAAAACAGCTGGAGATGAAGGAAAAACAGGTAAAAGACCTGATGGATGCAGTTTGTTCAGATTATGAATACGAAGGAATTAAAGCCAGTCCGAGACAGTTCTTTTACAGAAATAAGATGGAGTTTTCCTTCGGAGATGAATATAAAGACGGACCGTTGGCTCTCGGCATGCACAAACGTGGCAGTTTCTATGATATCGTGTCAGTAGAAAGCTGTCAGATCGTAGATGAAGACTTTAGAAAAGTGTTATCCTGTGTCCTTTCTTTCTTCCAGAACAGAAATGCGAAGTATTTTCATAAACTTTCACACCAGGGATATCTGCGTCACCTTCTGGTCCGTAAGGCAGTAAAAACAGAAGAAATCTTAATTGATCTGGTGACAAGTTCTCAGACAGAATTCTGCGGAGAAGTTTCAGAAGCAGAAATGTTAGAAAAATTTGTTTCTGCCCTTACAGAACTGAATCTGACAGGAAGAATTGCCGGAATCCTTCATACCCTAAATGACAGCCTGGCAGATGTGGTACAAAATGACAGAACAGATATCTTGTATGGTCAGGATTATTTTTATGAAGAACTGCTGGGACTGAAATTTAAAATCTCTCCATTTTCTTTCTTCCAGACAAACTCCCTTGGAGCAGAAGTGCTTTACGAGACAGCCCGGGAATACGTGGGAGAAACAAAAGACAAAATTCTCTTTGACCTGTATTCCGGAACAGGAACCATCGCCCAGATGCTGGCTCCGGTAGCAAAGAAAGTAATCGGAATTGAGATTGTAGAAGAGGCAGTAGAAGCTGCAAAAGAAAATGCAAAGTTAAATGGACTGGAAAACTGTGAATTTATCGCAGGGGATGTGTTGAAAGCTATAGACCTGGTAGAAGAAAAACCAGACTTTATCGTACTGGATCCTCCACGAGATGGAATCCATCCCAAGGCACTGGAAAAGATTATTAACTTCGGAGTAGAACAGATGGTATACATTTCCTGTAAACCCACAAGTCTGGCAAGGGATTTGGAAGTTCTGCAGGCACATGGATACTATCCAGAGAAGATTTCCTGCGTCGATATGTTCCCTGGGACTGTTCATGTGGAAACAATCTGCAAATTAGTGCGGAAATAAGCGGGTTTTCAAGGCTTTTCTCGGTAGGTTCAGTCGATTTGCCACCGATTTGCCACCGTAATTTTTAAAATTGATACTGAATGAAAAAAAGTGTTGAACTTACTGAACAATCAGCGGGTTCAACACTTTTTATCATAAAAGCTAAGAGTTCTTTCTAATCGAATAAACTGGTGGCTGAAAAGTAAATTACGAAACTTGTGCTTTGGTGTGTGGTCCTGTTCGGCTTCCTCAAGAGCAGTAGTAAATCGTTCACAGAATATCCATTTGCACCTGACACTTTATATTTTTATCTGAATATCAGAGAGAGTGCCGGGATGGATTGCACTGGATTATTGCCAGAGGGTGTAATGGAATAAGTGAAAGATATAAGCCGGCAAGTTTTTATAAAGTTCTTTTTATGAATTTACACATTCAAAAATAAGTACGCACTTTTTCATTGCAGACCTCGGGTTTTGCCAGGCAAAACACTTCGCAGAATAGTGGCATCTGAACGGTAACGTTCATTTGGATATAAAAATGGAAATATGTATAGGATGATTGAAACAATGGTATAATAATGGTATAATTAAGCCATCAATTAGGAGAGGGGGCAAGGTAATGCCACAGATTATTCCAATTAAAGATTTGAAGAATACTTCTGAAATCTCAGAAATGTGCCATCGTTCCGACGAACCGATATATGTAACGAAAAATGGTTACGGAGATATGGTTATAATGAGTATGGAAAGTTTTGAGAATATAATGAAGCAGATTAAAATGTATGAAGATATTGAAGTTTCCGAAAAACAGATCAGAGAAGGAAAGGTGAAAGATGCAAGGAGTTCCCTTTCATCTATGAGAGAACGGTATGGCTTATAATCTGATTATTACAGAAAAAGCGGAAGAACTTCTGGATAAGCTGGTCTATCATTTGGTCTATATATTAAAAAATGATCAGGCAGCCGCTCATTTATTTGACAGCGTAGAAGAGATTTATGACAGGCTGGGAGAGAATCCTTATCAATTCCCAGAAAGCAGAGATGCAAATCTGAAGCGTCTTGGCTATCGGGAAGCGGTGTTGGCGGATATGAACTATGTGATCGTATTTAGAATAGAGGAAACTTCCGTGTAAGCCGGGAACAGTTAGACAGCGTATGCCTGGACAGACCACTATTTCTTGTGAAATACGATGGACATGCCTGCGTGGTAAATACGATGCTGTTAAATCAGGTCAAAGAAAAAATATGTCATCTCCGAGGCTATCATGAAGCTACCGGGGAAATGAATCAGGATGCATTTTTTGCAGTATCGGATTATGTGACAAACTCGATCCCGATCCTGAAACTGATCCGGAATATGCAGAAAGCAGCAGATAACCTTGCCTCAAAGGGAATCGGTATGATCCACAGCGTAAGCGGTGTGGGATTTGTCCGGGATCTGGATGTGGATCTGGAAAGATGGTTTGCGGCAGGAATGGAGAATGGGCTGCAGATGCGGGTGCTCTTCCAGACGATGGATGTAAATAAGGCAATAAAACGACATCTCCCAAGAATCGGAGGTTGTTTTGAAACAGCACTGGATGGTTGCTTTGGGTCTGTGGATGCTGCCCTTCTTAAGCCCTATGATAATACGGACGATAAAGGGATTCTTTATTACACAGATGAACAGGTCACTGATTTCTGCAAAAAAGCAAACCGCGCCGGACTGCAGATCGAAATGCATGCGATCGGAGATGCTGCATTTGACCAGGCGACAAGGGCGTTGAAAGCGGCATTAGATGATTGTCTCTTGGATAATCATCTAATGCAATCATACACGACTGTCTTCCGACAGAAGAAGGCATCAAAATCTGTGAGGAGTACAAGATTCTGATGCCGGTGCAGAGCGCATTTATCAACTGGGCACAGGAGCCAGATGTATATCTGGAACAGATCCTGGGAGAAAGAAGCCGGAGATTAAATCCTTTAAGAGATTTTGCAGACCACGGAATTCTGATGAGTGCCGGTTCGGACGGACCCTGTACAGAACCGGATCCGATCCAGTGGATCCATAAAGCATGCAATCACAGTAACCCGCAGCAGTCATTGAGCTTGGATAAAACTTTGCTTTGATAATTGATAATCTCTTGACAATAATTGATTCTTTTTTTATACTAAAAAAAACACTTTTTAAATCACTTTTTTAAAATGAAATTAATGGCATTTTCCGTTTCAGTGGTGTAGAAAATTAAGGTAACGGATTGCTAATATAAACTAGCAAAAAGGGGATTAAAATGAAAGATAAATATACGATTGGTTTGGATTATGGAACATTATCTGGACGTGGGATTTTGGTGAGGTGTAAGGATGGAAAGATTATTGCCAGTGCTGTGAGGGAGTATCCTCATGGGGTTATGGATCAGATGCTTCCGGATGGTAAAACAAAGCTTCCGGCAGCATGGGCATTGGAGTATCCTGCAGATTATTTGGATGTATTGTGCGAAGTTGTATCAGAAATTATGAAAGCTGGTAATGTTGAAAAGGAAGATGTCATAGGAATAGGAATTGATTTTACATCATGTACAATGCTTCCTATTGACAAAGATGCGATACCATTGTGTGAAAAAGAATCATACAAACATAGAAGAAATGCATATGCTAAGCTTTGGAAACATCATGGAGCACAGTTTCAGGCAGATAAGATTAATACGTATTTGGAAGAAAATGGAATGTCAGAACTTCCAAGGTTTGGCGGAAAAATTTCTTCGGAACTTCTGGTGCCTAAGGCAATGGAAATTTTAGAAGAAGATCCGGAAATATATGAACAGGCAGATGAAATCTTGGAAGCAGGGGATTGGTTGACAAGAGTATTGACAGGTTCTCATAAAAGAAGTGTTTCCATGGCTGGATATAAGGCATGGTGGAATCAGGAGGAAGGATATCCGACAGATGATTTTTTCTGTTCATTACATCCCTCTATGAAAAATTTTGTTTCGGAAAAGCTTCCAGGGGAAATCTGCGGGATTGGGAAACCTGTTGGATTTTTATGCACGGAATGGGCAAATAAGCTGGGACTTGTAGAGGGAATACCAGTTGCTTCAGCAGTGATTGATTCTCATGCAGGGGTTCCGGGAAGTGGTGTTAAGAACGGCTCTCAAATGATGTTGGTACTTGGTACGTCAAGCGTGGTCGTTGGGTTGAGTAAACAACCTTATGCGGAAAAGGGAATTTGTGGAAATGTACGTGATGCGATTGTTCCTGGATATTATGCTTTGGAATCAGGCCTTGCCTGTGTTGGAGATTTGTTTGGGTGGTATGTAAAACATATGGTTCCAGATTCCTACTTCAAGGAAGCACAGAAATTAGGAATGGATATCCATCAGTTGCTCAGTAAAAAAGCAGCAGATTTAAAGCCGGGAGAGAGTGGTCTTCTCGCATTAGACTGGTGGAATGGAAATAAAACACCATATGTCAATGCAAATCTAAGTGGTGCAATTTTGGGAATGACAATGACAACAAAACCAGAAGAAATTTATCGTGCATTAATTGAGGCAACGGCATTTGGAACGAGAACAATTATAGATTTCTATGAAAAAAATGGTTTGCAGGCCAATGAGATAATTGTCAGTGGTGGAATTGCGCTAAAGAATCCTATGTTGATGCAGATTTATGCAGATGTATTGGGAAAAGAATTAAAGATTGCTGATTGTGATCAGGCTGCGGCACTTGGATCAGCAATTTATGCATCTCTGGCAGCAGGAAGTAAAAATGGTGGATATGACTCTTACGAAGAAGCTGTAACTAAGATGAGTAAAGTGAAGAAACAAACCTATATTCCAGACGCGAATGTAAAGGAGACCTATAATTCTTTGTATCAACTTTATCAGGAACTGGGTAGTTTTTTGGGTGGCCCCTCTGGAGTCATGGATAGATTACAGAAATTGTAGGTGGATTTGGAAGGAAAAATATGGGACTTAGTAGTATAGAAGTAAAAAAAGCAAATAAAAACAGTGTATTGCGTTATATATTAAAGGCAGATCAATTTTCCAAAAATAATGTGGCACAGACATTGAATTTAAGTATTCCAACTGTTACACAGGCTTTACGAGAACTACAAGATATCGGTCTTGTGCGGGAAAATGGAATGTTGGAATCTATTGGTGGAAGAAAAGCTATGGGATTTCAATGTGTAAAAGACTATCGTGTGGCTGTTGGTGTGGATATTACGAGAAGTCATGTGAATGTTGTAGTTGTAAATTTAGCTCTTGAGATATTGCTCTATAAACGAGTGAATGTGAGTATTAAAGATGAATCTTCCTATGGAGATTTAAGAAAAGTGATTAATGATGCCATTTTTGAAAGTGGAGTAGATAGTGAACGAATTTTGGGAATTGGAATATCTATTCCTGCGATTTTGGATGGGAAAGGAAAAAAAATACTTCACATTCATGAGCAAATGCAAGGGTGTCAAAGACTGGATCAGGTTGTGGAACAGTGGTTCCCTTATCCAGTTATTTTTGGAAATGATGCTGATAATGCTGGCAGAGCAGAACTTCGATGCCGAAATGTGGATGATCATGCGGTATTCTTTTTTGTGAGTCCTTCGGTGGGTGGAGCATTGCTTGATAATGGAGAAATTCGGCGGGGTCGCCAATTTCGTGCAGGTGAATTTGGTCATATGACGTTATTTCCAGGAGGTAGAACTTGCTATTGTGGCCGAATTGGTTGTGTGGATGCATATTGCAATACAAATGTACTGTCTGATTTGACAAACGGAAGTTTGGATGTTTTTTTTCGGGAATTGAAAGAGGGAAACGAGGAATTCCAAAAAGTCTGGGATGAGTACTTGAATTATGTGGCATTAGCGATTCATAATCTTTTGGCAGCATTTGACAGTAAGATAATTATTGGAGGTTATTTGGGACAGCATATCGGTCCTTATATGACGGATTTAAAATCTCGCATCAGGAAATTGGATTCTTATTTAGAAGATGAAGATTTTGTAGTTGAATCTTCATTGAAATATGAGGCTTCTGCAATAGGAATAGCGTCTGTATTTGTAGAAAGATTTTTAAATCAGATTTAATAGTTGTTAATTATGAACAAAACGATTCTGTATTTTTTGTTAATAAGAAACAAATTGTACAGAATCGTGTTTTTTTTATTGACTTTTGAAAAAGTGTCGACTATAATACAGATACTTAATAAAACAGATTTAAAAAGTGAAAATAAAAGTAAATAAAAAAGTATTTTAATAAAAGGAGATCATTTTTGTGGAAACTATGAAATGTGCCGTTTTCGAAGGAAAATGTGATATTCAGATTCGGACACGTGAGATTCCAATACCAGGAGCAAAAGAAGTGCTGATTAAGGTAATGGCCTGCGGCGTTTGTGGTTCGGATGTACATATTTACGAGGGAGATCAAGGGTCTACTTCCACTGTTCCGCCTCAGATACAGGGACATGAGTTCTCGGGGGTCGTAATGGCGATTGGAGAAGAAGTACATAATTGTCAGGTCGGTGACAGGGTATGTGTGGATCCAGCGGACAACTGCAATGAATGTTACTATTGTGCTTCTGGCATGATGGGGCATTGTGAAAATATGGGCGCGATTGGAACTAATATAGACGGAGGATTTTCACAATATTGTAAGGTGCCAGCCAGATTGGTACATCATCTGGAAGATCACGTAACTTTTATACAAGGTGCTATGGCAGAGCCGCTTGCCTGCTGCATTAATGGTGCTGATCGAAGTGACATAAAAGTTGGAGATAATGTAGTGATTTATGGTGGTGGAATGATTGGCCTTTTGCTTCTGCAATTAGCACGACTGAAAGGTGCGAGCCGTGTGATTCTGGTGGAACCAGTAGAGAGCAAACGTAAAGTAGCGGAACAGTTAGGAGCAAGCTTCACGATTAACCCCATAGAGACAAATGTAAAAGAAGCATTAATTGCAAAAGGAATTAAGCATGTTCAAGTGGTTATTGAGACTTGCGGTTTGAAAAAAACTTCTGAAGAAGCAATGGAGATTGTAGATCGAAGGGGAACAGTTCTTTTATTTGCGGTAACAGGTGTAGATTCAGCGATTGATTTGAAGACTTATGTGCTGTTTCAGAAAGAATTGACGGTGAAGGGGTCTTACTGTAGTCCGTATGATATGGGAAGAGCGGTTGAGATGATTAATTCTGGACGAATTGATGTGACTTCCATGTTAGCAGGAAAACGTCCACTGGAAGATTTGGCAGAGATTTTATCAAACCCGTCCGAAAGAGCAAAAGGAAAATGGGTAATTCTCCCAAATGGAGAAACAGAATAAAGGTAACATTTGGAAAAATGAAATTTGCAGCAGAGGCTGTAAAAATATAATTTATTATTTTTAAGGAGGAAAAGAAAATGAAACGTAAAGTATTAGCAGGCTTTTTAGCAGCAACAATGGCAGTGGGTATGGCAGGAGCAACTACAGTATTCGCTGAGGAAGAAGCAACAGGTGGTTTAAAAATTGGTTTTGCAGTTCAGACACTGAGTAACCAGGTATGGGCACAGCAGGCAGAACAGATTCAGAAAGATGCAGAAGCAGACGGAAACGAAGTAACTGTTGTTGATTGTAATGGAAATGCAAATACACAGTTAAATCAGTTGGAAAACTTTGTAACATCTGGTGTAGATGCTATTATTGTTAACCCGGTAGATCCTGAAGCAATTGAAGAAGTTTGTAAAGAAGCTCGTGATGCCGGCATTATGGTTATGTCCTGGGATGAAGAGATGGAAAATTCAGATGTTAACTGGTTGATTGAAAACTACGATCTTGGTGCAGAAATTGGAACGCAAGCAGCAAACTGGATCAATGAAACATTTGAAGATGGAAAATGTGAAGTAGTTGTTCTTGGATATCCACAGACTCCAATTCTGTTAGACAGAGAAAATGGTATCATTGATAAATTAAATGAATTGGCACCAAATGCAGAAATCGTTGCAAATCAGCCTGCAATTGATACTACAGAAGGTCTGAACGCAATGGAAACAATTCTTCAGGCACATCCGGATGTAAAAGCTGTTTGTTGTATCGGTGGCGGTGGTGCTGCTGGGGCAAATGAAGCTTTGAAGGGAGCTTATGGAAGTGAAATCCCAGAAGATGTTGGAATTTTCTCTACAGACCTTACAGAAGAAACAATTGCTTCTATGCAGAATGGTGAATTTAACAAAGTATGTGTTGCGATTACAGGAAATGCATATGTATGTGGTGATGAAGCTTATAAACTTGCTATTGCAACTGTAAAAGGTGAAAACACAGACAAGAACGTATATAGAGATCTGATTCCTGTTACAGTAGACAATCTTGAAGAAATGATTGCAGAATAAAAAGTATTTGTTGTGCGTCAGATTTATTATCTGGCGCACATTTTGAAAAAATGACATAACGTTAACCGGTTGATAAGGGAAGGAATAAGATATGGGTGAAATTGATAATATTCTGGATTTAAAACATATTTCAAAATACTATCCCGGTGTAACAGCGCTGAATGATGTATCGTTGAGTGTAAGGAGAGGAGAAATTCATGCGCTGGTAGGTGAAAATGGAGCCGGAAAATCCACGCTTATTAAAACTTGCAGTGGTGCGATTGAACCATCGGAAGGGGAAATCGTAATAAATGGAAAAAGTTTTTCCAGTATGACACCGAAATTATCAGAAGCAAATGGCATTGGAGTAATTTACCAGGAGTTTAATCTTGTCGGTGACTTATCGGTAGCTGAAAATATTTTTCTTGGAAGAGCTATTAGAAAAGGAATTATTGTTAATCAGAAAGCAATGGAAGAGGAAGCAAGAAAAATTCTTGAGTCCTTGAATATACATATTAATCCGAAAACGATGGTTAAAAATCTGAGCGTAGGATATCAGCAGATGGTAGAAATCGCGAAAGCTATGTCTCAAAATGCACAGTTGTTAATCATGGATGAGCCATCTGCACCGCTTACTAATGCGGAAGTGGAGAGTATGTTTAAGGTTGTTGACTTATTAAAAGAAAAAGGAGTATCAATTATTTATATTTCTCATCGTTTGGATGAGATTTTCCGCTTGTCAGATAGAGTAACTGTTCTTCGTGATGGTCAATATATTACAACGCTCAATACGGCAGATACAAATAAAGACGAGCTGGTGAAATATATGGTAGGACGTCAGCTGACAGAAATTTATCCAAAGAGAAAGGAAAATTGTATCCGTGAGGAAGTATTATTTGAAGCGGAAAATGTTTGTGGAAACGGTGACAAAAATATTTCTTTAAAGATTCACAGAGGAGAGGTTCTGGGGCTTGGTGGACTTGTTGGTGCAGGTCGTACAGAATTTGCAGAATTACTATTCGGTATGGAGAAAAAAACATCCGGAAGATTTTTATTTAAAGGAAAGGAAATCAATCCACATAATCCGAAAGAAGCAATCGCAGAAGGAATTGGGCTGGTTCCGGAGGATCGAAAAGAAAAAGGTGCACTTCTGGGACTTAGTATTCGTGAAAATATTAATATGCCGATATATCCCAAAATTTCCAAAGCATGCGTAATTGACAAGGAAAAGGAAAAGAAAATTGCAGAAAAGTATCAGAAGGATATTTCTATTAAAACACCAACATTGGAGCAGAAAGTAAAAAATCTAAGTGGAGGAAACCAACAGAAAGTAATTCTTGCAAAATGGCTGGCAGCGGATTCTGAACTTTTGATTTTTGATGAGCCAACTCGAGGAATTGATGTTGGAGCCAAACAGGAAATTTATACACTGATTAATACATTGGTAGAGAATGGAAAAGCAGTATTGATGATTTCTTCTGAAATGGAAGAACTGATAGGAATGTCTGACCGTATCATGGTTCTTGCGGAAGGATGTGTCAGCGGGGAATTAAATAAAAATGAATTCAATCAGGAGTTAATTATGCAATATGCTTCTATGGAGAGAAAGGACTGAGATTATGAAAAAGATCGTAAATATTATTAAAAACAGAGCAATTTATGCGTTCCTTTTCGTTCTAATCATTTTCTTCACGATTATGAGTAAGAACTTTTTTACAGCGAGAAATCTTCTGAACATCGCAAAGCAGGTATCTATCTTGGGAATTGCGTCTATTGGTATGACATATGTTATTCTTCTTGGTGGAATAGACCTTTCAACGGGTTCTATTATTTCTCTGGTAAATATTGCGGCAGCTTATTTCATGGTGAACATGGGACTTCATCCAGTAATAGCAATCATTTTATCATTGGTAATCAGTACTTTAATTGGATTTTTGAATGGTATTATTATTGCAGAAATAAATATGCCGGCATTGATTGTTACTTTTGCTTCACAGACTATCTTTGGAGGTCTTGCATACATTATTTGTAACGGAACACCGATTTCTAGATTCCCAGAGTCTTTCCTTGCAATTGGACAGGGATATGTAGGCCCCATTCCGGTTCCGGCAATCATTATGGTTGTTTGTTTTGCGGTGGGATGGTTTATTCTCGTGAAAACATATTTTGGCCGTTATTATTATGCTTTGGGTGGAAATGAAGAAGCAGCAGAGCTTTCTGGTATTCACGTGAAAGCTGTAAAATGTATGGTTTACTCACTTTCTGGTTTGTTTGCGGGAATTGCAGGTCTGGTTATGTTAGCCAGAGCAAATACTGGACAGCCAAATGCGGGACTTGGATATGAGTTTGATGTTATCACCTGCGTTGTTCTCGGTGGAGTCAGCGTAAGCGGTGGATCAGGGAAAATGTCAAATGTAATTGCAGGCGTTTTGATAATTGGAGTTCTTAGTAATGGTATGGTTCTTCTGGATATCAGTTCGTATATGCAGATGGTAATCAAGGGAATCATTCTTCTTCTGGCTGTTGGTGCAGACTGCATACAGCAGAAAAATCTTTTGAAAGCCAAAAAAGCAGCATAATACAATAAGAAACGAGGTGCATAGACTATGGAAGGTAAAATGAAAGTAGCAATTATGACAGATGTGGCAAAGGTGGAATTAACAGAGAGAGAGATTCCAGTGCCGAAAGATGACGAGGTTCTCGTAAAAGTAGAGTATGTAGGTGTATGTGGATCTGACTTGCATTATTATGAAGCAGGAGGAATTGGAGCGAATATTGTAAAACCTCCATTCGTACTGGGACATGAAGCTGGCGGAGTAGTAGTGGAAGTTGGAAAAGATGTTACTCATTTGAAGGTTGGAGATAAGGTGGCATTAGAACCAGGAAAAACATGTGGAAAATGCGAATTCTGTAAAACAGGTAGATACAATCTCTGCCCGGATGTTGTTTTCTTTGCAACGCCTCCGGTAGATGGTGTGTTCCAGGAATATGTGGCGCATGAGGCTGATTTATGCTTTAAAATTCCAGATAACATGGATACCATGGAAGCTGCCCTTATTGAACCATTGGCAGTAGGATTCCATGCAGCAAGACAGGGGGGAGCGCAGGCAGGTATGACTGCGGTTGTAACTGGTAGTGGATGTATTGGACTGGTTTCTATGATGGCATTGAAGGCAATGGGAGTGTCTAAGATCATTGCCGTAGATGTAATGGATAAACGTCTGAATAAGGCTTTGGAACTGGCAGCAACTGATGTAATTAATGGAAAAGAGAAAGATACTGTAGCAGAAGTAATGAGACTGACCAACGGCATGGGTGCTGATCTTGTAATTGAAACAGCAGGAACAGAAATTACAACCAGACAGGCAATTCAGTTTGCAAAGAAAGGCTCTACGATTGTTCTGGTGGGCTATTCGGCTTCTGGTGAAATGACATTGCCAATGAGTCTGGCATTGGATAAGGAACTTACCTTCAAAACAGTATTCCGTTATCGTCATATTTATCCAATGGCAATTGAAGCAGTTGCAGCAGGGCGCGTAAACTTAAAAGGAATTGTAACAGATGTCTTCCAGTTAGATGATATACAAGAAGCACTGGACAAGAGTGTTAAGAATAAAGCGGATATTGTAAAATCTGTAATTAAGATAACAAAAGATTGAAATAAAATGAGGAATATGCTTAGAATACTGCAATATAATTATTGATTGATGAATCGTATATGAGATAAAATGGATGTTTCCTGTATTTTACAGGAACATCTATTTTGTCATGTATATTTGGTTACAGTTCAGGTGCCATTGTTCCGCGAGGTGTTTTGCATGGCAAAACCCGAGGCCTGCAATGAAAAAGCCATCACCGAAGGTGATGGCTTTTTCATCGTTACTGGAACGCATGAGAACAGATAACTATATTTGTGGTGTCGTCCGGTCTGCCCAATCATTTCCATTGAAGGTTTTTGTGTATTATGATAATATCGATATATGATTTGTTGGAAAGTTACCAATCATGCGGGCTTAACCAACTCTATTTGACTACTGATATATATCAGTGAGTTTCAATAGAGCTGGTTTTTTTTATGCAAAAAAGTATTTTTCTTTTTTATCTGAGAAAAATATGGTATACGGGAAATTTAATAGCATGAACAGGAAATACGAAATAACTGGTGGGAAAGGGAACGTATGAGGATTAAAAAAGTAATCAATAACAATATTCTCTGTGCTATTGACGAAAAAGGGAATGAATTAATCGTTACGGGAAAGGGAATCGGGTTTAAACGATTTGTCGGAGAAGCCATCAAGGAAGAACAGATTGACAAGATTTATCACATGGAAGAAAAAGCAGAGCAGAATAGGCTGAGGGAGCTTGTAGAAGAGATTCCCATGGAGCATCTGCGGCTGACTGAGGAACTTATTGAATATATCAAATCCCAGATTACACAAAAATTAAATGAATCCTTACTGATTACTTTATCTGACCACATCAGTTTTGCAATTCAGCGAAAAGAAAAAGGAATCGAATTTTCAAATCCGTTAAGCGAAGCTGTTAAGTGTAATTATCCGGAAGAATACCGAATTGGAAAGCACTGTCTGAGAATAATTGAAGAAAAATACAATGTTTTGCTTAATCCTGATGAAGCTGTTTTTATAGCACTTCATATTATAAATGCAAAAATAAATACAAATATGGAAGGAGTTAATCATGAAAGAGAAGAAAAGCGGACAGATTTTTGCGGCTGCTCAGCAGATCGGTAAATCTCTGTTTCTTCCCATCGCGGTGCTTCCTTTTGCAGGAATTTTGCTTGGAATTGGAAGTTCCTTTACGAATGAAACCACGATTGCCACTTATGGATTATCTGGGATTTTGCATCCAGGAACCGTGCTGTATGGATTTATGCTGATGCTTGCAAATGCGGGCAATGCTATTTTTGGAAACCTGGCATTAATTTTTGCCCTTGCAGTTGCCCTGGGTATGGCAAAAAAGGAGAAGGGCGTTGCCGTTATGTCGGCAGGCATTTTTTACATTGTTATGCTTATGACCATCAGTTCCCTTCTGGTTCTGGACGGTTCCATTGTGGACGGTGTTGTTTCAGAAACAGTAAAAGAAGGTGCAATTACCTCCATGCTGGGCATCCAGACGCTGCAGATGGGTGTATTTGGCGGTATCATTGCCGGATTGTTTGCAGCCATGCTTTGTAACCGTTTTTATAAAATCCAGCTTCCCACGGCACTGTCATTCTTTGCAGGTACACGATTTGTTCCGATTGCAAGTATGGCCTGTGCAATTCTGACAGGAGCCATTCTGTATGTGGTATGGCCGATCATCCAGAATGGTATCTTTGCACTGGGAACTCTGGTTCAGGCTTCCGGCTATTTCGGAACCTTTGTGTATGGATGTATTGAGAGAGCCCTGATTCCTTTCGGTTTGCACCATATTTTTTATCTGCCCTTCTGGCAGACCGGTGTGGGAGGCACTGTCCTGATCGATGGAGTGACTGTGATGGGGGCACAGAATATTTTCTTTGCAGAACTGGCATCACCAAATACCACAAAATTCTCTATTGATGCGTGCCGTTTCCTGACAGGAAAATATCCTTTCATGATGGGCGGTCTCCCGGGAGCTGCTCTTGCCATGTATGTAACAGCAAATCCGGAAAAGAAAAAAGTAGTAGGTTCTCTTTTGTTTTCTGTAGGGCTTACCTCTTTTCTGACAGGAATCACAGAGCCGATTGAATTTACCTTCCTGTTTCTGGCACCGGCCCTTTTTGTAGTACATGTTGTTCTGGCAGGATTGGCCTTTATGACCTGCCATATTCTTGGAATCTGTGTGGGAACTACGTTTTCAGACGGACTGATCGACCTGATCCTGTATGGTGTCCTTCCGGGGCAGGCTAAATCCAACTGGATGATGCTGATACCGGTTCTGATCGTTTATTTTATACTGTATTTTATCATTTTCCGATTCTTTATCCTGAAATGGGATCTGAAGACTCCGGGACGTGAGGCAGAAGGGGAAACAGCGCATCTGGTTTCCAAAGAGGAATACAGAAAGACCACCGGTGTAGGAGTGGCAGGAGGAAAAGCTTCAAATGTAAAATTTGATGAGAAATCCGCAGCTATTTTAAAAGGTGTAGGAGGATCTGCAAATCTGGTGGATATTGACTGCTGTGCAACAAGACTTCGTCTGACTCTGGTGGACAGCGGAAAAGTCAATCAGGCTGTATTAAAGTCCACAGGAGCATCTGGTGTTGTGGTAAAAGGAGCAGGGATCCAGGTAATCTACGGCCCTTCTGTAACGATCGTAAAATCGAATTTTGAAGAGTTTGTAGAGCAGGTACGCTCCGGTGCAATCTCGGAAGCATCTTTTATGGATGCAGAGGAAACACTGGCAGATACAGATCATCAGTCAGAGGAAAAAACTCAGGCATCTGACGGAACTGCAAAGCAGTCAGTTTTAGGTGCACATATGAATGGAACGGTGGTTCCTTTAAGCGAAGTGCAGGATGAGGCATTTGCTTCCGGTGCATTGGGAGATGGTGTAGCGATCGAACCGTCAGAAGGAAAACTTTTTGCTCCGGCAGATGGTGTGATCGAGACGGTATTTGATACAAAGCATGCGATTGGAATGACGACCGCAGATGAAACAGAACTGCTGCTTCACATTGGTATCGATACGGTGAAGCTTGGCGGGAAACATTTTGAAACTCATGTCAGCCCTGAGCAGCAGGTGAAGAAAGGGGATCTTCTGGTAACCTTTGATATGGAGGCAATCAAGGCAGAGGGCTATCCATGTACCACACCAATGATCGTCTGCAATACAGATGATTATGAAGCAGTGGAAATAGTTGCAAAGGGAAAAATCAAAGCAGGACAGGATGTACTTAAGGTACACTAATTAAAAATAAAGATCAGGAGGAAACGAACATGAAATCATTTGAGTACACAATTACAGACGAGGTAGGAATCCATGCAAGACCGGCAGGACTTCTTGTAAAAGAAGTGAAGAAATATGACTCTGTCATCAAAGTAACAAAGGACGGCAAAAGCGTGGAAGCCAAAAAACTGATGGCATTAATGGGGCTTGGTGTGAAGCAGGGTGACACAGTCACTGTATCTGTTGAAGGCGGAGATGAAGAAGCAGTGGCAGCCAAAATGGAAGAATTCTTTAAAAACAATTTATAATCATGGGGGGATTACCTGTGGAAAAGAAAACTGGAAAAAAGATTTTTAACGGTATTGCGATCGGTAAGATCAGATTTTATGCAAAAAAAGAAAACCAGGTTTCCAGAGTGAAAATTGAAGATCCGGAGGCTGAGATTGCCAGATACGAAGCTGCAAAAGAGGAAGCAGTAAGACAGCTGGAACAGCTGTATGAGAAGGCTCTGGTTGAGGTAGGAGAAGCTAACGCGGAAATCTTCAATGTGCATATGATGATGCTTGAGGATGATGATTTTAACGAATCGGTAGCCAACATCATTTCCATGCAGAAGGTAAATGCAGAGTATGCATTGGCGAACACTGGAGATAATTTTGCAGAAATGTTTGCGAACATGGAAGATGAATATTTCAAAGCCCGCTCCGCAGACATCAGAGACATTACGGAAAGGGTACTTTCGATTCTGTCCGGGAACATACAGGACAGCGATATTGGGGAAGAACCGGTGATCATTGCGGCCGAGGATCTTGCCCCCAGTGAGACTGTTCAGATGGACAAAAATAAGCTTCTGGCATTTGTTACGAGACTTGGTTCAGCCAACTCCCACACAGCGATACTGGCAAGAACAATGGGAATCCCGGCTCTGGCAGGTGTGGAGATCGATCCGTCCTGGGATGGAAAAATCGGTATCGTGGATGGATATGAAGGAATCTGCATTGTTGAACCCACGATGCCTGTTCTGGAAGAATATTTTAAGAAAAAATCAGCAGATGATGAACAGAAAAAGCTTCTTCAAATGCTGAAAGGAAAAGAAAACATCACAAAATCAGGGCAGAAGATCCAGCTCTATGCCAATATCGGCAATCCAAATGACCTGATGACAGTTCTGGAAAATGATGCAGGAGGTATCGGTCTTTTCCGAAGTGAATTCCTGTATCTGGAGTCAGATACGTATCCTACAGAAGAGGAACAGTTCCAGGCATATAAGAAAGTTGTCGAGACCATGGGTGGCAGAAAAGTTATTATCCGTACCCTGGATATCGGGGCAGATAAACAGGCAGATTATTTCGGATTAGGCAAAGAAGAAAATCCGGCGATGGGATATCGCGCGATCCGTATCTGTCTTACCAGACCGGAAGTTTTCCGGACACAGCTGCGGGCACTGTTTCGGGCAAGTGCATACGGAAATTTGTCTATTATGTATCCCATGATCATTTCTGTGGATGAAGTACGCAAAATTAAAGAAATATCCAGGGCAGTCCGGGAAGAACTGATAGCTGAAGGAGTGCAGAT
>JBJEMC010000028.1:0-3625 GCA_051879475.1 Muricoprocola sp. | reverse complement strand
CATTCTGCCATGTCTGCCCGGGCAAGATCTGCCAGTACCACATTTTCACATCCGTATTCTTCCAGCTTTTCTGCCAACAGTTCAGCTGCTTTCTTTGTATTACCATAGATTGATGCATAGGCAATCATAACACCCTTATTTTCCGGACGGTAAGAAGACCAGATATCATATTTTTCAATATAATGTCCCAGATTTTCTGTCAGAACCGGTCCATGTAACGGGCAGATGATCTGGATATCCAGAGTTGCTGCTACTTTTAACAGCTTCTGAACCTGTGCACCATACTTTCCAACAATACCAATATAATAGCGGCGTGCTTCGCAGTCCCAGTCATCTTCCACATCCAGGGCACCGAATTTTCCAAATCCATCTGCAGAAAACAGCACTTTATCCGTACTATCATAAGTTACCATAACCTCTGGCCAATGTACCATTGGTGCAAATACAAAAGTAAGAAGATGCTTTCCTAAAGATAAAGTCTCTTTATCCTTTACTGCCAGTCTTTTCACCTCTGCATCCAGTTCAAAAAACTGATCCATTATAACAAATGTCTTGGCATTTGCCACTATCGTTGTCTCTGGATATACTTCCAGGAAATTTTTGATATTTGCAGAATGGTCCGGCTCCATATGCTGAACAATCAGATAATCTGGTTTTCTGTCTCCTAATACAGCTGCAATATTTCCCAGCCATTCATCTTTAAAACGAATATCCACTGTATCCATAACAGCAATCTTTTCATCCATAATGACATAGGAATTATAGGCCATTCCATTAGGTACCACATACTGTCCCTCAAAAAGATCTATGTCATGGTCATTTACTCCCACATATCTGATATCATCTGTAATTCTCATACATATCCTCCTCTGATCTACTTTCCTTTTTTATATCGGAGTATTATAAGTTACTGTTCACATACGTTTCAGTAATCATGAAAAAGCCATGCAAAATCACCTTCGGTGATGGCTTTTTCATTGCAGGCCTCGGGTTTTGCCAAGCAAAACACCTCGCGGAACAATGCCCCCTAAACAGCAACTATTATAACACACATGATTCTATATTTCTATCCTCTATGCTTCAAACGGGAATTTATAATCCAGACCACATTCATCGCGAAGAGCTATAAATTCTTTCTGGATTGCTTCACCTACCGGTACACCTTTGTCCTTACGTTCCTGCCATGCCAAGTATTCTTTTTCACCGGCAGTGTAGATACGTTCTGCGCCTGGTGCCTTTTGGGATGCACGAAGGCCACGACAGATATCTCCTGCTGTCTTTTTAAAGGTATCCAGTCCCATGAAAAATTCTGGATTAATGACAAAGAAGAAATGTCCAAGACGATACATCTGGTTATTTCCTTCTGCATCTTTTCCACTTAAATCCTTCATAAATGGTCCGCCTGACAGTGCAGCAGAAAGAATCTCTACAATAGTTGTAAATCCATATCCCTTAAATCCACCTGTCTCTTCTCCTAATCCACCAATAGATAACAGTGCACAGTTTCCTTTTCTCATCTCTTTCAGGATTTCACCTGAATCTGTCATCGTTCCGCCGTCCTTGGTTACAACCAGCCCTGGAGGTGTTGGTTTGCCCATACGCTCGTAGAACTCGATTTTACCGTTCTGTACAATAGAAGTAGCACAGTCAAAGTTAAATGGAAATTCCTCATCTGTAGGCATTGTAAAGGTAAACGGATTGGTTCCCATCATAGGTTCCACACCAAAGGTCGGTGCCACAGATGGTCTTGCATTTGTACCGGAAATTCCAATCATACCGGCTTTTTCTGCCATGGTTGTCCAATAACCGGCGATACCATAGTGGGTAGAATTAAAGATCGTACCACCTGCCATACCATATACCTTTGCTTTTTCGATGAGCATTTCCATCATCTTGTGGCTCGCTACCATACCCATTCCATTATTGGCATCCATAACAACTGTTGTAGGAGTTTCTTTCACAATATCGATCTTTGTCACAGGAAGTAATGTTCCATTCTTGATTCGGTCAAGATAAATCGGTTTAAAACGGTTGCATCCATGGCTCTCGATTCCACGGCGGTCAGATTCCAGAAGAACATCTGTACAGATCTTTGCATCTTCCTCCGGCACTCCATAAGCCTTAAATACATCAATCATAAAGTTATTTACCAGTTCCCACGGTACATATGGTCTTGTTTCTGTCATATCATTTTCCTCTCTTTTCTTTAAATTTTTATCCTTCATTTATTTTTAGTGGCAGGTCGTATCAATATACTTCGGTATTTCCTTGGAATATACAATCTTCTGTTTGCTGTACAGACTGTAATATCCTGAAAGCATGTAACTGATAGCCGCCACGATCAGGAACCACTCAATTCCCTTTCCTCCAAAAAGCTCCATTCCCAGAAGTATAGAGGTAACCGGGCAATTCGTCACACCACAAAAAAGTGCTGTCATTCCAAGAGCCCCACCAAAGGATCCAGTAAGCCCAAGCGCTTTTCCTGCCACGCATCCAAAGGTCGAGCCAATAAACAGCGTTGGTACGATTTCACCTCCCTTAAAGCCAGCTTCTAATGTCAATGCCGTAAATATCATCTTTAACAAGAATGCCTCCGGCTTCGCATTTCCATAAACAGCAGAACGAAGAACCGATTCTCCCACACTGAGGTAATCTGTGGTATGCAGCAAAGTTGCCAGCAACACTACCAGTAAACCACCTGCAAAGGCCCTTATCATCTGATTCTTAAACAAACGTTCATAGCACTTTCCTGTAAAATGAAGCAGGATACAAAAACACATACTGACAATCGCACAGCCCACAGCAAGAAGACATACCTTCAATCCCGTAATCATAGAGAAATGATTATCCAACTCCATCAAAAAGAACTGCATATGCTCTACCCCAAGATTTCGTGCAATCACATCTGCCGTCAGAGCTGCCGTCGCACAGGGAATCAGCGCAGAATAATGCATGATACCAACGCTGACAACCTCCAGTGAAAACACGGTAGCCGCAACCGGGGTACCAAACAAAGCTGCAAAACATGCACTCATTCCACACATAGTAAAGATACGGATCGTACGCTCATCTGTCTTTAAAAAGCGACCGATTTCCTGCGCTATGCTTCCTCCCATCTGAAGTGCCGCTCCCTCTCGTCCCGCACTTCCTCCACATAAATGTGTAAGAAGTGTTCCAATAAAAATCAACGGTGCCATACGAAAAGGAATCTCTTCTGTTGACCGAATAGAATAAAACACCAGATTCGTGTTCAAATTATGCGCCTGATCCGCTTTTCCATAAAGCCAGGCAATGATAACTCCCGCAACAGGCAAACCAAACAGCAACTGCGGATGAACTGCCCGAAGTTCCATCACACCTCTCATGGCCCAGGCAAAAAAGGTGCCAAATAAACCTACCACTCCTCCAATTGCCAGGCCCGTTATGATCCAGCGAAGGAATAACTTTGCATGGAACCACATTGCTTTCCAAACCTCTTTTAAATGTTCCATTTTTCTCTCTTATCTCGTTACTGTTCACGTGCGTTCCAGTAACGATGAAAAAACCATACAAAATCACCTTCGGTGATGGCTTTTTCATTGCAGACCTCGGGTTTTGCCAAGCAAAACACCTCGCGGAACAGTGG
>JBJEMC010000027.1:0-18953 GCA_051879475.1 Muricoprocola sp. | reverse complement strand
CTATCTGACCTGTATGGTACTGAGGCATCAGATGAAGACCTGCCACATAGTCTACAGGAGGATTTTCCATGCATCCTGCCTGAACCATACGCTGAGCTCCACCTACAGTCTCTTCAGCAGGCTGGAAGAAAAATTTTACAGTTCCTGTCCATTCCCGTCTGTGGAGCTGCAGCATACGTGCGGTTCCCAGGGCGATAGCAGTATGGCCGTCATGCCCGCAGGCATGCATCATACCTGGGTTTGCGGAACAACAGGCGTGTGAAGAAACTTCTTGTATCGGAAGCGCATCGATGTCTGCCCGAAGTCCGATTACATTCCCTTTTGAGTCTGCCGGACCTTCACCGGTAAGCGTGGCCAGGATACCGGTATCTGCAATCATGTTCCATGGAATTCCCCATCGATCCAGACATTCTGTGATGATGCGGTCTGTTTCAAATTCTTTTGTTCCTTCTTCCGGATGCTCGTGCAGGGTACGCCGAATCGAGACAATTTCCGGAAAGAGTATTTCAAGTTCTGCTGTTAACTGTGAACTGTTCATAGTTGTATCTCCTGATATTCTAAAGGATTGGTTCCATCGACCCGGATATCTGAATTGGTATACATATACTGCCTGGGCGGTCTTTGGGAAAGACGGGAGACAATCTCGTTTTTGTTTGTTCCCGCTAACTGGCTGATTTCCTGAATGCTCATGGTGTTGCCGGAACCATCCCCATAGATGATGGCAGTATCACCGATTCTGGCCTGAGGAACATCACCTATATCCACCATACACTGATCCATGCAGATAACCCCCACAATGGGGCAGCGGACACCGTGGATCGTAACCATGCCCTTTCCTTTGAGATTGCGGGGATATCCATCCGCATAACCGAATGGAAGTGTGGCAATGCGGGTATCCCGGGGAGCACGCCAGGTATAATCATAGCTGACACCTTCTCCTTTTTTCACTTCTGTAATGTGGCATATTTTTGTTTCGAAGGTCAGAGCCTGCCGTACCTCTACATATCCTTTATGAAATCCCCGCAGGCCATAGATCAGGGCACCTGCCCGGACCATATTCATTCGGTACTGGGGATAATCTACCAGTGCGATGCTGTCTGCAATGTGCTTATAGCGGAAAGAAAATCCCTCCTGTTCCAGAGCTTCTACAAAATGAGTGAATCTGCAGAACTGTTCCTGATTGGACTTGTCATCCAGCAGAGCCAGATGGGAAAAAATACCTTCCGGTTCCAGCCAGGGAAGAGCCTGAATGGACAGAATATCGGCAAAACCGGCTTCTGTATCAGGAAAACCAATTCGATGGAAGCCGGTATCGATCTTCAGATGAATCAATGTACGGCTGTGAATTTGCCCGGCGGCCTGATTCAGAAGCTTGGCCTGGTGAAGTGAATCAATGGTCTGGATGAGATTGTGTTCTGCCACAAGAGGCAGATACCGATCTGGTGTCAGACCCATGATAAGAATGGGATAATTCGGGAACTGTTTCCTTAGTTCCAGCGCTTCTCCGAGCGTAGCCACAGCAAGAACGGAAGCACCGCTGTCCATCAGAGTCGGAGCGATGGCGGCAGCTCCGTGTCCGTATCCGTTGGCTTTTACCACTGCAGCTACTGCCACATCGGGTCCCACCAGGGTGCGGATGTTTGTCATATTTTCCGCCAGAGCGGATAAATCTACCTTAATGATAGTATCTCTGAGTAAATAATCTTTTTCTGACATAAAAAAATTCCTGCTTGATATAATATTTAAAAACGAAAATTATCATAGCTCATTTTCTTAAAAATAACAAGAGAAGAAGTGATTCTATCCTAAAATCAAATTATTTTTGGATAATACAGGGAAAAAAGAAAAAAATAAATAAAAAAGATTGACAGAAAGGCTGGGATGAACTAAAATTGATGTGATGTACGAAGGGGGACTCAAATCGAGTCCCGTTTTTTGTATAAAGCGGAAGTGCCATTTTTATGGTTTTATATTGAAAGATAAGGTGGGATTTTATGGTACGTTATATTTTAAAACGTCTGGTGGCAGGGGTGATGTCTTTATTTGTTCTGATCACGCTGACATTTTTTCTGATGCATGTGATACCCGGAGGACCGTTTAGTCCGGAAGAATATCGAAAAACACCGGAAGCCGTTCTTGAGAAAATTGAGGATCAGTATGGACTGAATGATCCAATCTATGTACAGTACGGAAATTATCTTGGTAACCTCCTTCATGGAAATCTGGGAGTTTCGTTTAAGAAGTTGAATTATTCGGTAAATGAACTGATTGGAAATGGTGCTCCGGTTTCTGCTAAAGTTGGTTTCTGGGCTATATTGCTGGCACTCTTTGTAGGAGTTCCGCTGGGAACCACGGCTGCTGTGCGGAGAGGGCATCTGGCGGATGGAATATCTATGGTGATTGCTACGATAGGTGTTTCGGTACCCAGCTTTGTACTCTGTGTACTTTGCATGTATTTATTTTGTTCGAAACTACAGCTGCTGCCAACCTACGGACTATCTAATTGGAAATGTTATATTCTTCCGGTAAGCTGCATGGCGTTTGGCCAGATTGCATATATTACCAGACTGATGCGTTCCAGTATGCTGGAAACCATGCGTCAGGATTACATACGTACAGAGCGAAGCAAGGGAATCCCGGAATTGGTGGTGATTGGTAAATATGCTCTGAAAAATTCCATTCTTCCTGTGGTTACGTACATGGGACCCATGGTTGCATCGTTGATGACCGGTACGTTTGTTATTGAAAAGGTATTCAGTATTCCTGGCCTGGGTCGCTACTTTGTTAATGCGATTGGGGATCGTGATTATGCGGTGACACTGGGGCTGACGATTTTTGTGGGCGCAATGATCATTGTCTGCAATCTGGTCGTGGATATCATCTATGCATTTGTAGATCCTCGTGTGAAGATTGATAAGTGATTGTTGTGCAGGGAATAGAAGATGCGATACTGAATTCGGAAAAGGAAAATAAATATGGATACAAATACGGATATTTTTGATTTTGAGACAGATCTTCCGGAGGATCTTTTGGAGGATCTTTCGGAAAATGAACGGGAGAAGGAGACAATCCACAGCATCAGTTTTTCTTACTGGCAGACCTGTTGGAGACGTTTTCGGAAAGATAAGCTGGCTATGTTCGGGCTTGTGGTAATCGTGATTATGTCAATATTGGCAATTTTTGGACCGATGGTGTGTCCTTATTCTTACGATGACACGGATTTCCTTGCAATTTTACAGGGACCCTCTTCCAGTCACTGGTTTGGGACTGATTCCCTGGGGCGAGATGTATTTGTTCGTACCCTTTATGGAGCGAGGATTAGCCTGACGATTGGTTTTGTTGCAGCGCTGATCAATATGGTGATTGGTGTGCTTTATGGAGGTATTGCAGGATATCTGGGAGGATGGGTGGATATGATCATGATGCGTATCGTGGATATCCTCAGTGGTATTCCAAGCTTGATCTATCTGATCCTGATTATGATGTTTATGGGTAACAGCATTCAGAGTATCCTGTTGGCCATGTGCCTGACTTACTGGATCACTACGGCCAGGATGGTGCGGGGACAGATCTTTACCCTTCGGGAACAGGATTATGCGCTGGCAGCTAAAGTTTGCGGACAGAGTAAATGGCAGATTTTGATCCATCATCTGATTCCTAACAGTATGGGAAGCATTATTGTGACGGTAACATTCCTGATTCCGTCTGCGATTTTTGAAGAGGCATTCTTAAGCTTTCTCGGCATTGGTATTCAAGTTCCGAAAGCCAGTTGGGGAACTATGTGTAATGATGCAATTCAGTATCTGACTCAGCAGCCGTGGCTGATGATTTTCCCGGCTCTGGCTATCAGTATTACCATTTTTGCACTGAATTTTATCGGCGACGGCCTGCGGGACGCACTGGATCCCAGAATCAATAAGCAGTAGAACGGAGAAAAGTTTTATGAGTGATAAAACAGAGAGAGAGAGTAAAGTACTTTTGGATGTGAAGAACCTTCATACCATATTTCATACGCTTTCCGGTGATGTACAGGCGGTACGGGGAACTTCCTTTTATGTGAAGGAAGGAGAGAGTATTGGTATTGTGGGAGAAAGTGGCTGCGGAAAGAGCGTCTCCATGTTGTCTGTGCTTCATCTGTTGGATGATAATGCAGAGATGCATGTGGATGAGATCCTATTTGACGGCAGAGATATTTCAAAATATTCCACGAAAGAAATGAGAAAGCTGAACGGACATGAAATCGGAATGATCTTTCAGGATCCTATGACCAGCCTGAATCCGGTGTTTACTATTGAACAGCAGATTCGTGATCCTTTGATGCGGCATCTTGGACTGAATAAAAAGCAGGCCAGGGAACGGGCACTTCAGATGCTTCAGGTTGTGGGAATTCCCAGTCCGGAAAACAGGCTGAAGCAGTATCCTCATGAACTTTCCGGCGGGCTGCGTCAGAGAGTTATGATTGCGATTGCCATGTGTTGTAATCCCAAACTGCTGATTGCGGATGAACCCACAACAGCTTTGGATGTGACCGTGCAGGCGCAGATACTGGATCTGATGAAAACCATGAAAACGGAATATAAGACGGCTGTGATTATGATCAGCCATGACCTGGGTGTGATTTCTTCCCTGTGCAGCAGGGTGGTGGTGATGTATGGTGGATTGATTGTGGAAGAGGGTTTGATCGATGATCTGTTCTACAGGACGGCACATCCCTATACGGCTGGTTTGCTGGAATCCATTCCGAAGGGGGATGGTTCCAGGCTGATTCCTATTGAAGGAACCCCTCCTGATCTGCTGAATCCCCCGAAGGGTTGTCCCTTTGCGGCACGGTGCAGATATGCAATGAAAATCTGCAGGGAGGTAATGCCTCCCAAATATTCGCTGGATGAGAACCATTATTGCCATTGCTGGCTCCATCATCCATCCGTAAAAGCAAAGAAGGGGGAGGTGAAGCTGATATGAGTAATGCCTGTATAGAAGTAGAGAATTTAAAGATACAGTTTCCTGTGAAGAAAAAACTGTTTCAGCCAAGACAGTATCTGAAGGCAGTAAATGGCGTCAGCTTCTCCATTGACAAAGGAACAACCATGGGACTTGTGGGAGAAAGCGGATGTGGAAAAACTACGGTGGGACGCGCACTCCTGCGGCTTTATGATATCGAAGAGGGAGGAAAGATTATCTTTGACGGTACGGATATCAGTCATCTGGATGATAAGCAGATGCTTCCTTACCGGAAAAAAATGCAGATGATTTTTCAGGATCCCTATACCAGTCTGGATCCGCGAAAAACAGTGGGCGCCATTATAGGCGAGCCTCTGATTTCTCTGAATGTCATGCAGGGAAAAGATGCGGAAGACAGGGTACGAGAATTGATTGAAATGGTGGGATTGAAAACAGATCATCTGAATCGGTATCCCCATGAATTTTCCGGGGGACAGAGACAGCGTATCGGGATTGCCCGGGCTTTGGCAGCCAGTCCTGAGTTTATTGTCTGTGATGAACCAATTTCTGCACTGGATGTTTCAATCCAGGCTCAGGTTATTAATATTCTGGAGGAACTGCAGGAAAAATTCCATTTTACGTATCTGTTTATCAGCCATGATTTATCCATGGTACGCCATATCAGCCATCAGGTAGGTGTGATGTATCTGGGGAACCTGATTGAGTATGCGCAGGTAGATGAACTGTATGAGAATATGCTGCATCCTTATACTCAATGTCTGATGAGTGCTGTTCCGATTGCGGATCCTGTGCAGAATCGGAATAGCCGGAGAATTATCTTGCAGGGGGATGTGCCATCTCCAATTAACCCGCCTTCCGGATGTCCGTTCCGTACCAGATGTTCCAAATGCATGAAGATATGTGAAGAGAAAAAACCGGAACTGAAAAAGATCAATGACTGCCATCAGGTGGCATGTCATCTGTATGATTAAGAAAAATGGTTACAGTTCAAAAAATGGACAGTTGCTGGAGGTATTTCTATGCGGGATATTTTCAGTTCTGAATAAATGAAAATGAAAAGGAGAATGTGTATGAAAAAGAAACTGGTTACGATGTTGCTTGCAGTAGGAATGGCAGTGTCTTCCCTTTCCATGACTGCAATGGCAGATGGAAACAGACTGACTTACGCCATTGAAAATGAGTGCAAGACACTGGATCCTGGTATGTGTAACTATCTGTCCTCCAGTTCTGTCATCCTGAATCTGTTTATGGGTCTGTATATGACAGATGAGACAGGAACACAGCTGACCAACGGATGCGCAGAGAGTTATGAGGTAAGTGAGGATGGAAAAACCTATACCTTCCATCTTTATGATGATGTACTCTGGAGTGACGGAACTCCGGTGACTGCAGGTGACTTCGAGTATTCCTGGAAGCGTATGCTGAATCCGGAAACAGCTTCTGCCGCATGCAGAGCCATGTTTGAACTGAAAAACGGGGAAGCATATAACAACGGAGAATGCGAGGCAGATGAAGTGGGTGTTACCGCTTTAGATGATACGACTCTGTTAGTAGAACTGGAAAATCCCACAAGTTATTTTATTGAAGAGACTGCAGAAGCATGTTTCTGTCCTGTAAAACAGGAAGCAGTCGAAGCCTCTGATACCTGGAGTCAGAAAGCGGAAACCTTTGTTTGCAATGGCGCTTTCAAGGTAGCTGAGATTAATCCGGAAGAAAGCTATATTCTGGATAAGAACGAGTATTACAAATATGCGGATACAATTGCATTGGATGGAGTGGATGTAGTATTCATTTCAGATGGAACTGCTACACTGACCGCTTTGAAGAACGGTGAGATCGATATGACCAGTAATATTTCTACTCAGGCGCAGGCTGAATTTGCAGATTCTGATCAGCTTCTGAATTTTGACTCCCTGGGTACTACTTACTATGACTTCAACTGTACTACATTGACTGATCCAAGAGTACGAAAAGCACTGTCTCTTGCAATTGATAGAGATACAATTACTCAGAACCTGGTTGCCAACAAACCGAAATCTGCAACAGGATTTGTTCCGGTGGGACTTTCCTACTATGATTCAGAGGATGATTTCCGTACAGTAGCTGGTGATCTGATCACATATGATGTAGATACGGCAAAGGCTCTGTTGGATGAAGCGGTAGCGGATGGATTTGATGCGTCTGCCACTTACAATATGATTATCCAGAATAATGATGAGATGAAGACTGTAGCACAGGCGATGCAGGCTATGTGGAAACAGAATCTGGGAATTAATTTTGAAATTACGACTTATGAGTCCGGAACTTACTGGGATACCTTCTATGAGGGCGAATTTGATGTGGCTTATGATGGATGGACAGGAGACTATGATGATCCTAATACCATGCTGGAATGCTTCACACAGGCTGCCTGCGAATCTCAGAACAGATGGTCCGGTGAAAAGGCAGAAGAGTATGATCAGATGCTGAAAGATTGTGCTGCCATGACAGAACAGACAGATCGTTTCGCTAAATTTGTAGAAGCAGAAAAGCTCCTGATGGATGAGAGCCCGATCATGCCAATGTATTACAGAAAATCACAGCTTCTGATTGGTGAAAATGTAACCAGAGCTCTGAATGATAATCTTGGCCATACATTGTTTAAATACGCACAGCTTGGTTAAAAATTGTTACAGTTCAGGTGCGACTGGAACGCACGTGAACTGTAACTAAAAACTGTCTGCCTTCCGTGCTTTCCTTTGACGTGAAAGCCTGGAAGGCAGTTTTTTGATGTATACGAAATATTCTGTATTTTCTATATGTCAAAAAACTGCAACAATGAGAACCTCTGTGGGGAAGGATGTGCAGAAAATATGATGGGAGGAAGAGAATGAGCGAAAAAGCACTTCGGATGCCGAAAAAATTAAAGACAGGTGATACGATTGGTGTGGTTGCGCCAAGTATGCCGGTACAACCGGAAGAAAAGAAAAAAATGAAGGAGTGCCTGGAAAAAGCAGGATATCATGTGAAATTTGGAAAAACAGTAGAGGAACTGTCAAATTTTCATGGTTATCTTTCTGGGGATGCAAAGACCAGAGCAGAGGATGTGAACCATATGTTTGCAGATCCTGAGGTGGATGGCATTATCTGTGCAAGGGGAGGATATGGAAGCTGCCATACGATGAAATATCTGGATCTGGATTTGATCCGTGAAAATCCCAAGGTATTTGTGGGGTTCAGTGATATAACGAATTTTCATTCTGTAATCAATAAATACTGTAATCTGGTTACTTTTCATGGTCCCATGATGATCAGTACAGCAACAAAAGGTCTCAGTGACTACAGTGCAGACAGCATGCGGCGGGCACTGAATATGGAAAAAGAATATGAATTCCTTAATCCGGAAGGGGATCCCATGCAGGTACTGATTCCGGGAAAAGCAAAAGGAATGATTACCGGAGGAAATATTTCTTTGCTGGCCCGATCCATTGGTACTTTCTATCAGCCGGATACAGAAGATAAGATTCTGTTTCTGGAGGATGTGGAAGAAACCTTCCCTTCTCTGGATATGATGATTTCCCAGATGGAACAGGCAGGAATGATGGACCAGATCCGAGGTGTGTTGCTGGGAAATTTTTCGGGATGCAGTAATGAAAAGTATGATAAAACGTACGAACTGGATCAGTTTCTGAAAGACCGGTTTGCCGGGTACCAGGTACCGGTAATGTCTCACTTGTGCTGTGGACATGCCAGTCCCATGGCAACCATACCGATGGGAACAATCTGTACTATGGATACAGAAAAAAACACCTTGCTTTTTACCCTGGAGTAGAAAAAGTGTTACTGGAACGCAGGTGAACACTGGAAATTCAGATTATTGCAGAATGGAAAAAAACGTGATACAATGTGCGGGAAATCATGAAATGGGGGGTAACTATTCAGCATCCCATTCGCAAAATCGCTACTATGTAGCTTTCCTTTTGCTCATGTGATGATTCTCGCCATATAAAGATTCAAAATCTTACATGCAAGCATGTAGATTTATGAATCTTTATATGGCTCTGAATAGTTACAAATAGAGGTTAGAATGAAGATATTTCAGAATATCGAGATCACAGTACTTAGATTTGCTAAGAAAATGAAAAGGGATAAGATCAGCTCATATGCAGCGGAATCCGCATTTTTTACTATTATGAGTTTTGTTCCCTTTGCTATTTTGCTGGTAACTTTGATTCAGCATACGTTATTGACACCGGAGATACTGATGAATTTTCTGATGGGGATATTGCCGGCACAGTTCTATGATTTGATTTCAGGTATTGTAAGTGATATTTATTCCAGGTCTGTGGCATTGATATCAGGAACGGTAATTTCGGCGGTGTGGTCCACAAGCAGGGCGATGCTGGCAATTACCAATGGATTAAATTCCGTAAGAGATGTAAAAGAAAACCGGAATTATGTTTATATGCGTCTGAGAGCAGGAATCTGTATTGTGTTCCTGACGATTGCCATTGTCATCGCCATGGTACTTTTGCTCTTTGGCGATACGATCCAGAATATTCTGATTCAATATATCCCCGCACTGGGAAGATTAACAGCGGTGATCATTAGTTTCAGGGCAATTTTGTCCCTGTCCATTTTAAGTGTAATTTTCCTGGCTATGTACTGTGTACTGCCAAACTGCAGGATGAACCCGATCCGTCAGATCCCCGGAGCTATATTTTCGGCGACAGGATGGGCGGTTCTTTCTTATGGATTTTCCATATATTTTCATTATTTCAGTGGAAATAGTATTTATGGAAGCCTGACTACAGTTGTGATGATGATGCTGTGGTTATACTTTTGTATGGAACTTTTGTATGTGGGAGCAGAAGTGAATTGCTTTCTGGAATATCCGGATGCATTCCGGGCAGAAGAAATAGAATGACTATGACGATAATGGAGGAAGAATAAGATATATGAAAACATCAGATTTTTACTTTGATCTGCCAAAAGAATTAATTGCACAGAACCCTCTGGAGGATCGTTCCTCATCCAGGCTTCTGGTTTTAAACAGAGAAACGGGAGAGAGAACACACCGTATTTTTAAGGATGTTATAGAATATCTGAATCCGGGCGATTGTCTGGTCATTAATGACACGAAGGTTATTCCTGCAAGATTATATGGACATAAGGAAGATACACAGGCTCAGATCGAGATTCTTTTGTTAAAAAATAAAGGAAATGATGTCTGGGAGACCCTGGTAAAACCTGGGAAAAAAGCAAAACCGGGAAGCAGGATTTCCTTTGGGGACGGTCTCCTTGTGGGAGAAGTGATTGATGTTGTGGAAGAGGGAAACAGACTGATCCACTTCGAATATGACGGTATTTTTGAAGAAATTCTGGATCAGCTTGGCCAGATGCCATTGCCGCCATATATTACAGAAGAACTAAAGGATAAGAACCGTTATCAGACAGTTTATGCAAAACATGATGGATCTGCAGCGGCGCCCACGGCAGGACTTCATTTTACTCCGGAACTGCTGGCACAGATTGAAGCAAAAGGCGTGAAAATCGCCCATGTAACTCTGCATGTGGGGCTTGGTACCTTCAGACCGGTAAAAGTGGAGGATGTGACAGATCATCATATGCATTCAGAGTTTTATATGATTGAAGAGGATCAGGCACAGCTCATCAATGAGACAAAGAAAAATGGTGGAAAGATTGTTTCTGTTGGAACTACCAGCTGCAGAACGTTGGAATCTGCCACAGATGAAAACGGAATTCTTCATGCAGGAAGCGGTTGGACAGACATTTTCATTTATCCTGGATATCAGTTTAAGATGATAGACAGACTGATCACAAACTTCCATCTTCCGGAATCAACTCTTCTGATGCTGGTGTCAGCATTGGCGGGAAAAGAACAGATTATGGCAGCTTATGAAGAGGCAGTAGCCATGAAATACAGATTTTTCTCTTTTGGTGATGCCATGTTGATTCTTTAGGAAGAGAAAGGAAAAACAGATGAACGGGCAATTAACAGTTGGCTTTATTGGACTGGGGCTTATTGGAGGCTCCATTGCCAAGGCTTTAAAATATTATTATCCGGATACCGTAATTATGGCTCATACCAGAAGTCGTGAGACTACGGATTATGCGTTAAAAGAAGGAATTATTGATGAAGTGGTAGAGGTGGGACCGGAATTTTCCCGCTGTGATTACATTTTCTTATGTGCACCGGTGGAAGTAAATGCAGCATATTTAAAAATATTAAAACCATTTCTGAAAAAGGATTGTATTCTGACAGATGCCGGAAGCACAAAGTGCGACATTCATGAGCATGTGAAAGCACTGGATCTGGAAGAACAGTTTATCGGTGGTCATCCCATGGCCGGATCTGAAAAGACGGGAATTGAAAATGCCAAGCATTATCTGATTGAGAATGCCTATTATATCATTACGCCAACGGCAAAGGTAGCCAGGGAAAAAGTCGATGCTTATGTAGAACTGGTTACTTCTCTGAAAGCATTACCTCTGATTCTTGATTATCAGGAACATGATTTTGTGACAGGTGCCATCAGTCATCTGCCGCATCTGATTGCCGCATCCCTGGTCAATCTTGTCCATGATGAGGATACCCCGGAAGAAACCATGAGAATGGTGGCAGCAGGAGGATTTAAAGATATCACCAGAATTGCCTCCTCATCTCCTCAGATGTGGGAAGAAATCTGTATGACCAATTCTGAAAACATTTTAAAAGTGTTGAAGGACTATATTGTAAGCCTTCAGAACATACAGAAAGAACTGGAAAATAAAAATGGAAAAGCGATATACAAACTTTTTCAGGAATCCAGAGACTATAGAAACTCTTTTTCGGATATGTCCTCAGGACCAATCAAGAAGGTATATAAGATATACTGTGATATGCTGGATGAAACCGGAGAAATTGCAATCCTTGCCACCATCCTGGCAAGTAACAGCATCACCCTGAAAAATATCGGAATTGTCAATAACCGCGAATTTGACGACGCAGTTCTTCTGATAGAATTTTATGATGAAGAATCCAGAACCAAAGCAATAGAGATCTTAAGAAAACACAGATATACTGTTTATGCATGATGCCAGGGCCAAAAGGTCTAAACCCACATGAGATTGCTCATAAGTTGGTATCATAGTTAAAGAGGAGATAATAATGAAATTTACAAAAGCAACTTCATTAAAAGGAGAGCTGACAGTTCCCGGAGATAAATCCATTTCACATCGTGCCGTCATGTTTGGTGCTCTGGCAAAAGGCACTACGGAAGTAACTAATTTTCTTCAGGGAGCAGACTGCCTTTCTACCATCAGCTGTTTTCGTAAAATGGGAATAGAGATTGAGAATACAGAAGAGTGCATCAGAATCGCCGGCAAGGGGCTCTATGGTCTGCAGGCACCCACTGAGGTGCTGGATACGGGAAACAGTGGAACCACCACGAGATTAATTTCCGGTATCTTATGTGGCCAGAGATTTTCCTGTATGTTAAATGGGGATGCGTCTATTCAGACCAGACCTATGAAAAGAATCATGGAACCTTTGTCACAGATGGGAGCGGATATTGTAAGTGTAAAGGGCAATGGATGTGCACCTCTTCAGATCAATGCAAGGCGTAACTTTGATATACTTACAGAGAAGCCTTTTCTGAAAGGAATCCATTATCAGTCACCGGTGGCTTCCGCTCAGGTAAAGTCCTCCATTCTACTGGCAGGACTTTATGCAGATGCGCCAACCAGTGTAACAGAGCCTTACGTTTCCAGAAATCATACAGAACTGATGCTCAGTGGATTTGGAGCAAAGATTCATACAGAAGGGACTACGGCGACCATAGAACCGGCACCGCAGCTTACAGCTATGAAAATTGCAGTACCGGGAGACATTTCTTCGGCAGCGTATTTCCTGGCAGCGGGATGTATTGTTCCGGATTCAGAAATCCTGATAAAAAATGTCGGAACCAATCCAACCAGGGATGGAATTCTTCGTGTCTGTGAAATGATGGGAGCCAGAGTGGAGCGTATGAATGAAAAGACCAGCGGCGGAGAACCTACGGCGGATCTTCTGGTGAAGACATCAGATCTGAAAGGAACTGTGATTGGTGGTGAACTGATTCCGACCCTCATCGATGAGATTCCGGTCATTGCGGTGATGGCCTGCTATGCCAGTGGGACAACGGTCATCCGGGATGCTCAGGAATTAAAAGTAAAAGAAAGCAATCGAATTGATACGGTGGTGAACAATCTAAAGGCTATGGGAGCACATGTGGAAGCTACGGAAGATGGAATGATCATTGAAGGCGGTCATTCGCTTCACGGCGCAGAGATTGACAGTCATCTGGATCACAGAATTGCCATGAGCTTTGCAGTGGCAGCTCTGGGGGCTGATGGAGAAACCACCATTAAAGGCGCAGACTGTGTGAATATCAGCTATCCGCAGTTCTATGCAGACCTGGAAAAACTTATGAAATAAATATATTAGTAAAATATTAGTAAAAAAATCATAAATAGCTTGCTATTTATGATTTTTTTTAGTAAAATATTCCTATGGTGCTAAAAAAGCACAGAAGCGTTTTGAGGAACTTGAACAAATAGTTCCCAGTAACTGGAAGTGGAGGAAACAATATGAAGATTTATACAACCGACAGAATCCGCAACGTTGTCATTTTAGGACATGGCGGTGCGGGAAAAACTAGTTTAACAGAGGCTATGGCTTACTTATCCGGTATTACCAGCAGAATGGGAAGTGTTACAGAAGGAAATACTGTAAGTGATTATGATAAAGAAGAAATTAAGAGAAAGTTCTCAATCAGTACTTCTGTAGTACCAATCATCTGGGGAGATGTCAAAGTGAACATTCTGGATACACCAGGTTACTTTGATTTCGTAGGTGAAGTAGAAGAAGCAGCTTCAGCTGCTGACGCTGCCATCATCGTTGTAAATGGTAAGAGTGGAGTAGAAGTAGGAACTCAGAAAGCATGGGATATCTGTGAGAAGTATAAACTTCCTAGAATGTTCTTTATCACCAATATGGATGTAGATAATGCCAGCTTCCGTCAGGTAGTAGAAGATTTAAGTGATTTATACGGAAAGAAGATCGCTCCGATTCATTTCCCGATTCGTGAGAATGAGAAATTTGTCGGATACGTAAACGTTGTAAAACAGGCCGGAAGACGCTGGCTTGCAAAAGGTGAGAAGAAAGAATGCGAGATCCCTGAATATTTACAGGAATATCTGGATAAATACAGAGAAAACCTGCTGGAATCTGTAGCAGAGACATCAGAAGAATTTATGGACCGTTATTTTGCCGGAGATGAGTTCTCCCCTGCAGAGATTATGGCAGCCCTGACAGTAAATGTATCAGACTGTTCTATCGTACCTGTAGCTATGGGTTCACCTGTAAACCTTCAGGGTGTTCAGAATCTGCTGGATGATATTGTACAGTACTTCCCAAGTCCTGACAAACGTACGGTAGCAGGTATTAACATGAAGACAAGTGAAATCTATCAGGCAAACTATGATTTCGCAAAAGCCAAATCTGCCATGGTATTTAAGACCATCGTAGACCCGTTTATCGGTAAGTATACACTGATTAAAGTGGCATCAGGTGTTATCAAGAATGATGATACTCTGTATAATGTAAACAGAGATGTAGAGGTAAAATTAAATAAACTGTATATAATGGAAGGAAGCAAACCAGTTGAGGTTTCTGAACTTCATGCCGGAGATATTGGTGCAATCGGTAAATTAAATGAAACCAGAACCGGTGATACTCTTGCAACAAAGAATACTCCGATTCAGTATCCGGGTATTGATATTTCCACACCTTATACATACAAGAGATACTTTGCAAAGACAAAAGGTGATGAAGACAAAATTGCACAGGCTCTTGCAAAGATGATGCAGGAAGACCTTACCATGAAGGCTGTAAATGATGCTGAAAACAGACAGTCTCTGATCTATGGTATGGGAGATCAGCACATTGATATCATTGCAAGCAAGCTGCTTAGCAAATATAAAGTTGAGATTGAACTTGGCAAGCCAAAGGTTGCTTTCCGTGAGACAATCCGTAAGAAATCTGACGTAGAAGCAAAATATAAGAAACAGTCCGGTGGACATGGACAGTATGGTCATGTTAAGATGCGTTTTGAAAATTCAGGTGATCCTGAAACACCATACGTATTTGAGCAGGTTGTTGTGGGTGGAGCAGTTCCAAAGAACTATTTCCCGGCAGTAGAAAAAGGTATCCAGGAATCCGTGCTTCGCGGACCTCTGGCAGCTTATCCGGTAGTTGGTGTGAAGGCTACTTTGTATGATGGATCTTACCATCCTGTAGACTCTTCTGAAATGGCGTTTAAGACAGCTGCGATTCAGGCATTCAAGAAAGGGTTCATGGAAGCTTCTCCTGTACTGCTTGAGCCAATCGCATCTCTGAAAGTAACAGTACCTGATAAGTATACAGGAGATGTAATGGGCGACTTGAATAAGCGCCGTGGACGTGTTCTAGGTATGAATCCTGATCATAAGGGTAACCAGATCATAGAAGCTGATATTCCTATGATGGAACTGTATGGATATTCTACACAGCTTAGATCCATGACAGGTGGAGCTGGTACATTTGAATATGAATTTGCCAGATATGAACAGGCTCCATCAGATATCCAGAATAAGGAAGTAGAAGCAAGAGCAAGTAAAGTAAATACAAATGAAGATTGATCAGTAATTTATATGCCCTGTCATAGTTTGACAGGGCATATTTCTGGCCAGAAGGTCACTCAGTTATTACTCAAATCCGGAGGATGAATAGAATGAAATACTACGTAGCACCACTGGAAGGAATTACGGGATATGTTTTCCGTACGGTGCATCACAGACATTTTAAAGGAGCAGATAAGTATTATATTCCCTTTATTGAACCAAAACCGGGAGCAAGGAAGGTCTTTGGGGGCAGAGAATTAAATGATATCATTCCCGAACATAATGTAGATATTCCGGTGGTTCCACAGATCTTGACAAATAAATGGGAAGATTTTATGTGGACCGCCAGTCATCTGAAAGAGGATTACGGATTTACAGAACTGAATCTGAATCTGGGATGTCCGTCTAAGACTGTGGCAAACAAAGGGCGAGGATCGGGTTTTCTGGCTTTTCCAGAGGAATTGGATTACTTTTTGGAAAATGTTTTCTCCAACTGGGATGGGGAGTTGTCTGTAAAGACCAGGATAGGAAGAGAGAATCCGGATGAATTTCCGGCTCTAATGGAGATTTATAAAAAGTATCCGATCAAAGAACTGATCATTCATCCAAGAACAACCAGAGACTACTATGGAAATGTGCCTAAGGTAGAAGCGGTGAAATATGCCTTAGAGCAGGTGAAATACCCCATTGGATATAATGGAGATATTAAAACCATACAGAATGTGAAATGGTTGGAAAACGAGCTTCCCGGGCTGGACAGTATGATGATGGGAAGAGGAATCCTTCGTAATCCGCAGCTTATCGAAAATATCCGGGAACAAACACAGCCCGACCGCAGACGCATCATAGAGTTTCATGAAGACTTATATGCAGCATATCAGGAAGCATTGTCCGGAGATACCCCAGTATTGCACAAGATGAAAGAACTGTGGTGTTATATGAAAGATCTCTTTGTGGATCTTGGAGGATATGAGAAAACACTAAAAAAGGCAAAACACCTGCCAGAGTTTCATGCAGCCGCACTGGGAATTCTGCAGAACTGCGAGATCAAAGATCTGCAGACACAGCAAGCTGATTCAGGAGATCTCGATGGTGTTTCTATTTTTAAGAAGTTAGTGTAACATTTGTAGTATTGATATATTATGAACGCAAAAAAGCCCTGCAAGCAAACTGTAAGGTCAGTTCGCGGCAGGACTTTTCTGCGTCATGATATAGACATGTTATTTTGCTAAGAGAGTCATGATTTCATTACTTCTTGCAATGAATTTTGTCATAGCTTCTGGTTTGAGTGGTGCATGGCTGAGCATTGCCAGATCGTATAACTGCTGGCAGAACATTGGTACATTTTCATTATCTTTGTTATTTAAGATAAACTGTACCAGGTTGTTGCGGGCATTCAGTACCAGAGTCTCAGAGGAACCAAACATATCCGGATCCATGCCATACATATTGTACATCTTCATCATTTCCTGCATACGGCGGCTTTCTTCAGAAAGAGTAATCATAGAGGAAACAGAAGCATTCTTTAAGTTTTCTACCTTAACATCTAATTTGTCATTGCCAAGAGCTTTGCGGAAAATCTCTGTCAGAGAATCTGTAGTCTCTTTTAAGTCTTCTTCAGAAGTTTCTTCTTTGAAGGTGTCATTTACATCAGCATCAATACGTTTAAATTCTACATTTTCTTTTTTCTGTTCTACCAGAGAAATGAAAGGAGAATCAATATTGTGTTTCAGGATAACGGCATTTAAACCGGCTTCCTTGAACATATTGATGTACTGGCTCTGCTGTACCTCATCTGTTACATAGAAGAGAGTAGTCTTTGGAACTTCTTTTTCTTCTTCATTTTCTACATCTTCTTCATATTCCGGAGCTTCTTCCGGAGCTTTTTCTTCAGAAGCTTCTTCCTTTGCATCGGCTTCCGGTTCTTCTTTCTTATTGGCATCGATGAAATCATTCAGTGTCAGATATTTTGCGTCCAGATCCTTAACAAGGATATAATCCATCATACGGTCACAGAATTTCTGATCCTTCAGGCAGCCAAATTTGATGAATGGACTGATATCATCCCAGTATTTTTCGTATTCTTCACGGTCTGTCTTGCACATTCCGGAGAGCTTGTCTGCAACCTTTTTGCTGATATAGTCAGAAATCTTCTTAACGAAACCATCGTTCTGAAGAGCACTTCTGGAAACGTTCAGCGGAAGGTCAGGACAATCAATTACACCCTTTAAGAGCATCAGGAACTCAGGGATAACTTCTTTGATATTATCTGCGATAAATACCTGGTTATTGTAAAGCTTAATGGTTCCTTCGATGGAATCATATTCTGTATTGATCTTAGGGAAGTACAGAATACCTTTCAGGTTGAAAGGATAATCCATATTCAGGTGGATCCAGAACAGAGGCTCTTTATAATCATTGAATACTTTGCGGTAAAATTCCAGATATTCTTCCCTGGTACATTCATTTGGATGTTTGGTCCAAAGAGGATGGGTATCACTGATAGAAACAGGACGTTTGAGAATTTTGGCCTTTTCTTTTGCAGGGGAAACCTCTACGATTTCCTTTTCACCGTTTTCATTTTCTTTTTCTTCTGTTTTGGCTTCTTCGTGGATATACTCGATTACCGTATCGTCCTCTGTTACCTCATCGCGGTCGATGGTCTCATACTGTGGCTCAGCATCTGCATTTTCCAGGAAAATTTCAGTTGGCATGAAAGAACAGTATTTTTCCAGAACTTCACGGGCACGATATTCGTTCGCAAATTCCAGGCTTTCTTCATTTAAAAACAAGGTAATCTCTGTACCGATGGTTGTTTTATTTCCATCTTCTATAGTATAGGTTGTTCCGCCGTCACATTCCCAGTGAACAGGTGTAGCTCCTTCGCGGTAGGAGAGGGTATCAATATGCACTTCGTCAGCTACCATGAATGCAGAGTAGAAACCAAGACCGAAATGTCCGATGATTTCATCACCGTTGGCATTATCTTTATACTTTTCCAGGAAGTCTGTAGCACCTGAAAATGCAATCTGTGTGATATATTCTTCTACTTCGTCAGCAGTCATACCAAGACCGGTATCAATAAATTTAATGGTCTTGTCTTTGGAGCTTACGATTACCTTCACCTGATTCTTATATTTTTCAGGGAAAGTAAATTCACCCATAAGAGAAAGCTTTTTCAGCTTTGTAATCGCATCACATCCGTTAGAAACAAGTTCTCTCATGAAAATATCATGATCGGAATACAGCCATTTCTTAATAATAGGAAAAATATTTTCACTGTTGATAGATAAGTTACCTGTTTTACC
>JBJEMC010000026.1:0-19053 GCA_051879475.1 Muricoprocola sp. | reverse complement strand
CAAAAACGAATAACGATTTTTTCAGCTTACGGATTATCAATCATAATAATCCGTAAGCTTTTCTTTTTTATCACAGAGATAATTATAAGTAAGATAACTATACTTCCTGATCCAGTCATCCTTCTTCACTTCCTCAAAGGGCATTCTGTTTCCCTCTGCATCCATCACCATATTTGCTGTAACAACAGGATAAACTTCCTGCAATTTTTTCAAAAACTGTTCATATCCCGTCAAAGGGATTCCTGCTTTTTCAGCCAAAAGGCTTCCCAGATAATTGAGACTAATCGGATTTCTCCATCCTGATTCCTTTTTCTCACTTGTAATTTCATCTGCAGTGTCTGACACACTGTTGCTGATGTCATAATTCGCCCACATCACATAAGGTACGATATAGTTATTGTAAAAAATTTCATCTGAACCTTCTCTGGTCAGACCCAAATTCCTCAAAACTACATTGGTAACATAGTCAGAAGGTTGATGATCTCCAAACAAAAGAATAATCGTCTTTTCTGACTGATCATTAAAGTACTGTATCAGGTTTTCAAAGGCAAGATCTGTTTCTTTTATCAGCGTCAGATACTTTTCCAGCGCACGGACACTTGTAGTTTTATCCTCCAGTCCTGTTACATGCACTGACTCCGTAAATCCTTCCACGTCTTTACTGTATCCGCCATGATTCTGCATCGTTACTTCAAATACAAATAAGGGCTTCCCCTCTTCCTTATTCTCATATAACTCCTGAATCTTCTGAAATGCCGATTCGTCACTTATATAAGAACGGATCGTAACAGGTTCTGTAAATTGTGATTTAAATACAGCTTCCTCAAATCCCAGATACGGGTACACCACATTTCTGCACCAACCTGTACTGTTATACGGATGAATGGCTGCTGTCTGATACCCCAGTTTTGCAAGTCTTGATGCCATAGAAGGCAGTTCGCTCTTGATATACTGCTGATAAGGAACACTTCCCGAAGGCATAAATGCCATACTGTTACCTGTCAGAAATTCAAACTCTGAATTCGCTGTATTCCCTCCCTTCACTGACACATAACAATCTCCTTTTACCGTATTCTCCTGAAGAGACCTGATAAAAGGCATGTAATCACTGTCTGTCTCAAAGTCTCCAAAGACAGACAGATCGGAAAAAGCCTCGTCCATGATTACGATGATATTAGGATATTCTTCTGAGCCTGTCTCTTCTGGCTGCTCTGAAGTTTCTTCTGCAATGAGCTGCGCTTTTTCAGCAGAATATCCAGCAGGCTTTTCTACCTTGAGGTATTTCAGATTCCCTATAAAACCACAGGCAATCCCATTGTTGCGATACAGTACATTTGGTGTAAACAATATGGTATCCAGTCCCACAGCATCAATGACCTGATCTGTCTGGATTCCCTTGCCAAAGCAAAACATCAGAATGAGCATTATAAGAAGAGATGGAAAACGAACTTTATTTTTTATGCTCACATTGCTCATTCTGCTGCTGATCAATATAATAACAGCAAATCCCGCCAGTACCAGTAAAAGACGCGAGGTAATATGGAACTGATAATTACCTGCAACAGATGCAGCCGTTCTGATAGAATAAATGTCCCAGGGTACCACAGGTGATGACCTGAAATCTACTACAAAATAATTCACCAGACCAAAGAGCATAGGAACCAGCGTAGCCAGTATATATCCCATGTTGAGCCTTCCTGTCAAAAAAGTACATATCGCATATAAAAGATAATAAAAGATCAGATTCAAAACAAAAATCGGAACTGTAAGGTCCCAGGGTACGTGTGTATAAAACTCTATGCAACATAACGCCGATACTGGAAGAAAAAGAGCAAGAAATAAATTTCCTGCTCTTGATCCTATGTGCCATTTCAATAACTTTTTCATATTCATTCCTTCTTTTGCATGCTTTATTCTTATCTCACATGCTCATGCGTAAACAGATGATCCTGACAATATTCATAGTTTCCATTGCATTTTGAGCAAAAACGAAATTCCAAATGATCCCCGTCCAGCTCTGTCCTGCCACAGACTGCACATTTATGTCTTGTAATCGGGCCATTTTCCCTTGATGTCTTCTGATTATTCACCGGAGGAGTATGCACAGCCTTCTTAAACTCCCACTGTCTCTTCTGGTTCTTATAGGAATACCGTCTGACATTTCTGGAACACAGGAAATACACAATAAAATTAAAAAGAGAAAGCACCAATACCAGTTTTCCAACCCAGTTTGCAGACAGAAAATTCAATCCCAGCACAACTGCATAAAAGATTCCCAGCCACTTAACCTTAATCGGAATGATAAAATATAATAAGACCCGAACATCCGGATAAGTCGTTGCAAATGCCAGAAATATGGACATATTAATATGATATGTCGTAAACAGGGTTCCAAACATCACATTTCCGCCCAGAAGCAGATATAGTGCAAAGGAACCAATGGTCATAACCAGCACTCCGGAGAAAATATACACGTTATAGCGAAAAGCTCCCCAAGTCTGTTCCAGATTCTTTCCTACAGAATAATAGAAAAACAGCATGATCACCGTAAAAATATCCAGAGAAGACGGCGGAACGATAATCCAGGTTACCAATCTCCACACCTGTCCCCGAAGAATATAATAAGGTTCCAAAGTAAGATAATTCAAAATCCCAGGGGCAAAAATCTCCATCAGGTATCCCGCCACATATAACGCAATGATATAAGCAGACAAATTCCTTACTGCATAACGACCGAACTTCCGTTCCATTTTATCTAAAAGTTTCATATGCACTCCTTTTTTCTTCATACTATTATCTATTATAGATTTTTCCATTTTATTTGTCAACGAGAGTAAAAATAGTTTAGAAAAAATTCACCTTTTTGGCAGTTTGTGTTATGATAAAAAAAACAGACTTCATACGCCAAAAGAGGAACAACCATGATTACATTAAATGACTATTTATATTCCGGAGACACTATACTGAAAATACTTCAGAACTATATTGCAGATCTGAGAGCAGAAGCACTTCAGACACACAATGAAATTGACCTGGTACACTGTAATTTTCTTCTTCAGATCCAGGAGCTTCTCGAACACAATGACTTCCTTACTGCCCAGTCTCAGAAAATCCGGGAATTCTATAAATATATGGCAAAAGAATATCCTTTTCTGGCTTTCACTTTCAAAGGACGCATTAAGTCTCTGATCCGGGCTGAAGAAAAGTTTAACGGCTACATTGTGGAATATGTATCCGATTATTACAGCAGGCACGGTACTTATCCGCCCATCGCCAACCTGAAAAATCATCTTAGCTGTTTCCGTGATCTGATTGCTTACCGCATTGTCCTTTCCATGCCCAAATGTCATCTGAAAGAAGGGCAAGACAGAGAAAGCGTGGAACTGAAATATTTATATCAGATAGCCAATGAGCTTCCGTCATTTCTGGAGGAGCGCGGTTTCACAACGCAGTCCGCCCATGGTGTAAAGCTAAGCTCCTCACCTCTGTTAAGTGAAGCTGTAAGACCTTATTACCGGGACTATATTTGCGGTCAGAACCTTTATGGTTATCGTTCTCTTCACATCACCTTTTACGATAACAGTTCCAGATCCTACATGGAAATGCAGCTTCGGACCAAAATGATGGATGATATTGCAGAAATCGGCTCTGCCAATCATCTGAATTATGAAAAACGCCAGGAAACAGAACGTTCCATGAGAGATCTCATTCCCCGGGGAGAATATGTGTATTTTGATGAAGCCTATGACAGAGGCATGCGTCTGTTACAGCTGGATTTGTCTAAGCTGGATGTCAATATGTTCGGTGCCATCAATAACAGCCTGATCAATGACGGCTGCGGTTTGTACCGCGGACGGTTGATTTTACCTTATGAACATCTGTCAAGGTTCCAGAATGATATCATTGATTAAATCAAAACCAGACTCATCTGTCAAAAAAGGAATTTACACATATTCATCAATATATTGCTCAAACTCTTCCATGCTCATCAGGATCTTACGGGGCTTTGTACCCTCTTCCGGTCCTACTACGCCAGCTTCCGAGAGCTGATCCATAATTCTGGCAGCACGATTAAATCCGATCTTAAATACTCTCTGCAGCATTCCAATGGATGCCTTATCTTTTTCAATGATGAATTTTCCTGCATCAACGAAAAAGGTATCTCTGTCATTTCCACCGGAGGAAGCGTCGCTAATCACCGGAGCTGACTGCTGTACCTTTGACATACGCTCTTCCATGACACTGGTATAGTTTTCATCATTCTGTTTTGTTAAGAACTCTGTAACAGCACTGACTTCCGCATCAGATACAAAGGATCCCTGTACACGTATAGGTTTTGCATTGCCGTATGGATGGAACAGCATGTCTCCTTTTCCCAGGAGTTTTTCTGCACCGTTCATATCAAGAATGGTACGGGAATCCACACCACTGGTAACGGCAAAGGCAATTCTCGATGGCATATTTGCCTTAATAAGCCCTGTAATAACATTTACAGAAGGACGCTGAGTTGCAATAATCAGATGAATACCTGCTGCCCTGGCAAGCTGTGCAAGACGGCAAATAGCATCTTCCACTTCTCCAGGTGCCACCATCATCAGATCCGCCAGCTCATCCACAATGATAACAATCTGTGGAAGCTTCTTTGGCTTCTCTGCACCGTCCACATCTCCAAGATTCTGTATCTTCTGGTTGTATCCATGCACATCTCTCGCGCCGCACTGGGCAAACTTCTGATAACGTTCCATCATCTCTGCTACGGCCCAGTTTAATGCTCCTGAAGCCTTCTTCGGGTCTGTAACAACAGGAATATATAAATGAGGAATTCCATTATATACACTTAATTCCACCACCTTCGGATCAATCATGATCAGCTTCACATCTTCTGGATTAGCTTTGTACAGAATACTCATGATCAGCGTATTGATACAGACGGATTTACCTGAACCGGTAGCTCCGGCAATAAGAAGATGAGGCATTTTCGCAATATCTGCCACAACAGGCTTTCCGGAGATATCTTTTCCTACGGCAAAGGACAGATTTGACTTTGCATTCTGAAATTCCTGTGTTTCCAGCAGTTCTCTTAAATATACAGCGCTGTTTGTCTTATTTGGCACTTCAATTCCCACAGCCGATTTTCCTGAAATCGGCGCTTCGATTCGAATATCCGAGGCCGCAAGATAAAGTTTGATATCATCTGCCAGAGCAACGATCTTGCTGACTTTTACGCCCATTTCCGGTGTCAGTTCATATCTGGTAACCGCAGGTCCGCAGCAAACATTCGTAACCGTAACATTCACCCCAAAATTGTGCAAGATCTGCTGAAGCTTTGCCGCCGTTTCCTGAAGCTGCGCATCACTGCTTCCGGACTGCTTGCCGGAAGGTTTGGTAAGCAAGTCAAGAGGTGGAAAAGTATAGTTCTGTTTCTGGGTGGATTGCGTTTCTTTGATTTCTGAGGCTACACTCTCTACTGCCTTTTGCTGCTCTTCCTTCGCCGATCGGGAATTTTGGGATTTTGGAACTTTTTCTTCCGGAACAGCACAGTTTTCTTTTACCAGTTCTTCTGCTGATACCTCATGATCTGCCAGTTCCTGCTCTGCTGCCGTAAATGGCTTATCCGCAGAAACAACCTTTGAAATGCCATTTCTCTGGATGGTAAAACTCATATCCATCTGCTGAGGCTGCTGTACCGGAGAAACTGTATCTGCTTCCGCCTCTTTCGTTTCTTCCGGGACAATTGGCTCTGCAATCTTTGGATCAGGTATTTTGGCATCTGACGCCTTTTTATTTGCAACACTATCCGTTCTTTTTCTCCGCCTTGGAGTCACCTCATGGACCTCAGCCGTTTTGGGAAGATTCTGATCAAAGGTCGTTGCCATACTCACTCCGGTTACGATCCGTTCACGGCGCGGCTTTCGTATTTCTTCCTGAAGTCCTTCATTTGCATCCCTGAGCTGTTCAATTTCCGTCTGCATCTGCATCTGTTTCTGCAAATGAAGATTCCTGCGTTTTTCTTTGTTTAATTCGCGACGTATGGAAGATTGTTCATGAGCTCTGCCACTGCCTTTTCTGATTCCATCAAAGAGAGAATATCCTGTCAGCAGTACCGTAAAGATCAAAAGAATCCCGATATTAATGATCCAGGCTCCAACCAGTCCAAATACCGAACAGAAGGCACGGCAGAATAATCCACCTGCGATTCCTCCGCCGCTTCGCATCTCCATTCCTGCATAAAAATAATCTGTCAGGGTTCTGCTTGCATCATATTCTCCGGAAATAAGTTCCGCAAAACAACAGATACAAAATACGAGGATGACCAGAATCGCCGTCTTCGTCCAGGCTTCTTTTTTCCCCCGGTTTGCCACCAGAAAAGCAGATATTCCGAAAAAAACAAAAGGCATCACATATGCAACTACGCCAAATTCACCAAAAAAGAAGGCACTGACTGCCTTCCCGGCTTTTCCTCCAATACCAAAAACATTACTTAAAAAAAGAATCACACAGAATATCAGCATGACCCATACAAAAATCTCTGCAGCAACAGGAGTTCCCTTTTTTTCAGAAATCTGGGGAGCTTTCGCTCCCGTTTTCTTTTTTGTGTTCACTCTTTTCTTCTGAGATGATGTTTTTTTTGCTGCCATTTACACACTCCTCTTCTATCTTATCATCTTAAAAACAAATATCCGGCAATGGATATCATTCCCATAATAAAACAATAAACGGAAAATCCGCGAAAATGTTCTTTCCGCACAATACGAAGCATCTTTTTGATGCAGACATAGCCTACCATTCCTGCCACAATAGCACCAACAGTATAGGAAAACAGCTGTAAAAGTGTGACAGAGCTGCCTGCAAGATCAGGGATTTCCAGGATTGCAGCACCAATGATTGCCGGAATAGACATAATAAAAGAATATTTTACAGAAAAACGTTTATCATATCCACATAAAATACAGGCTGAAATTGTCATACCGGATCTGGAAAGGCCTGGCAGTGTACTTACGCCCTGAGCAATACCAACCATAAACGCACTGGTATACGAAGCATCCTTTGGAATCTTGCTTCCTGCTTCTGCCGCATCTGCAACTAAAAGCAGACCGCCATTTAAAATCAGACATACTCCTGGGATCAACAGAGTTAAAGATGCCATCTCAACCAGTTCCCGGGCCACCATTCCAATGATAGCAGTCGGGATGGATGAAACCAGGATCATAACCACAAATTTGCGGTAATTATTGTGTACAACCTTATGGTAACGTCTGGCATCCTTTTCTTTATGATTATGTAGAAAAATCTTAACATTGGAAACACTGTCCATAATCATGCGCAGAATCTCTACCAGCATACGTAAAAGATCTTTTCGGAACACAACAAATACTGCAACCAGCGTACCGATATGCAGCATTATGTCAAATAATAGATTTGTATTTGATTCAATGCCAAACAGATTCTGAAATAAAGCAAGATGACCAGAACTGCTGACAGGAAGAAATTCTGTGATTCCCTGAACAATTCCTAAAAAAACCGAATAAAAGAACGTCATAACCATACCCCCGAACACATGTTACTGCTCCCGTTGTCCCAGCAACGAACATACTACTGTCTATTATAACATAAATCTTTTATCGGTACAAATATTTGATGGGACAGATAATTAAGTTTTTCTTAAATCATGGAATGTAATTTCTTCATGGCGTCAGATATTCCACCAACTTCATTGATCAGTCCCTCTTCCACTGCCTGTTTTCCAACTAATATCGTTCCGAGATCTTTCGTAAGCATACCCGTATCCAGCATCAGTTCTTCTAAACGACCTCGTTTGGCCTGACAATGAGAAGAAATAAATCCAAGGATACGATCCTGCATCTGTTTAAAATAGTCATAGGTCTGGGGTGCGCCAATCACTGTTCCATTCATGCGCACCGGATGGATGACCATGGTTCCCGTTTCCACTATAAAGGAATAATCCGTGGAAACTGCAATGGGAATCCCAATCGAATGACTTCCACCAAGTACAAGAGATACGGTGGGTTTGCTAAGGGATGCAATCATTTCTGCTATGGCAAGCCCAGCCTCCACATCGCCGCCCACAGTATTTAGTAATACCAGAACACCTTTGATCTGTGTACTGTCTTCTATGGCAGCAAGCTGCGGCAGGAGATGCTCATATTTTGTGGTTTTACTGTTGGATGGCAGACATTCATGTCCTTCCACCTCTCCAATGATGGAGATCAGATGAATCTGGTTCTGCAGCTGAGCCTGTCCAAATTTTTCAATGGACTGCTGATTTTCTCCAGACTTATTTTCTGTTTCTTTCGCTTCTTCTGACATATCATTACCTCCGTAGTCACATATGACACTTTCATAGTTCCTGTTCACATACGTTCCAGTAACTATGAAAAAGCCATGCAAAACATCTCGCGGAACAGTGTCACCTGAACTGTCGTCCTTAATACTAATATGTCCAGAATTTAAAAGCTCATACAGATTTTTATTTATTTCCGCAAAAAGAGGCTGAAACAGTGAACTGTTTTGGCCTCTTGTGGTATTTGTTATTTAATTTGTGTAAAAATACTCTTCTGCAAGATCATCAACCATGTTCTGATACAATTCTTTGCATTCTTCAAATTGATGATTTTCAATCATGTGCAGGCAAGGCTGCAGGTATTGATCCCAGATTTTCTGATAAACGGTATCTGCATGCTCTGTTTTATTAATATGTTTTACAATCGTAGGTGCAACATCATAATACTTACGAATCAGTTCTTCCCCATTTTCGCTTTCTAACAGGTAATGATCCCGGTAATCACGGAATAACATCAATTCATAACAATCATCCGGCTTCTGAAAAGTCTGACAGACCGCCGTTGTTATGTAACACCATTTATGTTGGAAACCTTCTGCAATCTCTTCCTGTGTGGTAGGCTGAAGATTGGTATCAGGGAAGGCTTCTTTCCACTGTTTTAACAATTCTTCTATAAATGGATCTGAAACATTGCCCGCAAACTGCTTCAGGCATGGTATGGCAAATACCACCATACACATATTCATATCCATGGATACGCCATTACGCTTAGACTTCTTTGTAATTCCTTCCATTCTTTTTAACGCATTCTGCACCACAGCTTCTGCCATATTAAACAGATACTGTTCTTTATCAATGGCATTGTTATAGCCCTCTTCTAATGCCTGAAATGTAGGTAAATACATTTCATAAAAATGCTGAAAGGATGATGCATACTTTTGTTTATTAAAAGAAGACATGATATCTTCCATGGGATCAAGCAACGTCTCCATCCCATGGAAAGCAGTCAGATACGTATTTTCCATACTTATTCCTCCAGATTCGTATAAACGTTCTGAACATCGTCATCATCCTCTAAAAGGTCCAATGTTCTCTGAAGGTTCTTTAATACCGTCTCATCTGTTACTGAAACATAATTCTGTGGAATCATGGTGATCTCAGCGGAAGCCATAGGGATTCCTTCTTTTTCCAGGGCTTCTCTTACCGCACTGAAATCCTCTGGCGTGGTGATTACTTCGAAGCTGTCTTCTTCATCGCTGAAGTCTTCTGCGCCCGCATCCAGAGCCATCATCATAAGGTCATCAGCATCCATATCACATTCTTCTTTGTCAATGATGATCTGACCTTTCTGGTCAAAGCTGTAAGAAACACAGCCCTGTGTTCCGATGCTTCCGTTACCTTTTGTAAAGGCACTTCTTACATTTGCTGCAGTACGGTTCTTATTATCAGTAAGTGCATCTACGATAATGGCAATACCGCCCGGTCCATATCCTTCGTAGGTTACATATTCATAATTTACGGAGTTTGCATCTCCTGCTGCTTTCTTAATACCTCTATCAATGGTATCATTTGGCATATTATTGGCTTTTGCCTTTGCAATTACATCACGAAGTTTACTGTTGTTTGCCGGATCTGGTCCGCCTTCTTTTACAGCAACTGCAATTTCACGTCCGATGATTGTAAAAATCTTACCTTTTGCAGCGTCATTTTTCTCTTTTTTGTGTTTGATGTTCGCAAACTTTGAATGTCCTGACATCTTTATTCTCCTTTAATCTCTGTAATTCATCACTTTAATATAACATTTATCACTTTTTTCGTCAAGACAGGTATGTACCTAATTCCAGGCTGATCATCAATCCCCTGTCAACTTTTCGCAAAATCGTATTGTCCAGATGGCACACCCTGTCTTTTAATCTGGTCTTATCTATCGTACGCAGCTGCTCTAATAGAATAACAGAATCTTTTACAACCCCATAATGTGCCGCATCTATTTCAATATGCGTTGGCAGTTTTGCTTTATTCATCTTAGATGTAATGGCAGCTACGATCACCGTAGGGCTGTGCTTATTACCAATATCATTCTGTATGACAAGTACAGGCCTGATGCCTCCCTGTTCTGATCCTATTACCGGTCTTAAATCTGCATAAAAAATATCGCCTCGTCGAATAATCAAAGATTTCACGCTCCATTATCAAATTTTTCTGATGTCTGGAGTATTTCCCATCATGTTCTGATTATTCATTATACGCAGAAAAAATCTTTCTGTTCCACGATCTGGCCGCCTTTTACATAGACCCTTGGCACGCGTTTATTGATATCACAGACAAATTCATAAGGAAATCTTCCGCAAAGCTCTGATAATTCCTCTACCATAATATGATTTCCGTGATCCTCACCAAGAAGCGTCACTTCCATCAACTGCTCTGCTTCCGGAATATCTGTAACATCCACCATAAACTGATCCATGCAGACTCTTCCAAGAATCGGAGCCTTTTTTCCCTGGATCAATACCCAGCCTTTATTAGATAGCATTCTGGGATAACCGTCAGCATATCCCACAGGAATCGTAGCCACTCTGGTTTCTTTCTGGGTAGTATAGGTTCCGCCATAGCTGATCTGTATTCCTTCTTTCAACGTTTTTACATAACTGATATGACTTTTCAGTTCCATGACGGGCTTTAAGGGAACGAGTTCTTTTTTTACTTCTTCAGAAGGATAGATTCCATAAATGCTGATTCCTGCACGAACCAGGTTTAAATTCGCCTGGGGCATATCCATCAGAGCAGCGCTGTTTGAACAGTGCCAGATAGGGATTTTGACCCCACTTTCTTCCAACGCAGTCATAAATCTGTGATATCTCTCAAACTGCATTTGGGCATACGTTTTGTCGGCTTCATCCGCCCGTGCAAAATGAGTAAAGGCTCCTTCGATGAAGAGATTCGGAAGGGTACTGATTTCTTTTATGATTTCTATGCTCTCCTCGTTATCCCTGAAACCGATACGGCTCATGCCTGTATCTACGGCAAGATGGATCTTTGCCGTTTTATTCATAGAAACAGCAATTTCCGATAATTTCCGGGCTGTTTCCAGCTGAAAAACAACGGGTCTGATATCCTGGGAAATCAGCTTTTCAAAGCTTTCCTCAAAGGTATAGCCCAGGATCAGAATCGGCTTTTGTAATCCGGCACTTCGAAGTTCCAGTGCTTCTTCTGCCGTAGCTACAGCAAATCCCCAAAGATAAGGATATCCTTCCACCAGTTTTCCTATCTGAATGGCACCATGTCCATATCCGTCTGCCTTGATAACAGCGATCATTTGTACATTTTCCTGCAGATTTTTTTTCATGGATGCAAAATTATACTCCACTGCATCCAGGTCGATTTTTGCATATACTCTGCTATATTTTTCCATTTTTTCTCCCTTCATGACACACTTGCTGCGTCAATAATGGTAGATTTGGAAGTTCACTTCCAAACTTGCCTCCTAAGAAACACCATATAAAATTGAATCTGCGATATCTGATGCCATCATGGAATAAGCACCTCTTTGTTCCATGGCACGGTCACCGGCAAGTCCATGAATATAGACCCCAAGTTTCGCAGCTTCAAAAACATCCAGCTCCTGTGCCAGCAGTCCGCCAATAATACCGGAAAGAACATCTCCGCTTCCCCCGGTTGCCATTCCATGGTTTCCGGAAAGATTCACATAACACTCTTTCCCATCACTTACCACTGTCTGGTAATCTTTTAATACGGTAATCACTCCATATTTTTCAGAAAAGTTCTTTGCAAACTCCGGATATTTTTTGCGCTCCGGGATAAAATTCCCACCGGATAATCGTTTCATTTCTCCCAGATGCGGGGTAATGATAAAGGGATTATGACAGTTTTCCATCCATTCCGGATGTTTGGAAAGAATATTCAGTCCGTCTGCGTCCAGAATCAGTTTTCCCTTGTATTCAGATAAAAGAGTGGAAATGATCTGCTCTTTCACCAAAGAGGTGCCAAGTCCGGGACCTGCAGCAACTGCATTTTTATCTTCCAGTATGGCAATGAACTCTTCTTTATGCCAGCTATCCGGATCATAGGTGTATAATACTGCCTCCGGCAGAAGCGTCTGTAAGATGATTCTATTACATTCTTCCGTATAAATATAGACAAGACCCGCCCCGGTACGATATGCTGCCTTGGCGCTTAAATAGGCTGCACCGGCCATATTTCTGCTTCCCGCAATGACAAGGACTTTTCCATAAGTACCTTTATAAGAATCGTTTTTTCTTTTCGGTAATTTGTTTTTCAAATCATGCAGATTATAACTATAGATGTCCATAAATTCTCACCGTAATTTTTTCAGGATAAAACAGCAGGACTGCCTAAAAGCAAGTATACTTTTAAACAGTCCAGGCATATTTTATTTTGAATGAATAATATTATAGGATAATTGCATAAGGCTTTCCGACAAATGCACATTCTCCACAACAACATTTGGAGGAACATGAAGGTCTGTATGGGCAAAATTCCAGATGGCCTTTACCTTACCTTCCACAAGAACCGGAACTACTTCTTCTGCGCCTGCTTTGGGAACTGTCAGGGTTGCGATATCAATCTCGTACTGTGCAAGGAACTCTTCCAGCTCATCTACATGAGCAATCTCTATTCCTCTGAGCTTTTTACCAATCAGATTAGGATTCACATCAAAAATTCCTACAATTCGGAAACCTCTTTTTTCGAATTTTACATAATTTGCGATGGCCTGTCCCAGATTTCCTGCTCCCACAATGATCATCGTATAGGTCTTATCAAGTCCGAGAATTTTTCCAATTTCATGATAAAGATACTTCACATTATATCCATATCCCTGTTGTCCAAAACCACCGAAATTATTCAAATCCTGGCGAATCTGAGATGCCGTAACCTGCATCTGGTCACTGAGTTCATTCGATGATATTCTTTCTACACCGTTCTCCAACAATCCCCCCAGATAACGATAATATCGTGGTAGTCTCTTTACCACTGCCTTTGATATCTCCTTCTCCTGCACTGTAATCCCTCCACAACGCTTGTACTGTTACAGTTCACGTGCGTTCCAGTGGCACCTGAACTGTAATCTTTTACTCTTTATTTCACAAAAGCCTTATAAATAGCCTTTATCGCAGCCTCAAAATCCTCATCGTTTACACCAATGATAATATTCAGCTCACTGGAACCCTGGTCGATCATACGAATATTGATGTCTTCGTTTGCCAGAGCCATAAATAATTTGCCTGCTGTGCCATGAGCAGATTTCATTCCGCGTCCAACTACGGCAATCAGCGCAATATCCGAATGCATTTCCAGAAAATCCGGATGTACGGCACGATGGATACCTGCCAGAATCTTCTGCTCTTTTGGAAGAAATTCATCCTGCTGGACAAACACACTCATGGTATCAATGCCTGATGGAATATGTTCAAAGGATAAACCATTCTCTTCAAACACAGAAAGAACCTTACGTCCGAAGCCAACTTCTGAATTCATTCTGTCTTTTTCAATATTAAGGGATGCAAATCCCTTTTTCCCCGCAATACCTGTAATGGTATATTTCGGCTTTCTGCAGGTGCTTTCTACGATCATCGTACCTGGTGCAGACGGATCATTGGTATTCTTGATATTAATTGGGATTCCCTGGGTTCTTACCGGGAAAATTGCCTCATCATGAAGTACGGATGCACCCATATACGCCAGCTCACGAAGTTCTCGGTAAGTAATGGTTTCAATGGATTCCGGGTTATCTACAATACGTGGATCTGTCACAAGGAAACCTGATACATCTGTCCAGTTTTCATAAAGATCTGCTCTGACTGCTCTGGAAACAATGGAGCCTGTAACGTCAGATCCGCCTCTGGAAAATGTCTTGACAGTACCATTTGGCATAGAGCCGTAAAATCCCGGGATAACAGCATTTTCCAGTTTATCCAGCCTCGCTCTCATAACCTTATTGGTTCTTTCTGCATCAAATTCGCCATCTTCATCAAAAAAGATTACTTCTGCAGCGTCTACAAAAGTATAGTCAAGATATTTCGCCATAATAATACCGTTTAAGTATTCTCCTCTGGATGCAGCATAGTTTACTCCGGCACCTTTCTGGAAAAATTCATAAATCTTCTTAAATTCTTCATCTAAAGAAAGATCCAGACCCAGACCGTCAATGATTTCATTATATCTTTCATGGATTTTTTCTAATTTGTCCTCAAAATTATTGCCCTTCACAGCTGTCTCATAACAGTCATAAAGCATATCTGTGACCTTCGTATCTCCACTGAAACGTTTTCCCGGAGCAGAAGGAACTACATAGCGTCTTGAGCTTTCTGCAGTGATAATGCTCTTTACTTTTTTAAACTGTTCTGCACTTGCCAGTGAACTTCCCCCAAACTTGACAACCTTTTTCATAATTTCTCCTCCTGTGTAGTCAACTCAAATATATATATTAAATCATTTTTTTCAAAAAAGCTAGAGGAAATTGCATATATGTGATAGACTATTGATTAAAATGAAGAATTAAAAGGATTTAAAATATGATTTTAGCATGTAACAATATAGATAAAGCATTTGGAACAAAGGAAATACTAAGGCAGGTGAGCTTTCATGTGGAAGATCATGAAAAAACAGCCATCGTTGGCATCAATGGTGCCGGGAAATCTACCCTGCTTAAGATTATTATGAATCAGTTATCCCCAGATCATGGTGAAGTGATTTTATCCAAGGGAGCAACCATTGGCTATCTTGCACAGCACGAAGCCGTATCCAGTGACAATACCATATATGAAGAAGTTCTGGATGCCAAAAAAGATATCATTCTGATGGAGAAGAAAATTCATGAGCTGGAAGAAGCCATGAAATATGAAGAAGGCGAAAAATTAACAGCGACTCTGGAACAGTACAACCGGTTACATACAGAATTTGAGCGTCTCAACGGTTATGCCTATCTCAGTGAAGTGGTTGGAATCTTAAAGGGTCTTGGATTTACAGAAGAAGAATTTTCCAAATCTGTGTCTGCGCTTTCCGGTGGACAGAAAACAAGGGTTGCCCTGGGTAAACTTCTGCTGACCAAACCGGATCTGATCCTTTTAGATGAACCAACGAACCATTTGGACCTGAATTCGATTGCCTGGCTGGAATCTTATCTCGCAAATTATTCCGGTGCAGTGATTATCGTTGCCCATGACCGTTATTTTCTGAATAAAGTAGTAACAAAAGTAGTAGAACTGGATCATGGACACGCTTCTGTGTTTCTTGGAAATTATTCTGAGTATTCTGCGAAAAAAGCAATGATTCGGGAAGCACAGTTAAAAGCCTGGCTGAATCAGCAGCAGGAAATCAAACATCAGGAGCAGGTCATCACCAAACTGAAATCTTTTAACCGGGAAAAAAGTATCAAACGTGCGGAAAGCCGGGAAAAGATGCTGGATAAGATTGAACGCCTGGAAAAACCAACAGAGATCAATGATGAGATTCATCTTCATCTGGAACCCCGGGTACTCAGTGGGGAGGATGTCCTGAAAGTAGAACATCTGGCGAAATCTTTTGGACCTCTTTCTCTTTTTGATGATCTTAATTTTGAGATCAAACGTGGAGAGAAGGTTGCCATTATCGGAAATAACGGAACGGGAAAAACTACGATTCTGAAGATTCTGAATCAGGTGATTGAAGCCGATGCCGGGGTCTTCGAACTGGGAAGCAAAGTACAGATCGGATACTATGATCAGGAGCATCAGGTTCTTCATATGGACAAGACACTCTTTGATGAAATATCAGATGAGTATCCAACCCTTACCAACACAGAGATCCGTAATGTCCTTGCTGCCTTTTTATTTACCGGTGACGATGTATTCAAACAGATCAAAGACTTAAGCGGTGGAGAACGTGGCCGCGTGTCTCTTGCAAAGCTGATGCTTTCTGAAGCAAACTTTCTGATTCTTGACGAACCTACGAACCACCTGGATATTACTTCCAAGGAGATTCTGGAAAACGCATTAAACCAGTATACAGGAACGGTATTATACGTCTCCCATGACAGATATTTTATCAATCAGACTGCCACCAGAATTTTAGAGCTTACGGGAAATACTCTGGTCAATTATATCGGTAATTATGATTATTATCTGGAAAAACGGGAATCTCTCACCGCAATCTATGCTCCGGAAGCACAGGCACAGATCAAAAAAACACTGTTTACTTCTGTCCCCTCTTCTGCCACTTCCCAGACTGTGGAAAGTGATGGCAAAAAGGACTGGAAACAAAAAAAAGAAGAACAAGCCAAAGAACGAAAACGTCAGAATGACCTGAAGAAAACCGAAGAGGAAATACAGAAACTGGAAACAAGAGATGCCGAAATCGATGAACAGCTTTCTCTGGAAGAAATCTTTACAGATATGGAAAAATGTATGGCATTAAACAATGAAAAATTTGAAATATCCCAGAAACTGGAAGAACTCTATGAACGATGGGAAGAATTGGCAGAATAATACAGGGAGTGGATACATGTCCACTCCCTTAATCTATCTACATAGTCTCTAATGTAGTTCTGATTGCTTTGATAAAATCTGCACTATTTAATACTACAGGATTTTCAAGGCTTGTGATCAGAGCCAGGTCTTTTGTCATCTTTCCGGATTCGATGGTCTGAATCGTTGCCTTTTCCAATTTATCTGCAAAGGCTGACAGTTCTGGAAGCTGATCCAGTTCCCCACGTTTACGAAGAGCTCCTGTCCAGGCAAAAATAGTAGCAACTGAGTTAGTGGAGGTCTCTTCTCCCTTCAGATATTTATAATAATGTCTCTGCACGGTTCCATGGGCAGCTTCGTATTCGTAACATCCATTTGGAGATACCAGGACAGAGGTCATCATGGCCAGAGAACCAAAGGCAGATGATACCATATCACTCATCACATCTCCATCATAGTTCTTACATGCCCAGATGAAACCACCTTCTGATTTCATAACCCGGGCAACGGCATCATCAATCAGGGTATAAAAATAAGTAATTCCTGCTTCTTTAAACTTGTCTGCATATTCCTTGTCAAAGATTTCCTGCATGATATCTTTAAAGGTATGGTCATATTTCTTGGAAATCGTGTCTTTTGTGGCAAACCAGAGATCCTGCTTTGTATCTAAAGCATAAGAAAAACAGCTTCTTGCATAACTCTCAATAGATTTATTCAGATTATGCATGCCCTGGATGACACCGGCTCCCTTAAATTCATGGATGGTCTCTCTTACTTCTGTTCCATCTTCTCCTGTAAAAACAAGTTCTGCCTTACCGGGTCCAGGGGCCTTGATTTCCACTGCTTTGTACACATCACCATAAGCATGTCTTGCAATGGTAATCGGTTTTTTCCAGCTGCGGACATTTGGTTCAATTCCTTTTACGATAATCGGGGCACGAAAAACGGTTCCATCAAGGATGGCACGAATGGTTCCATTTGGACTCTTCCACATTTCCCTAAGGTTATACTCTTTCATTCTTGCAGCATTTGGCGTAATCGTTGCACATTTTACTGCCACACCATATTTCAGGGTTGCTTCGGCACTTTCTACCGTAACCCTGTCATTCGTTTCATTTCTGTGTTCCAGCCCCAGATCATAATACTCCGTTTGCAGATCAACATAAGGAAGCAGTAATTCATCCTTGATCATCTTCCAGAGAATACGGGTCATCTCATCTCCATCCATTTCCACCAGTGGTGTTGCCATTTTAATTTTTTCCATAATTTTTCTCCTCTTCTAGTGTTATGCTTTTTCTACATAAACGATACCAAAAGCTCCAGGGCCTATATGTACCCCCAGAGTTGCTCCTAACTGGAACATTCCCTGATCAGCAATACCGGCTGCCTGCAGGCTTTTTCGTAATTTATCGCAGTTTTCCTGTCCATAACTATAGATAAGATACAGTGGATAATCAGGGTCTATCTCTGCATTTTTCATCTGTTTCGTAAGATCCTTAATGGCTCTTCCGATTCCAAGATACTTCCCGACTACTCCTACTTCACCTTCCTTTGTTACCACAACAGCAGGCTTTACATTCACGACATCGGCTACAAACGCAGTCGTTTTGCTGACACGGCCGCCAAGATAAAGATACTTCAGGGTGTCTATTGCTGCTGTTATCTTTACTCTTCCCTTTAATTCTTCAAGCGTTTTTACAATTTCTTCGGCACTGTATTTTTCATTGATCATCTTGATAGCCTTCTCAACCAGAATTCGAATAGCTATGGTTGCAGTAAGAGAATCAATGAGATAGATTTTGTCATAATCTACCATATCCTTTGCAAGACGAGCGCTCTGAAAAGTACCACTTAAAGCAGAGGATAAAAGAACACAGATCATCTCATCCCCTTTTTCTTTTACATCTTCAAAGATATCCTGAAATGCCTGGGGAGAAGGCTGTGAAGTGGTGATGACATTTTTCTCTTCCAGTAAATATTCATATAATCTGTTTCTCTCCAACTCCACTTCGTCCTGATAGACATGATTACCCACATTCACGATCAATGGTACGACCTCTATATTCTTTGATTTTAATTCTGCCAGGGGATAATCAGCAGAAGAATCCACCAGTACACGTATCATTCTCATTTCCTCCAATATAGTCAGCTTATGTAAATTACATAAACGTAGTGTATAATAAGTTTTCCCAGATATCAAGTCCTAATTCCAAATCGTTACTGTTCACGTGCGTTCCAGTAACGATGAAAAAGCCATGCAAAATCACC
>JBJEMC010000025.1:0-19268 GCA_051879475.1 Muricoprocola sp. | reverse complement strand
TATGTAATGGAAGATGGAACTGCACTGGCATCCTATATGGATCAGGAGGAATAGTTTATGTTATCCTATCGAAATGAATGGAAATATCTGATTTCCTATCCAGAGGCTGAATTATTAAAACGGAGGCTTCTGCCCTTACTGCACTTGGATTCTCATGCACAAAACGGACAGTATACGATTCGAAGCCTCTACTTTGATGACTGGAGAATGTCTTCCTATGAGGAAAAGATCATGGGCGTTATGGCAAGAAAGAAATGGCGCATACGGATCTATAATTATTCTGATGACCGTATTTTCCTGGAACGGAAAATAAAACATGGCAATTATATCCATAAAGATTCTGCATTAGTAACAAGAGAGGAATTTGAGAGAATTCTGGATCATGATTATGGGTTCCTGCTAGAGAAAAAAGAAAATCTCTGCAAAGAGTTTTATGTGGAATGTATGTCGAAGAAAATGCGACCGAAAGTGATCGTTGATTATGAACGGATCCCTCTGATCCTGGATGAGGGAACTGTGCGGATCACTTTTGACAGTGATGTGCGTGCTGTTGTGGGAGGTTTTGATATTTTTGATCAGGAGCTGCCTGTGCTGCATGTTTTTGAACCTGGGAAATTGCTTCTGGAAGTAAAATACACGGAATTTCTGCCGCAGATCATCAAGCAGTGTCTGCCGGCAAATGGACAGGAATTGACGGCTTTTTCCAAATATACAAGCTGCTATGAGAAAGTACAGCATCTGACAGATCCGACGTTTCATATTTCTAAATCAGTTTTCAGGGGGAGAATACGAGATGAACATGAAAGATTATTTTAAAAAATCCATGTGGGAAGCATTTACTGCCAGCAGCGGCATCACTCTGGACTTTGTGATAAAGTCTGTACTGGCCATGGCCATAGCTGTTTTGCTTGGCACGATTATTTTTATGATCTATAAGCATTATTACGGAGGTGTGGTGTATTCCTCTTCTTTTGCCATGACACTGATTGGCATGACGGTCCTGACCTGTATGCTGACATTGGCGATCAGTAGCAATATCATCATATCTCTGGGGATGATCGGTGCCTTATCTATCGTACGATACCGTACAGCAATCAAAGATCCCATGGATCTTTTGTATCTTTTCTGGTCAATTTCCGTAGGGATTACCGTTGCGGCAGATCTGTATGTGCTGGCAGTTTTGACCATGATTGTCATGTTTTTCATGGTTCACGTATTCTACCATAAGAGAAGAAAGGGTGTGATCTATATCCTGGTAACGCATTATGAAGGGGAAGACACTAAAGATAAGGTGATTCGGCAACTGGGAAATATGAAATATCAGTTAAAATCCCAGACCATTCGCAAGGGCATCACAGAGATGACGGTGGAGTTGCTGGCAAAGCATAATAATACCGCATTTCTGGAAAAGATTTCTTCCCTGGAGAATGTGAAGGATGCAAGCCTCATCCAGTACAATGGGGAATATACTGGATGATGATTCTGAATTACTGCCGTTTTAGTAAAACTCAAATCGTGTTTTGAGGGTCTGATAAAACGGCAGTAATAGATGATTTCAGAATAGAGAAAATATAGCTTATAACCTCCTCACGACTGCATTGTTCTCTGTTTTTCACCCAGTTAATGAAAATTCCCGCCAATGCTTCTGTATAGAATTCACATAAAAACTGTTTGAACTCTGGCTTTAACGTATGTTGATGCATCTTTTCTGCACGTTCCACAATGGATTGGACGATTTCAATAAAATCAGAATAAAAAAATCGTTTCATTTCATCCCGGCCTATGGAATCATAAGCACAATTGATAATGTGCTGATTTTGTTCAATATAATCCATAATAAAGTTAAGGGCATCCTTGTAATCAACGAAAAGATCATAGGTTTTTACTAATTCAATTGCTTCTTCTTCAAACATCCATTTCAAAAGAGCATAAATATCTTCAAAGTGATAATAAAAAGTTTTTCTGTTTATCCCACAATCCTTTATGATTTCACTGACTGTAATTTTAGAAAGGGGTTTGGTGCACATGATTTTTTTTAAAGAGTTTGCAATCATTTTTTTGGTATTCAGGGATGTAATGGTATGTTTCATAGATAACGCCTCCGGCAATTATTATACATGATGTCACTTGAAATTCAACTGGCAAATATGACACTTGTCCGATAGAGGGAATTTGAGTTACTGGAACATACGTGAACAGTAGCAAATTTGACCATCAAATCGCATGATTTGTCCTAATTTTACACATATAGGTGGTAATTGACTGTTTTTCACAGCAAAAAAAGTGTTTAAAATCATGCAACAATATAGTATGGAGAAATGCAGAGGATTGGAAGTGAACTTCCAAATCTACCATTATTGACGCAGCAAGTGCGTCAGGAAAGGGGAAAATATGGAAAAGTTTTTTGGGGCTGTCATTAAAGCAAGGAAGGGAATCATGGTACTTTTCCTGGCCGCAGCAGTTATGTGCGGATACTGCCAGCAGTTTATTGCGGTTAACTATGATATAAATGACTATTTACCTGAAGATGCCCCATCTACAGTGGCACTGGATGTAATGGGAAAGGAATTTGATGGTGCCATCCCAAATGCAAGAGTAATGATTAAGAATGTAACGGAGAAAGAGGCTCTTGCATATAAGGAAAAACTGGAAGCTGTGGATGGAGTGATTTCTGTCATGTGGCTGGATGATAATACGATTATGGATATGCCTCTTGAAATGTACGACAAGGAAATGGTGGAAACATATTATAAAGATCATGCAGCACTCTTTACGGTTACGGTGGAAGAGGAAAGCATCAATTCTGCCATTCCTGCTATTCGGGAAGTGATTGGAGACGAAAACGCCATGACGGGTTCTGCCGTAAATACAGCGGTTGCTACAGCAAGTACCGTATCAGAAGTTCAGAAAATTGCGGTGATAGCGGTTCTGTTTTTGCTGGTCGTACTTTTGTTTACAACGACCTCATGGGTAGAACCTTTGGTTGTTTTAATTGGGCTTGGAGTAGCTGTTATTATTAATGCTGGAACGAACCTGATTTTTGGAGAAATCTCCTTTGTGACAAATGCGGCAGGCAATATTCTTCAATTGGCGGTTTCTCTGGATTATTCCGTATTTTTGATCCACAGGTTTGATGAATGCAGACAGGATCTGGAACCGAAAGAGGCTATGCGTAAGGCCTTATGTATGTCTACTTCTTCTATTTTGTCCAGTGGACTTACTACAGTGATTGGATTTCTGGCACTGGCGTTGATGCGTTTTCAGATTGGACCGGATCTGGGGCTCGCACTGGCAAAGGGTGTAGGAATCAGCTTAATTACCGTATTTTTGTTTATGCCGGGAATGATTCTTGCAACTTATAAATGGATGGATAAAACCGCTCATCGTTCTTTTCTACCTTCTTTTCGGGGATTTGGGAAAGTGGTTTGCAAGATTACGATTTTATTGGTACCGATATTTGTACTTGCCATTATACCGTCTTATATTACGAGTACAAAGAATGCTTATTACTATGGCGCCTCCCATATTTTTGGTGCAGGTACACAGCTGGGAGACGACACGGAACTGATTCAGGAAATTTTTGGAAAAAATGATAATTATGTTTTGATGATTCCCAAGGGAGATATTGTAACAGAAAAGGAATTGTCACAAGAACTGAACGAAATCGAGGAAATTACTTCGATTACTTCTCTGGTAGATATGGTGGGAACAAGCATTCCTGCAGAGATGATTCCAGACAAATTGTTAAAGCAGATAAGTTCGGATCATTATGACAGGATGGTACTGGCAGTAGATGCAGATTACGAGGGAGCAGAAACAGAGAAACTGGTGGAAGAGATTCGGAAAATAGCTGCTAAGTATTATCCGGATGAGTATTATCTGGCAGGAGAGGGCATCAGTACCTATGATTTGATGGAAACGGTGACTGCGGATATGGTGAAAGTTAACCTGTTGGCAATTGTAGCAGTTTTTGTAGTGCTTCTATTAACTATGAAATCGCTGATTCTTCCGATTATCCTGGTACTTACCATAGAGACGGCAATCTGGATCAATCTTTCGATTCCATACATAATGGGGCAGACGGTTTTTTATATTGCGTATCTGATTATCAGTTCGATTCAGCTTGGAGCAACTGTAGATTATGCAATTCTGTTTACAGAACGTTACAAAGAAAACCGAAATATGCTGAATAAAAAAGACAGTATCGTAGAGACGATATCCAACACTGCTTCATCCATTTTGACATCGGGAACTGTCCTTACAGTGGTAGGGTTCCTGTTAGGAAAAATATCTACACATGGTCTGCTTTCTCAGCTTGGATATCTGTTGGGAAAAGGAACGATTTGTTCACTGATTGCGGTATTGTTTGTGCTGCCAGGTTTTTTATATTTGTTTGATGTTACATTTATCAAAAAAAGAAAGGAAGGTCAAGAAGAGAATGAATAGAAATAGAAAAAGGCGAACAGAAATAGGCGTAACGGTATTGACAACGGCATTGCTGTTATCCATGGGCACGGTACAGGGACTGGCTAAGAATTCTTCTAAGGATGAGGGAGAGAAAGCAGAAAAATCTGAGACAGTTTATGTGATTACGGATGCATCAGGAGCTGCCGAAGACGTGATTGTAGAGGACTGGCTGAAAAATGGAAATGGTCAGAATGTTCTGGAAGATTATTCTGACCTGACGGGCATTGAAAATACAGATGGTGAGGAAACATTTACACAGGATGGCACAAAGATTCTATGGGATACCAATGGAAATGACATTCATTACCAGGGAAGGAGCGAAGAAGAACTTCCTGTTTCGGTACATATTACTTATTATTTGAATGGTAAAGAAATTTCTCCGGAAGAATTGGCGGGAAAAAGTGGAAGTGTAAAAATAAGGTACGACTACACCAACCAGGAGAAGAGAGTTGTGGAAATATCCGGTAAGAAGGAGACGGTTTATGTTCCTTTTACCGTGATGTCTGGTATGATATTTACAGATAATTGTGTGAAAGATGTTTCTGTCAACAGTGGAAAAGTAATTACAGAAGATGATAAAACGATTGTAGTAGGTGTGGCATTCCCAGGACTGCAGGAAAGTATGGAGACACAAAAGGAGGAAGACAGCGAGCTGGAGATAGACCTTGATATTCCAGGATATGTGGAAGTTACCTTTGAGGCGGAAAATTTTGAAATGGAAATGGGCGCATCTCTGATTATGAGTGATGTGTTTAATGATCTGGATCTGAATAATCAGGATGTCAGGAAAGATGTAAAAGATGCCATGGAAGAGTTAAGTGATGGAGCACAGGAACTGGTGGATGGAAGTAGTGATCTGGCAGATGGTGTGGAAGAACTGTATGATAAGCTGCCTGATCTGACAGATGGGGTGCAGGAACTGACAGACGGTATCGTGGAATATACGGATGGAGTTTCTTCTGTAAATTCCGGTGTCGAAGAACTGAAAAGTGGAAGTGGACAGTTAGTAAGCGGAACTGTGGAACTGTCTTCCGGGGCAGGCAGTCTGGCAGATGGAGCGGATTCTCTGGCAGATGGAGCAAAGGCGCTGGCATCTGGAATAAAGAATATGAAAAAAGGGGTATCTGGGGCAAAAAGTGGAACAGAACAGCTTTTGAATGGTTATTCGGGAGAAAATGGAGCAGTTGCCGGAGCAAAAACCCTGGCAGAAGGGGCAAAACAGCTTGATAGTGGGATGGATGGACTGGTATCTGGTGCAGAACAGTTAAACGGTGGAGCGGCTTCAATGGCATCTGGCATTACAAGCCTTCATGAAGGCGCGGCAGCCCTGGACGAGGGAGTTTCTTCCTTACAAAGCGGAGCAGCAGGTTTACAGACAGGAGCCGGACAATTGGCAGCCTCTTCTGGAGAATTAGCAGCAGGAGTGGAAAATATCAGTCAGGTACTTCGGCAGATTCAGATACAGCTGGAAGGAGATGAAGAAAATCAGATTACAGGCCAGATGGAGGAACTGCAAGCTGCACTTTCCCAGCTTTCGGCAGCAATAGGAAGTGATGCAGAAGATGCAGTCAGCATTCAGAAGTGTTACGAAAGTATATACAATGATGTGATGACCTTATCTGGGTTTTATAATGGAAATGGTTCTGCTGTAGCAGAACAGATACAGAGCGGGCCTGCTGCATATCAGGTGGAAGATGAGATTACAGATACAGAAAATAGTACTTTAGGAATCAGTGAACTGGAAGGATCTGCATTTAGTGCAAAAACAGCAGCACAAGAAGCGGCAGGACAGGCAGAACAGGCGTCAGTTTCCATGGAAAGTGCGAAAGAGAATCTGGCAACAGCAGAGAATAGCAGAACGGCAGCGGCGCAGGAAGCAGGAAATGCAGAGGGACTGTATCAGAATGCGCTTAGTGCATACACACCAATCTTGGGGAGCATAAAAGATACACTGAACACAGTTGGTTTGTCTCAGTATGCGGGATATGTAGATGATGCTCAGGAAACAGCAGCCGCAGTTGCAGGAAGTTATCAAGCTGCACAGGGAAACTATGAGGCAGCAGCAGACAGTTATGAGACGGCTGTCAGTGAATATGAAGCGGCAGCAGCAGGTTATCAGAAATCTGCAGAAAGTTACGAGGCAGCGATTGCAGCATATGAACAGACGATCGCAGACTATGAAGCTGTGATTGCACAGTATGAAGAGATGCTGTCTGGACAGACAATGGAATTATATGTGGAAGAACCGGCACAAAGTATAACAGAAGAACAGGTACAGGCGACATGGACAGACCTACAGCAGAATTTATATATATTGCAAATGATTTTGAATGGAGATCAAGAAACTACTCCTGGGATGAAGAATAGTCTGGCGACACTTGAAAAAACACTTTTTGGAGACGGAGAAACCAGTAATGGTTCTTTAGGAGAATTGGCAGGAGCAATTGATCAGATCTATGCAGGTGTCGGCAGTATAGAAACGACGGACACAAACACTATTTTAGGCGGTGCAAGAGCATTACAGGCAGGTAATCAACAGCTTGCGGCAGGAGCAGCCTCTCTCTCTGGTGGAATTGACAGCCTTAAGGCAGGAACCACGGAGTTATCTGAGGGAACGAGACAGCTGGCAGAAGGTGTCCCATTCCTGACATCCGGTGCAGAAGAGTTTGCAAAGGGAGTAGACAGTGCAAAAGAAGGGAGCAGTCAGTTAGCATCCGGTGCAGACCAGCTGTTTTTGGGAATTGAGAGATTATATTCTGGAACGAAGGAATTGGATACAGGACTGGAAGCATTGGCATCCGGTGCAGATAGTCTTAACGATGGAGCAAAATCTCTGCAAACAGGAGCAAAGAAACTTTCAAGCGGTGCAGATACATTAGTCAGCGGAACCGATGCATTGGCTGATGGAGCAAATGAATTGGATAACGGAGTATCTACTTTACAATCTGGTGTTTCTGAGTTAAACTCAAATTCTCAGAAGCTGATCGATGGTGCAGATGAGCTGACAGACGGTGCAGATGAACTTTCAGATGGAGTGGAAGAGTTAAAAGACGGGGCGAATGAATTAAAGGATGGTATGGAAGAACTGAATGAAGATGGTATTCAGAAACTGAAGAAGACCTTTGTAGATGATATGGATAAGCTTATAGAATGTCTTCAGGCGATTCAGGATGCCGGAAGTACCTACCAGTCCTTTGCAGGAATGTCAGATGAAATGACCGGTGATGTAAAATTCATCATCAGGACAGAAGGAATTACTGTAAATTGATAGGGAGATAACTCGATGAAAACAAAAATGACAACATTGTGTTATATTGAGAAAGATCATCAATACTTAATGTTACATAGAGTTTCAAAGAAAAATGACGTGAACAAAGATAAATGGATAGGTGTTGGAGGACATTTTGAATATGGGGAAAGCCCGGAAGAGTGCGTTCTTCGTGAGGTAAAGGAGGAAACCGGATATACCCTGACATCCTATCGCTACCGCGGTCTTGTGACCTTCGTATTTGCTGATATTGAGACAGAATATATGTCTCTATTCACAGCAGATGGATTTGAAGGAGAACAAATTCCCTGTAATGAAGGGACTCTCGAATGGATTGACATCAGTGAATTGGAGAAATTAAATCTCTGGGAAGGCGATAAGATTTTTTTCAGACTGCTGGAAGAGAACGTTCCCTTTTTCTCACTGAAACTGGTCTATAGCAAAGAGGGAAAACTGGAATCTGCCACATTAAATGGGAAAGCAATGTCGTTACTGGGATGAAGTGAATAGTAACACCTTTGGCGTAAATCTGGCATTTATCTGGATTTACGCTTTCTTTTTGTGAGCATAAAGCGTATAATATGCAACTGGGATTTCAAGGGTTAATTTTGAAATCACTGTAAACGAAACATTTTTCACGAAAGGATTTAATAGGGATGCTAAAGGATTTGACAGAAGGAGAGCCACAAAAGATTCTGGTTCAGTTTACGATGCCAATGTTTGTCAGCGTGATTTTTCAGCAACTGTATAATATTGCAGACAGTATGATTGTTGGCAATTTTGCCAGGCATGGAGAGAATGCCCTGGCGGCAGTGGGAGCTTCGTATCCCATAACCATGATTTTTATGGCGATAGCATTAGGATGTAATGTCGGATGTTCAGTGGTTATCTCACAGTTGTTCGGGGCGAAAAACTACAAAGGGATGAAGACAGCCGTTTCCACTACGATGATCGCCTCAGCAATTTTGTCGGCAGTGCTTACGGTATTGGGATTGCTGCTTAGTCCGGTGATGCTGGGAGCATTGCAGACACCGGGAAATATTTTAGAGGATGCGGGAGTTTATCTTAAGATTTACATAGGTGGTTTTATCTTTTTGTTTCTTTATAATGTCACCACTGGTATTTTTACATCCCTGGGAGATTCGAAAACTCCTTTGTATTTCCTGATAGGTTCTTCACTCAGTAATATTCTTCTGGACTGGATATTTGTGGCTGTCTGTCACTGGGATGTAGCCGGTGTGGCATGGGCTACCTTTATCTGTCAGGGAATTGCATGTATTCTGGCAATGATCACTTTGCAGCGGAGACTGAAAACTGTGAAGTGCACCGGAAAGCCTCAGGCATTTTCTTTCCCCATGCTGAAACGAATCTCACTGATTGCGATTCCCAGTGTTTTGCAGCAAAGCTTTGTGTCTGTAGGAAATATCTTTATCCAGAGACTGATCAATGGATACGGTTCCTCTGTAATAGCTGGATATTCTGCGGCAATTAAGATCAATACCTTTGCAATCACCTGTTTTAGTACGTTAGGAAATGCGATTTCAAGTTTTACTGCACAGAATATCGGTGCGGGAAAAGAAGATCGTGTAAAAAAAGGATTTGGAGCCGGACTGCGCATGGGATTTGTGATCGGTGTTCCATTTTTCCTGCTGTGCTTTTTCGCAGGAACATCCATGATTCGATTATTCATGGATGGAAGTGCGGAAGAGGCGGTACAAACAGGAACACAGTTTTTAAAGATCGTTGCACCGTTTTACTTTGTGGTAGCTATGAAATTGGAGGCAGATGGGGTACTGCGAGGTTCCGGAGCAATCACCTGCTTTATGATAACGACGTTCAGTGACTTGATTCTGAGGGTAGTATTGGGATACGTACTTTCCATTCCCTTTGGAACAACAGGAATCTGGATGTCCTGGCCTGTGGGATGGATCATCGGAACCGGTCTGTCTTTGCTGTTTTATGTGCAGGGACGCTGGAAGATAAAAAAGTAAAAAGATTCAAAATGGGAGAAGCACTTCATGATAGATAATACAGTAAAAAGAAACATCATAGAAATCAAAGATTTCATGGCTCCGGAGTTAGATGTCTATGCAAGGCTGACGGAGAATCAGCTCTTAAACAGGGCGGAACCGGAAAAAGGAATGTTTATTGCGGAAAGTCCCAAGGTGATAGAACGGGCTCTGGATGCCGGCTGTGTGCCGGTATCCTGCCTGGTTGAGAAAAAACAGGTGGAAAAAGAAGTAGAAAGTATCTGGAAGCGGTGCGCTGGGATTCCAATTTATACCGCAGAGGATGAAGTGCTGACTCAGCTGACCGGATTTCACCTTACAAGAGGAATGTTATGCGCTATGTATCGTCCACCGCTTCCCTCTGTAGAAGAAATCTGTAAAGATGCCAGAAGGCTCGTGGTGCTGGAGGAAGTAGTAAATCCCACCAATGTGGGGGCAATCTTCCGCTCAGCAGCAGCCTTAAATATGGATGCAATAATCCTGACTTCCGGATGCAGCAATCCACTTTACCGCCGGGCCATCCGGGTGAGCATGGGAACGGTATTCCAGATTCCCTGGACCATTTTGGAAAAATCCGTGGCATGGCCATTGGAAGGAATGAATATACTGAAAAATGCAGGATTTCGCACAGCGGCTTTCGCTCTGAGAAACGATTCCGTGGCAATCGATGATCCAAAGCTAATGGCAGAAGAAAAATTGGCGATCCTTCTGGGCACAGAAGGGGATGGACTGGCTTCAGATACCATGGCGGCATGTGATTATACGGTGAAGATCCCCATGTCCCATGGTGTGGACTCTTTAAATGTGGCAGCCGCCAGTGCGGTAGCATTCTGGCAGTTAGGAAGACGTCAGGAGCACTCCTGAAAATATTATATTTGTCACTCCCCATATCTAAACGCGATATTTTTTCTTTCACAAAAAAATCATAAAAAAGTACTTGTATTTTACACCAGATAGTTCATAATGAAAGTAACAGTTACAGTTCAGGTGCCGCTGTTACTGGCACGTACGTGAACAGTAACTATTAAGAAAAGAAGAAGGGAGTGATTGCCGATGGAGATACAGGTGTCGGAAGAGGTTTCACCGGCATATCTGGCAGAAGTAGGCCATATTCTCGAGAATGAGGAATTTCTTTCTTTGGCTGGCTATGTACATCATCAGTGGACGAATCGGTTGATGCACAGTATCAATGTTTCTTACATGTCATGGTTCATTGCGAAGAAACTAAGATGTGATGCAAGGGCTGCTGCGAGAGCAGGACTGCTGCATGATTTTTGCCCTTATGATTTTAAAATCAAAACTCCAACCGGAGAGCATCAGGCATTTTATCATCCCAAGGCCGCAGCCAAAAACAGCCTTGAGACATTTGATATCAGTGCGCGGGAGGAAGATGCGATTTTGACCCATATGTTTCCGCTGGGTCCTCTTCCAAGAAACAAGGAAGCATGGATTATTACCCTGGCAGATAAAGTCTGTGCAGTCTTAGAAGTATGCCATATTGCTGTGGCACTGGCAAGATGCAACAGAGTGGTGATAGGGACAAATTAATTTTTATTTAAGATTTATCTGGTCTGGCAGCCTTTGGTAAAAATGGATACAGTTCCTCATAGTTTGTTATTTCCTCATCATCCTGGATACCGGCTGGAATCAGTCCGGTACAGTCCTGTGCTGAGGAAACCTTGAGATAATCATATTCATCTTCCAGATCTTTAGAATTGTTATCATGTTTATCCATAAATACTCCTTTTATTTCATTTATGATCTAAAAGGAGTATTTGCAGTTTCAAGAAAAATATGTGTTGTTGTAACTCCCTTTACTTCTTTGCAATCGTTTGCTATAATAGTTGCATGGAAAGGCAGGAAAAGAAAATGACAATTTACGATATTGCAAAGCAGGCAGGCGTGTCAGCAAGTACAGTTTCCAGAGTCATTAACGGAAAGCCGGGAATCAAAGAATCCACACGGGAAAAAGTGAAAAAACTGCTGGAAGAGAATTCCTATATACCCAATGCGGCAGCACGTGGACTTGTGATGCAGTCATCACGCTTTATAGGAATTCTGATTGAAGATATCCGGGTTTCCCATCATACGGATTCCGTATATGTGATCAGCCAGGAAATGATGGCCAGCGGTTATACCTGCATTACCTTAAGTACTGGAACAGAGCCGGAACAGAAGGCAAAATCTATTGAGATGTTAGGACAGCGTCAGGTGGAGGGTGCTATTCTGGTTGGTTCCATGTTTGCTTCAGAGGATGTAAAAGAAAGTATAAAAAAGCATCTGCCGGATATCCCTATTGTGTTGGTGAATGGAACCTTGGATCTGCCCAATGTCTATAGTATTCTGATTCATGAGGAGCAGGGAATACAGGACTGTGTCAGATATCTGATGGGGCGGGGACGCAAAAATATCTGTTATATGCAGGATGTGATTACACCTTCCAATGAACAGAAGCTGAAAGGATTCTGCAATGAAATGAAGCTCAGTGGAATCCCGGAAGAAAGATGGCAGGTCGTGACAGCTCCGGGAACGAGTGCAAGTCCCAATGAGTCTATAGAACGTGGATATGCGGCTGCAGAGGAGATGCTGTCCCAATATCCGGATACAGATGCTGTTTTGTGTGCAACAGATTTACTGGCCATCGGTTGTATGCAGTACCTTCGGGAAAGAAACATTCAGATACCGGATCATGTGGCTGTGATGGGAGTGGATAATAGTTTGTATGGACGAGTGTGTACACCGACCTTAAGCACGCTGGATAATAAGATGGTGGAATTAAGCCGTAATGCAGCTCATGTATTGCTGGATGTTCTGGATGGACGGACAACCTCCCGAAAGATTATGTTGCTTACAGACCTGATTTTACGGGAAAGTACATAAAATGAAATCGATTGCATATAGAATCCTTATATTTTAAAAAGATATAGATAAACTGCATAAAAATAAATAGAAAAATTTATATATTTTTTGTATTGAAAATTAGAACAATATCGTGTATCTTAAGTGCATAGGGATTGCAATCGATTGCAATATGGATGAAAAGGAGAAGAAAATATGATTTACGGAAACATTCATGCAAAAGAAACAGAGACAGCATATACACCAGTGATTCGTAAAGCACTGGAGATTCTGCGGACAACAGATGTCAGCGATATGCATCACGGAAAGTATCCTCTGGATGGCGATAAGCTGATTTTACAGATTAATGAGGTCACCACAGGACCGAAAGAAACCAAGCGTCCGGAGGTACATAAGGATTATATCGACGTACAGTATATGGTACACGGTCATGAGCTGATTGGTTTCTATCCGGATTGCAAAGATGGGGAAGTAGATGAAGATCTGTTGAAGGAAAATGATGTGTTATTTTATAAAGAACGTACAGATGTGAATGAGATCATGCTTCCAATGACAGAGGGATGTTATGCAGTTTTCTTCCCGGAAGATGTACATCGTCCATGCTGTATGATGAATGAACCAGAGGATGTAAAGAAAATAGTACTTAAAGTTCGTGTAGATTCTTTATAGGAGGTAATAAGGATGAGAGTTTCATATGATAAGATGGTGGCTGAATTTGAACGTGTGCTGAATAAGTATGGCTTTGACGCAGAAAGAGCACATGATGCAGCAGAGATTTTTGCGCAGAATAGTTTATCAGGAGTGTATTCCCATGGCCTGAATCGTTTCCCTGTAGTTGTGGATTACCTGAAAAAGGGTGGAATCGATCCAACTGCCAAAGCAACCTGCACGGATACCTTTGGTGCAATCGAACGTTGGGATGGACACAGAGGATTTGGTCCGCTGAACGCGAAGGATGCCATGGACAGAGCAATTGAACTGGCACATGAAAATGGTATTGGTATGGTTGCTCTGGGAAATAATAACCATTGGATGCGTGGCGGTACTTATGGATGGCAGGCAGCCGAGGCAGGATGCATTGGTATCTGCTGGTCAAATACCTGCCCGAATATGCCGGCATGGGGAGCAAAAGACAATCATATCGGTAATAACCCGATCATTCTTTCTGTTCCAAGATCCAACGGAGAACATCTTATGGTGGACTGTGCACTTTCCCAGTTCAGTTATGGTAAACTGGAAACAACTCGTCTGGCTGGAAAAGAACTTCCGGTTGTCGGTGGATATGATGAGGAGGGCAATCTGACGAAAGATCCTGCAGCGATTGAAAAAACACGTCGTATGATTCCGATTGGTTATTGGAAGGGAAGTGGACTTTCCATTATGCTGGATCTCATCGCGACAGTACTTACCAACGCAAATTCTGTTTCTAAAATCGGAACTTTTGGAGATGAAGTCGGTCTGACTCAGATTATGATTGCAATTGACCCTGCCAAATTCCAGAATGCAGCAGTTACAGATGAAATCATCAATGCAATTGTTGCAGATGTAAAGAGCAGCGAACCGGTTAGAGAAGGCGATGAAGTAAGATGTCCGGGAGAAGGCCTGTATCGTGTTCGTAAAGAACATATGGAAAATGGTATACCGGTAGCAGAAGAAAAATGGAATGAAGTTTTAGCTATGTAAAATACAGCAGATTTTCCCTGAAATTATGACACAAAAACAGATTGTGCAACATGACGAAAAAGAAAAGATGCTAAAAAACTAAAACTTACATATTGACAAAAGGGAGACTTAGTTATATTATTGAAAATGTAACGAGGTCTTCTTTTTTTTAAAGACTAATTTAAACGATTAAATTGATGAATTCAACTTATTTCACAGATAAAAGTGAAATTTTTTTAGAAAATTAATTTAAACGTTTAAATTCGACAAAGAAGACAAAAAAGAGAAACGGGAAAAAGGAGGATTTTATTATGAAATCAAAAAAACTCATGGCGATGGCTATGGTCGCAGCAACAGCATGTTCAGCATTTGCAGCAACTGCATCAGCAGAAGAAGCTCAGAAAGTTACAATCTGTACATGGAATGAACCGAATACTGATGATGAGCTGAATATGTACAAGAAATGTGAAGAAGCACTGGGAATTGATCTGGAAGTTACTGTTATTCCGGAAAGTGATTATTCTTCTAAATTAAACCAGATGGTAGCTACAAAAGATGATTCTATCGATGTTTACATTATCTGGGAATGTGATATTGCTAACTTTGCAGCAGCAAATGGTATTCTTCCACTGGATGATTATCTGGCATCTTCTACTATCGATACAGATAACTTTATCGAAGCAGTTGCTAAACTGGCAGATGGTCTGGGAGCAACTTATGGTCTTCCATGGTGCGCAGCTACAGAGATCATGTACTACAACCAGGATATGTTTGATGCAGCAGGTATCGAATATCCTACAAATGACTGGGCATATGAAGATTTCAAGGCAGCAGCAGAAGCTCTGACACAGAAAGACGGAGATTCAACAACTGTTTATGGATGTGATCTGCCGAATGTACAGACATGGTGGGCAGGTATCGGCGGTGCCGGAGATCAGATTTACGATCCGGAATCAGGTGAACTGGTAATCGGTGAAGGCGCAGAAGCATTTATCACTGACTGTGCAGATATGGTTGCAAAAGGTGTTATGCCTGAACCATCATCCGATACAGCAGATCTCTTTGCAGCAGGCAAAGCAGCTATGGCATGGGCAGGAAGCTGGAATATTGGTACATACGGTGATAAACTGGGATTCAACTGGGATATCGCAACAATTCCTACAAATGCTGTTAAATACAACACATTACATACAGGTTTCTACACAATCAACTCCAACAGCAAAAATGCTGATGCAGCATGGTCTGTTATTGAATATCTGATGGGCGAAGAAGGTCAGACGATCAACTCTAAGGCAAGCGGTAACCCATCTGCTCTTCTTGCAATCGCAGATCAGGGTGCATGGAAAGTAGAATCTGCAACAACAGTTGACAACTGGGATGCTATCACAGACTCTCTTGCAGCTGGTGTATTTGGTTATACATGTCTGCCTTCAGGTGTTACAAGTAATGCAGTAAGTAACTTCAACTCCGCATTACTGGGTAATATCACACCTGCAGAAGCAGTAGAAAGCTCCAGTGAATACGCAGCAGAGACTATTGGATACTAAGAAATATGATTTAGTAGATTTGAAGTAGTTTCGAAAGGGCAATTCTTTTTGGAATTGCCCTTTTTTAGGAAGGAGGCAAAAAGAATGGGTAAGAGAAAAAAATCTGGCTCAAGTACAGGCTGGAGAAAACGTGATGCAAGAACGGCATATCTGTTTGTCACTCCGTGGGCAATCGGATTTATCTGTTTTACTCTGTTCCCTGTAATATTTATGTTTGCGACCAGCCTTACCAACCGTAAGTTAAATGGTCTGTCTAAATTTATTGGTTTTGCAAATTATAGAAATATGTTTAAAAGTGCAACTTTCTGGAATTCTGTAAAGGTAACATTGTTGTTTACCATTATCATGGTAGTGATCACTTCAATCTGGGCGGTCATGATGGCAATGCTGCTGAATAAGAAACAGAAATTAAATGGGATTTTCCAGTTCTGTTATTTCCTTCCCTCGGTTATTCCGTCTGTAGCACTGGCATATGCATTCCGTACTCTGTTTGGTAAGGAAGCAGGATTATTAAATGCCGTTCTGTCTTTCTTTGCCGGTAAGAACGTAGCGATCAACTGGCTTTACGATCACCATACGGTATATCTGGTAGTATTCTTTATTACACTGTTTACCTATAATACAGGTCAGATGATGCTGATTTTCCGTTCCGGATTAAGTGATGTACCTGCAGAATTGTATGAAGCGTGCGACTTGGATGGAGCGAATGCCTGGGATAAGTTCGCTCATATTACGCTGCCGATGATCTCTCCTCTGGTATTGTTCAATGCGGTAAACGGATGTGTAAGTGCGTTGAACGGATCTTTTGCACTGTTATATCCACTTACCGGAGAAAATGGAGATCCAAATGGAATGACACAGGTGCTGAGTCTTCTGGTTTACAAAGAAGCTTTCAGCAGTATGAAGGTAGGATATGCCTGTGCACTTTCTGTAGCTTTGTTTGTGATCGCAGCTTTATTTGGTGCGCTGCTCTTTGGTGTGTCAAAGAAGTTTGTATACTATGAAAACTAGGGGGTGACAGGATGAAATCAGTAAAAAGAAAAAAGATGAGAAGTGAGATTATCTTGTATATCCTGAAGATCATTGTGGCTGTTATCATGTTCCTGCCGATCATCTGGATCCTGACAGGTGGATTTAAGACTTTAACAGAGTTTACCACATCCTCCAGTCTGATTCCCAAGGATTTTACGTTGGAAAATTTCCAGTATATTTTCAATAACTCCAATATCTGGCTGTATATGAGAAATACCACACTGCTGATGCTTGGAACAACGATTGGAACTCTGATTTCTTCATCAATGGTGGCATATCCTCTGGCACGAATGGAATTTAAAGGCCGTAACTTGATTTTTACCATTATTATTGTTACTATGATGATACCAAATATTGCCTTGATCATTCCGCAGTATATTATGTTTGGAAAGATTGGCTGGCTGGATTCTCTACTGCCAATGATCATTCCGTCATGGTTTGCATATCCGTACAATGTATTCCTGTTCAGACAGTATTTCCGTTCTATTCCGAAGGAACTGGATGAGTCAGCAACGATTGACGGATGTACCAAAGCACAGATCTTTACAAAGATTCTGGTACCGCTGTCAAAGCCGACTTATGCAACCATCGCAGTGCTTTCCTGTGTATACTGGTGGAACGAACTGACACAGCCGGTATTTTATATCAACAGTGATAAATGGCGTACACTTACCATCGCGATCATGACAAGTTATATGTACACAGCAGGTAATACCTTTGTTATTAACTGGCCATCTATCATGGCAGCGGCTACACTGATGATCATACCGCCTATGCTGTTATATTTCTTTGGCAATCAGTTCCTGGTAGGTGGAATCAAGACCTCAGGATTAAAGGGATAAATTGAAAGAAGAGGGAATGCCATATGACATTAAAAGAGATTGCAGCACAGGCTGGAGTCTCCGTAGCAACAGTTTCTTATGTGCTGAACGGGACTGCAAAAGTGAGCGATGAGACCAGAAAACGGGTGGAGAAGATCATTAAGGAGACCGGATATAAAGCAAATATCCTGGCTCGGGGACTTCGTACCAATAAGTCTTCTCTGGTGGGGGTCATGATCGAAGACATTACGGTAAGTCATACGGCATTTATTATCGACGGAATCAATGAGATCGCAGAAAAAAGAGGGTACCAGACTGTACTGGGGAATCTGCGTCTTCTCAGTAAGATTGACGCAGAGTTTGAACATATCACGGAGTATCAGGATGATATTGACAGAGAGGTTGCACTTCTTCTGGCAATGCAGGTGGACGGGATCATATATGTAGGAATGCATGACCGATATATTACAGATGTGCTCCATGATCTGTCAAAACCTGTGGTATATTGTTACTGCTATACTTCCTATGAAGGGTCATCTGTGACTTATGGGAATGAGAAAGCCGCGTATCAGATTACGCAGATGTTTCTGCAGAAAGGTCATAGAGATTTTGTTGTGATCAAGGGAAAGGAAACATCTGAGGCGACTTCTCACCGTATGCATGGTATAGAGCGTGCATTGAAGGAGTATGAGGTAGAGCTGAAGAGGGAAAATATTATTGTGGGGAACTGGAAGTATAAAGAGACCGTGGAGGCGATTGAACCGATTTTTGAGAGGAAAGTATTGCCGACAGCATTTATCGCCATGAATGACGAGATGGCAGTTGCTGTTATGGATGTGGCGAAAAAACATGGTCTGTCCATACCGGAAGATATTTCTGTGTCAGGGTTCGATAATGCGGACATTGTTCACTACAGTACTCCGCGGCTTACGACAGTAGACAGACCATTACAGCAGATGGGATACCGGGCTTTGGAAATGCTCATTGATAAGATTGAAAAGGGAGAGGAAGGCGAGATGAATCTGATTCTCCCATGTAAGATAATAGAAGGAACGTCAATCAGAGAAATCTGATGAAAGGAAGTAATATGAATAAAGAGAGATTACAGAATGTATCATTAAAGAATATCCAGATCCAGGACTCTTTCTGGAAAAAGTATATTGATCTTGTAGAAGAGACCATTCTGCCATTTCAGTGGGAACTGATCAATGACCGGGTGGAAGGTGCAGAAAAGAGTTATTGTATGCAGAATCTGCGGGTGGCATCCGGTATGGAAGAGGGAGAACATCATGGAATGGTGTTCCAGGATACGGATGTGGCAAAATGGCTGGAAGCAGTAGCATTTTCACTGGCAAAGAAAGAAAATCCTGAACTGGAGCAGGTGGCAGATGGAGCCATCGATCTGATCGCAGGAGCGCAGTGTGAGGATGGTTATCTGAATACGTATTTTAGTATTACCGGGGAAAAACGCTGGTCAAACCTGTTTGAGGGACATGAAATGTACACTGCAGGCCATATGATCGAGGCGGCAGTGGCTTATTATGAAGCAACCGGAAAGCGTAAGATCCTGGATGTGGTGTGCAGATTTGCAGATTATATTTAT
>JBJEMC010000024.1:0-3687 GCA_051879475.1 Muricoprocola sp. | reverse complement strand
TTCCATTTTTTCTTTTGCCTTTTCATAATCGGCAACTGCTTTTTCAAGGCTTTTCATACTTCTCCTTTCCGGGCGGCTTAAAACCGCCCTGTTTTTCTACCATCTACCAAATCCATAGAAATGGCTCTGCCAGTAGGAAGAGTAAATGGATGTGTACTGCACCGGATGCCCACAATGGATCATCTGCCCGCCGCCAACATAAATACCAACGTGCGTAACCGGCACACCTGCATCATAAGTTCCGGTAAAGAAGATCAGGTCTCCCGGCTGGACATCGGACTCTGACACTGGTGTACAGATATCATAAAGCCCCTGGGCAGTCAGCCTTCCGGTATTCCTTGCCCCGGAATGGGTCAGGCAGTAACTTACAAAACCGGAACAGTCAAATCCGCTTGGGGAATAACCGCCCCATACATAAGGCGTTCCCAGGTGTCTGGCTGCTTCCTGTAAAAGCCTCTGCGCTGCTTCACTGGTATACTCATTTCCACCAAAAATAGTTCCTTCCCCTGTCTCCAGATAGAAGATCGGGTTCATCCGTTCCCCATTTTTCAGAAGTTCGATATGGAGATGACTTCCGGTGGAATTTCCGGTATTTCCTGCAAGACCGATCTGGTCGCCTTTCGTGATCGCTGCACCGGCAGATACGCTCCGGGTCTTTAAGTGTGCATATCGCAGTTCATAGCCTTTACTGTCTTTGATCACCACATAATTGCCATAGCTGTCGTTGTAAGCAGAGGTCGTTACCGTTCCGCTAAGCCCTGCCAGTACTTCGGTTCCTTCCGGCACTCCGATATCCACTCCGTTATGAAGCTGGTTTTCCCCGGAGATTGGATGGATCCGGTATCCGTAATAGCTGCTCACGTTGTAATACCAGTTAAAATCAAATGGTGTCCCGAACATCTGCAGGTTGCCTTTTGTCTCATTGTAGGCAGCAAACAGTTCCCTCTGGAAAATTCCAAGACGGTCCTGGCAGATCCCCGTCAGGCTGCTGGAATTTAATGTCACATTCAATACATCCACATCCCTGGTTCGTGTCACTTCCACCTCCCGGCTTCCGTTATCATCTGCAAGGAAACACTCCCAGGTCTGATGCCCGTGTGCAGAAGCTGCCGAATGGCTGTCATAATATACATCAAACTGGACGCCGTAACGGGCAAATGCCCCGGTATCTTCTACCGTATATTCCACGCCATTCATGACTACTTTTGTACCCATCGGGACAAAAGGATTGGAGGCATCCACTGCAAGTGTGTGGTTTGCTGTTGGATATACCCCGGATGCGGTCGGTCCGCCTGACCAGATGCCACAGCAGATCGGGCAGTTACAGTAGCCGCTTGTCACAACATTTCCAAGGGATTCCCCTACCCTTACGGTCGCTGTCTCTGTCACCGTTTCATTGACTGCCTCTGTCTCCAGCTGATACTGGAGGGCAAACAGCCGATCCAGTTCCGGTTTCACCTGTTCAAAGGTAAATTCCTCATATTTTGCGGACAGATAACTGATCAAAACAAAAGGGTCATGCTCTATCGGTCCGATATTGTACCGATATTCGTCATGCCCCGGCTCTTCCGATTCCATCTGGTTGATCCTTTCCTGCAGGTTTGCTTCCAACTGCGTGTAATAAAGCTCTGCCTGTCGGATTGCCTCATCCGATGAAATATAACTGGTTCCTGTGTAATTGATCACACTCTGCATAAATGCCGATGAACAGGAAGTCACGCTGGTCATGATCAGAAACATCATGCCGATCAGGGCAGCGATGCTGATATAGACCTTTCGGTGTTCTTTGAAAAAGTTAGTCACCTTGCCGCCGATCTTCTTGATATAATCAATCGTTCCAACCGTTGCGCTTCCCATTGCCTGCTCACTCTGCTTTGCTTTAACATATTCCTTTTTGATCCGCTGTTTCTGGATCAGTTTCTTTAAATGGGAGCGTTCTGTCGCAGCCTGCACTGCTTTCTTTTCATGATAAGCACTTGACCGGGCCCTTTTCTGGTTCCTCCTGCGGACGCTCCTCTGGCTTAAATGGTAAATCCCTTCGGAACCTTCCGTTAAACTGTTTGCTCCTTCCACAGCCGCATTACCATCATCCTCTTTTCGCACCTGACGGTGGACAGATACCGCCACGGCGGTGCCAGCCTTTTTCACAAGGGAAACATCTTTCTCGCCCTCAAATTTCAGCCGGCTTTTCTTTCCTGTTTCGTCTGCATGTTCCTGATAAACCTTTTCCTTCATGGAATGCTTTTTCGGTGCATTTTTCTTTTCTGCTTCCTCAAAAGCCATCTTCTGGTTCCGCTTTTTCTGGGCATCATGCCGGAAATTCACACCATCAGCATCCATCCCATTCAGCTTTTCCGAGGTTTTTCCATCCTTTACAGCCTCTGCTGTCTCCTCATAAGCAAACTTTAATCTCTGTTTCTGCCCTGGCTTTTTACTTCCTCCGGTCTGCGCTTTTCTCGCATCCCCACGGGTCTGGGCAAGGTCAATATGCTTTTCTTTCAGTTTCCCTGTACCAGTTTTCTGTTCTTCCATGGACAGCTTAGATGTGGCACTGCCCTCTGCCTGTTCCCGTATCATTTTCCGGGATTTTGTCTTATCCACTACCTGTGCCGTCACCGGTGCATCTCTGGAATTCTTAGAAAAGTCCTGCCCTTTTCCAGAATCCTTATTTTTCATCTCTACATCCGTAGTGCGGCTACTGACACGAACAGTGGATTTATTTGCCAAGTTTTCTTCTACCACTCCATCCTTAGTCATCTTCTGGACTGTTTTTTCCCTGGCGTTCATTCTCTGTTCTGCCATCTATCCTGCCTCCTTTACTGCTCTGAATGTTTCCCACACTGTAAAGCACAAGTTAAGAAGACGCCCATCACAGCGCCTCCTGAAAATGTGAGAAAATAAGATAATACCCTTAACATGTTCTTCCCTCCTTTTATACCGGATCTCCCACTTCTTCCGGACGGGTTGTTAATAACTGATAAATCCTGTTCTTCGGGAATCTGTCCACAAACGGGATGATTACATTTCCATAGAACAAAAGTCCCTCGCCTTCATTACTGTTTGTTACATAGGACAGCTGGGTCGGTGAAATGTTCAGCTGTTTTGCAAGGATCTGCCGATCCCCGGCTGCTTGATTGAGCATATAGATGAAGTCAGAGTTTTCAAAGATATTCTCAATCTCACGGCTTGCCAAAAGATCCTTGATGTTCTGGGTAATACCTGTCGGAATACCACCCCATTTACGGAATCTTTTCCAGATTTCCACACTATAGGAGGCTGTCTGCTCTTCTTTCAAAAGCAGATGAAACTCGTCAATGTAATATCTGGTGGATTTATGGGCAGAACGGTTGAGTGTCACCCTGTTCCATACCTGGTCCTGCACGATGAGCATCCCAATCTTTTTCAGCTGTTTTCCAAGCTCTTTAATGTCAAAACATATGAGCCGGTTATTGATATCCACGTTTGTCCGGTGGTTGAACACATTCAAAGAACCGGTAACATAGATCTCCAGTGCTGTTGCCAGCCGCTGTGCTTCCGGTTCATCCTGTCCTCTGAGCAGGTCATACAGATCCTGAAGGATCGGCATCTTTTCCGGCACCGGGTCTGAGAGATACTCCTGATATACCAGGCGTACACACCGGTCAATGATGGTCTTTTCCACCGGTTCCAGACCGTTCTTTCCTCCCA
>JBJEMC010000023.1:0-3694 GCA_051879475.1 Muricoprocola sp. | reverse complement strand
AGGTGACCTTCCACTCTTCCAACAAAAAAATAGCAGTTGTAAGCAAAACCGGCGTAATCACAGCAAAATCAGCAGGAACCGTAAAAATAACGGTAAAATCCGGCAAAAAGAAAGTCACAGTGAAGCTGAATGTGCGGCCAAAAGATTCCACGATCCAGAATGCGTATACCAGATATATGAAAAAGCTTTCGTCCTACTGGGATTCCGCCTATTATCTGATTGATCTGAATAATGACGGTATTAAAGAGCTGATTTACGAATACCCAAATGGACTGTGGTGTGGAGTTCGTGTTTACACCTATAAGAATAACAAAGTAGTTCTCCTTCGTTCCTGGCCCCATGGCGTCAGTCAGGTCAAGCTGCGAAAAGGAAGCAATACACTTGTCCTTTGTACTGGAACCGTCAACACTGAGTATACCTACGAACAGTATCGGTTCACCGGTTCCAAGCTTAAGCAGACAGGTGATGTCTATCAAATGCTTGTAGATCACGATACAAATCCTTGGACTATCCGTTACCTTAAGAACAAGAAGACCATTTCAGAGTCTGTCTACTCCAATTATATTGGAAATGAACTCAGAAACATTTCCTGGAAATACAACTGATCCATATATTTAAATTACAACCACATCTTTTATGATAATGATTGAGCTGGCAAGCGCTAACACAGGCTTCCAGCTCTTGTTTTACGATTTTGCTATTCTATATAAATATCATAAGGTATACAGGAGTTTCATAAAGATGCCCTTTTTAATTTTTCCAGAATGACACTGCCTGCTGTAACACTGTCTTCTATTGTCAGAATTTGTTCCGCTCCAGCCATGTTGAATGATACCATCAACAAAAGGGGAAATCTGCCACGATATGTTACTTCGTATTAAGTTTGGACAAAAGACAGACAGTCTCCACATGCACACTATTTCCAAACATCTCCACCGGGCAGACCCGCTTCAGCTCATATCCTCCATCGCAGAGATACCTCAGATCTCTGGCCAGAGTGGCAGAGTCGCAGCTGACGTACACAATCCTCTGGGGCGCCATCTGCAGCATGGTGGACAGGACGCTTTCTTCGCAGCCTTTGCGGGGCGGATCCACCATAATGACATCTGCATGGATGTTTTCCTGGCTGTATTTTTCCGGCAGTACTTCTTCTGCTTTTCCCACATAGAAGGAGGCATTGGTGATGCCGTTCAGGTCGGCATTTTTCCTGGCATCCTGGATAGCCTCCGGCACGATCTCCACACCGCAGACCTGGCGGGCATTTCTGGCCATGAACAGGGAGATGGTGCCAATACCGCAGTAAAGATCCCACACGGTCTCTTTTCCGGTGAGACCGGCATACTCCAGCGCCTTGCCGTAGAGTTTTTCCGTCTGAACCGGGTTGACCTGGAAGAAGGATCTGGCGGAAATGGAGAACCGGACGTCACCGATATCATCTTCGATGGTCTCACTTCCCCACAGCACTTTCTGCTCTGTGCCCATGATTACATTGGTACGGGCGGTGTTGGTGTTCTGCAGGATGCTGGTCATGCCTGGAATCCCAGAAAGCTCCTGGGTCAATTTTTCTGCGTGGGGCAGGGAATGACCGTTAATGACGATGCAGACCATAATCTGACCGGTATGATGGCCCACTCTGGTCATCACATGACGCACCAGACCGGTTCCGGTATTCTCATCGTAGGGGGCTACATGATTCTCCTTCATATAGGATAATACGATTTCCAGTATCTGCTGATTCACAGGCGCACCCAGCAGACAGTCCTTCACCGGGATAATCGTGTGGGTACGTCCTGCATAAAATCCGGCCACAGGATTTCCATCCTTATCTTTTCCGATGGGGAACTGGGCTTTATTCCGATAACGGAAGGGCTGCTCCATTCCCAGGATCGGTTCCATGGGAATCTCCTCAAATTTGCCGATCCGCATCAGATTGTTCCGCACTTTTTCTTCTTTGAATTTCAACTGAGATGGGTATTCCATGGCCTGTATCTGACAGCCGCCGCACTGACGGGCCACCGGGCAGGGCGGCTCGATGCGGTAAGGACTGGCCTCCAGAAGACGTATCAGCCTGGCATAGCCGTAAGTCTTTTTCATCTTCATCACTTTGGCTTCCACCGTATCTCCGATAATCGCATCTTTCACGAAAAAGGCTATGCCGTCATATCTGCCCACGCCCAGGCCGTCGCTGCTCAGATCTTCTATTTTTAAGGTAATGATATCGTCTTTTTTCATGCTGTCTCCTCTTTATTGTATAAGTCCAGTCTCGAAACAAAGACGGATGAACTGCTTGCAGTTTGGTCGTTACAGTTCAGTCATTCTGTGGCTTGCATGACGCAAGTGTGAACAGTAACGTTCAGTCCGGCTATGTTTCAGAGACGACAACTTATATGTGTATTTAATACTCTGTACTTCTTCTCAAATTGGACTCAAAGAGACGGTTATAGCCCAGCCACTCCTGTCCAGGTGCTGCACCTTTCAGTATTTCTTTCATCGTCTGCAGCTTGGCATCTGTATTGTCAGCGTAATTGAGGGCCATAGCTTCCGGCAGAGCAGGCTTTTTCGGAGAACCGTACTCCAGCTCACCGTGATGGGCCAGTATGCAGTGCTGCAGCTCGCTCATGAGCTTCTTGGGGAAATTCTGAATATGGCGGCATCCGAATCCTACCAGCTCGCTTCCCATAACGATATGGCCCAGCAGCTGTCCGTCATCGGTATAATCGTTCTCCGGGAAATTGCTGATCTCCTTCAGTTTTCCTACATCATGAAACAGTGCTGCGGTCAGCAGCAGATCCCGGTTCAGATAAGGATAATTTTTGACATAATAATCACACAGCTTTACCACGCCCAGGGTATGCTCCAGCAGCCCTCCTACAAAGCTGTGATGAACGGTCTTGGCGGCAGAATGTTTTTTGAAAGCCTCGATGAATGCTTTATTGTCAACGAAATACATGGCGATCAGCTTTTTCAGATACTGATTTTCCACTTTACTCATATACTTCATCAGTTCTGCATACATTTCATCCAGATCCCGCTCACTGACCGGCAGATAATCCTCCGGTCTGTACTCAGACTCATCTGCCTTTCTGGCCCGCTTAATATTCAGCTGCAGCGTACCCTGAAAACTGGTCACATCACCGGTGATCCAAACGTAATTCATCGCCTCAAATTCATCAATGCCTGAAGAACTGGGATCCCAGATCTTAGCATCGATGGTTCCTGTCTTATCCTGAAGTGTCACATTCTCATAAGCCTTTCCGTTTTTAGCCACTGCGGACTGACGGTATTTGCACAGATAAATGTCGTTGATCTTGTCACCTTCACGAAAGCTCTCAATATATTTCATAAATCTTTCCTTCCTTTTCCGTCAAGGGAGTCACAGCCCTGCTGCCATTTTCCCAAATATTCTGTTACGTCGGTGCTTTATAGTACCGGCAAAGTCTTATTCATTATAGTAGAATTTGTCCGGTTCGTAAACCTCTATCTCGGAAAGTTTCATTTGCAATTTTTTGTAGCATTTTAGCAGATTATCCGCTATACTTAACTTATTCTTATCGTTTACCAGGGAGGCATCTGAATGAAACCACATGTTGTCATCACAAATACTCCTGACATGGATTTCCGGAAGGATTACGTGGCACTTCCGAAAAATTATGGGACAAAAGAATATTTTGCCCGTCAGGATGTTCAGGCGATT
>JBJEMC010000022.1:0-3707 GCA_051879475.1 Muricoprocola sp. | reverse complement strand
ACCACTTTTTCTACCGTTCCCTGCGGGAATCGAACCCACAACTAGCGCTTAGGAGAGCACCGTTGGGCTGTCAATCCACGTAAAAAACTGCTTAAAAACACATAGACTTATGCTTTATATTTTTTGTTTCCGAGTCAAATTCTGGTAATCTGAATACCCTTTCTGTCAAGACCAGATAAGACCTGAAAATTAGCAGATTCTTTGCAACTGCTAACATTCGGGGACAGCTCTGTTATCACTGACAGCCATCATATTACGGCTACCATCCCCTTACAAGCGGGAATGATAAACAATATGTAATCAGCAGAGCCAAGCAGAAATACATAAAAATGGATCTGTGAGCTCGCTCACAAGAGACATTTTTTGTAGTTCTATTTGGCGAAGCCACACACCGAGGAAATCCGCAGGATTTTCGAGGTTGGCTCTGCCTGATTACATGAATATTCTATTGACCAGATTTCTATTATTACTATACACCGTTATTGGAGATTTGTCTACGGGGTTTCGACCACGACAAACGATTTAATTACAGCGACATTCAGTTGCCGGTTCGGCAACATCTTCCTATAATCTCCTTCATTTCAATATTATCTCCATCATTTTGTTGTCAAATGAAGGAGATTCCAACAATTCGCCGCATTAAGAATGCTTCTCCAGCCACCATATCAATATCCCAACAAACGGAATTTTTTCATCATCCATTGCTTTAATCTGTTCCAGTTTTCTTCTGCAATACGGTTTTATATCACCAGATGGATGTTTTTCTTTAATACTCATAATCAAAGTATCCAGCACCTGTTTGCGATTTTCTGGTAAAGAAACAGCTTCCGAATTCAGATTTAATCTTTTATTTAAATCCTCCTCAATTCGTGGATCTGTGGATTTAATCTTTCCATTATGTGAATATGTAATGCTGTGTAATGTCTCCGGATCACATGGATTTACCGTAAGCTCATCGTTTCCTCTTTTTGCATCACAGGTTAAATTCCTTTTGTCTCCGCAACCACGATTTCCCGAACAAACCGCCAACATATTCCGATAATCCAATCCCTGTCCATAATCTTCGCCGCTTTCCGGATTTCTCGGAAACCAATGCTCTATTGTCGCACCAGACACACCTATAGGGAGTTTTCTTTTTTCCGGAATGCGTCTCATACAATAAGCACAAAGGTGACCTTGTTCCCGCATTAGCTGATTTAAGACAATCGTTTTCAAATTACTATCCATATTTTCATAGGAAGCTTCCGGTGACTGTCGATATTCAACCAATTCTTTTGGCTCTCTGCCTTTCTTAATTTCTATCATAACGGCCACCTCATAATTGTTCTAATTCCAATCGTACCCGGCAGGCATTTACTTCGGCATCGTTATTTCCAAGCACTTTTTCTAAACTATTCACTTTTTTCTCTGCTTCTGCATAATCCTCTGCATCTAACAATTCGTAAAACTCACCAAATAATTTTTTAATATCCTGAGGTCGTTCAGATACTTCCATAATTTCCCGTAGGATCGTATTCACATCTTTTCCATAGGTTTCATCTGGTGCTGTGATAGCTTCATCGTCCTTTAAGATAATCAGGCTATCACTATCTACAGAATTAATCACCGCAGGTGCATGTGTAGTAACAATAAATTGTACTTTTGGAAAAATTGATAAAAGATCCTTTAATATCCTTTGCTGCCATGATGGATGCAAATGAAGATCCACTTCATCAATCAAAACAATCCCTTCTGTTTCTTCTAAAACATGATCCAGTAACTGAGGATTTAAAATTGCCATACGATAAGCAATATCTGCAATCAAACTGATCGTACACCGGTAACCATCACTTAACTGCGTCATCGGTATACGTGCATAGTTCTCCTTTAGATCCTTATATATTACATCAATCTCTTTTGTATCCAAATTATATTGGACTTTTACATCTGAGTATCCGGTAACAGATTGGAAACATTGCTCCATTGCTTTACAAACAGCAGTAAATTCAGGAAGGGACTGATTTCTCTGATACTGTTGAATTGTCATCTTCTGAAACCATTTCATCATTAATTTGTCGTTTGCAGCTCCATCAAGACTATCAATATAACCATTGCTCCTGGTATTCTTCTCAAAAGTATCATTCTTTTTTTCTCTATGCTGATCCCATAAACGCCCTGTCCCATAATAGGAAATAATAGGCAGTTTTAAACTGATATCACCATTCCTCATTCGTTCCTGATATTCTGTTGCAATCTCGGTGAGTTCTTTCGCATTCGCCAGACTGCCTCGCCCCTTTGCAGAATTCAGCGTTCTTGCCCAATTGATATTTTTCCCATTCACAGTGCCTTCAGCAAATATTTCCACAGGAAATTGTGGTTGAACATCCACAACACTTCCTATATCAAAATATTTACAATGTGCATCATCTTTCTTTATTCCATAATTTGTTAAGCCATCCATAGCGGCTGTTAATGTTCCGGCTGCAATTGTTGCAGCTTCCAAAATCGTCGATTTTCCTGTACCATTTCCACCGACAATAACAGATAAACGATTTCTAAAATGAACTTCTAATTTTTCAAATCGTCTGAAATTATGGAGTACGATTGAATTTAAAAACATACGAAAACTCCTTTCCCAGGATCAATATATATCCCTTTTTAATTCATAGACTCTGGAAGTATATCCAATATTTCATCAACTGTACAATTCATTTTTCTGCAGATTCGAACAATAATATCCATTGAAACATTTTCGTTATGGGATAACTTAGCCAGTGTATTCGCACTGATTCCAACTTCTTTAGCAAATTCCGTCTTTTTCATTCCTTTGTCAATTAATAATTTGAACAGCTTGTTATAGCATACATCCATGTTATTTTCTCCTAAACGCTCATCACTATTATTACTAACTTTGACTAAATCAGTATAACATAATCTCTTTTTGTTTACCACGAAAATATTGGTAATTGCAAATATTTTCATTTTATTATGCAACTTCCATTACTTCATCGTCTTCGCCAGTGACGTAAGCAGTGCCGCCATCTCCGGATTGGAGAGCACTTTCGCAAGCAGTTCTGCATCCACGCCTTCCGGAACCGCCACCGTATTTTGTGCTGTATTTGGATGCATCTGCGGATCCAGATCTTTCTTCTCATAAAATGCTTCTTCAAACAGCTCTGCATTTTTCTTTCGGTCATCATCCAGGATGTGGGAATATACGTCTGTAACCATGCTGACCTGGGCATGTCCGGAATCTCCCTGGACTGCCTTAATGTCTCCACCATTCAGTTTCAGCTTATTTCTGCAAGCTCCGGAACAGAATAGGACCATTCTTTCAATTCCTTTCCCGGTTCTTCGCCGGTGACTTTATGGTATTTGATCTGGTTTGCATACCACTTTTCAAAGCTCTCAATATTGCCCCGCATCTTTCCGGCAATTTCTTTCGTCTTAAAAAAGTTTTTATGTACCAGCCAATAACGGTCCGTCTTTTTAAGCCCCAGGAGCTCACCCATCTCAGAAACGCTCATCCACTTCTTTTTCGCAGAAGGCAGCCTTTTGTATGGGCTGTTTGCTTCCACTTCTTTTACCAGTTCTTCATATTCCTCGGTATTCATTCTTTCCTTCTCATCCATGAAGCTTTCCTCCTTCCTCCCATACCATACCGCACTTTTTTAAAAAAATTTAGGGTGCTGAATGCCAGTGGCATTCGTTTAGCACCGACCGAAGCG
>JBJEMC010000021.1:0-3708 GCA_051879475.1 Muricoprocola sp. | reverse complement strand
CAGCAGACAGGCAAAGCCGCCTAACGATTTGCTCAAAACGATAAGGATATGGACATGTTCTCGCCATTGCCTTTGTCATAAAGCTGCCGCTGATTCCGCCTTTTTTAGCATACTGCTGCATCTTATATGCATCTCCTCCAGTCAGCCCGGAAGTAGAACGAAGATTCGGTTCCATGCCGCTCTCTACTGCTTTCTCCATAACGAGAAGATTTTCATTCATTTGTGTAAACACCACTTCTTCAGATTGTTCCATCTGCACTGCCTGATCTTCCAAAACTGCAGCTCCAATACTCTTTTTTTCTTTCTGCGCTTTGTCTACCAGTTCCTGTATTGTCAAATACTCCATATTCTCTCCTATATCACTTTCAGAATCATTGCACTGATCACATGAGGCAGTACCTTCAGCTGCTCTGGAAGTCTATCAGGTGCCTCTCCGTCAATTTCAATCGTCATGATCGCTTCGCCGCCTTTTTTCTGTCTGGATAATCGGAAATTCCCGATATTCACACCAGAATATGCCATGAAATTGGTCACTGCAGCAATTGCTCCCGGTCTGTCATAATGCCGTACAAGGATCGTTGTACTCTGTCCGGTATAAGCCACATCCATCCCATTCATTTTCTCCACAAGAATGTTTCCGCCTCCTACAGAAGCTCCCTGGATATCTGCTGTTTTTCCGCTCTCTCCGTAAAGAAAAATTCTCGCAGTATTCGGATGTGCATCCGGTATATCTACTTTCTGAAACTCATACTCAAGTCCCTGCTCTCTGGCCAGTTCCAGCGAACACCGAATCCTTTCATCATAGGAATCCATCCCCATGATTCCGGCAATCAATGCTTTATCTGTTCCGTGCCCCTTGTATGTCTGTGCAAATGATCCTGACAGCTCGATTACGGCTTTTACCGGTCTATCCTCCAGGATCTGCCATGCCACTCTGCCCAGACGCACGGCTCCCGCCGTATGGCTGGAAGATGGACCGATCATGACAGGGCCGATAATATCAAACACATTCATATATGATAATTCCTTTCATTCGTTACTGTTCACATGCGTTCCAGTAACGATGAAAAAGCCATGCAGAATCACCTTCGGTGATGGCTTTTTCATTACAAATCTCGGGTTTTACAAAGTAAAACACCTCGCGGAACAGTGGCACTTGAACTGTAACAATTATACTTTATTTTATCATGATTTTAACAATATAGATAGTGGGGAATTATTTGTTATCAAAATAAAGTGGTTACTGTTCACGTACGTTCCAGTAACGATGAAAAAGCCATGCAAATCACCTTCGGTGATGGCTTTTTCATTGCAGACCTCGGGTTTTGCCAAGCAAAACACCTCGCGGAACAGTAGCACCTGAACTGTAACATGAAGTGAACAGAAAATAGAAAACAAATACCCGCATATACCAGTATTCCGTAAGCAAACTGTACTATGTAAGTTTGCGCTGGAATTGCCAATATATGCGGGTCTGGTTTATCATGTTTAATTTTTCCAAAGTATCCGAGTGAATACTATTTATTCTTCCGGTACTTCCACTTCTTCTCCATCTCCCATATCCATTTCCGGAATACCGAATTCATCTGTTACGATGTCTTCCTCTTCCACTTCTTCCGGAGTTGTAGAAATAAATTCTGAAATATACGCTTCTTCCGGCAATTCTGCAAGAAGTCCTGTAAGATTTATAATGACACCATCCATGTTATAAGGGAGTTTTACAGAATAGGATGCGATGACATCCTCATCATCCTTATTCTGATTGATCTCAAGTTCCATCTTGAAGTTCTGACCAATCCAGGTAGACATCCCTCTTTCGTCTTCTTTCAGTTTTGCTGCTTTTTCTCCATTTACATAAACTGTAACTTTATATGGTGCCTCATAAGTCTGTCCATCATACTCAATTGTTTTGTTATCAAAATATACAGTATGACCACGGCCTATTACCATCATCCATCCAGCAATCGCAATCAGAAGAAGAATGGTGGCGCTGATAAAAAGAATCTGTCTTTTTGATTTCACGTCTTATTCCTCCTCTTCTTTCTGAGCCTGTTCAAGAGTCTGTCCTGCTTTGCTCTTCATTTTACGTTTCTTTGTTTCATACATAATCAGAGACAGTGTGATAACACCATATGATACGAATACACGGAAGTATTCACCAATCATAGAATCACCTGTAATCTTTGCACCTGCTGAAGGAGCAACAATGAACATAGTATGGAACAGGATTACTCCCAAAAATACGTTTCCAATGGACGCCTTATCAACGGAAGCTCCACCTACCAGAAGCGCTGCGATACAGAACATACCAATCTGTGAATGAGAACTGTATGTTGCAATATTACCCATATTCTGAAGGTAAATGATCATACCAAATCCGGCAAGTACAGTTGACATTACGATAGAGATAATTCTTGTTCTTTCAACATTGATACCTGCATCTCTTGCTACTTCCATGTCCTGACCTACTGCACGCATGTCCTGACCAAGTTTGGTCTTTCTGAACCATACGATAAAGAGACAAAGGAATGCAATGATAATAAATGTAAGAACAGGAACCTTTACGCCGCCAATACGAATAGCAAGGAGATTATCCAGGCTCTGTCTCATATTTAAAAGACTTACTGTATTACGGATACCATATCCACGAGGAAGTTTTACGCTTGCATGTTTGATTGGGATCACTTTGCCCATCATATACAAAACAACCAGCTGATAGATACCATTGATAAAGAAACTGATGATATAACTCGTGATCATCTCACGTCCTCTTGCCATGTTCAGGATCTTACCGCAAAACAGACCAAGAATGATTGAAAATGGAATGGAAAGGATCATGGCAAGTACAACACCAGGGATTCCCCAGATCTGCCAGTCTGCCACAAAGATCAAAGCAATCTCTCCAGCCATGGCTCCAAGCGTCATACCAAAGTTCAGACCCATACCAGCCATAATCGGAATCAAAAGGCTTAAGATCAGGAAAATGTTTCTTCCCATTCGGGTTACAATCTCATTAAGCAGGTAACTTGGTGAAAATCCTGAAATCGGGATACATACCGCACAGATCAGGACAAACATCATTGGTACGCTGTTGTTTTTCAGAAATTCAAGAGGATTAAAGGATGGTTTTGTTTTCTTATTCATTATTTTGTCCCCTCCGTTTTTCTGGTTAATGCATAAAGAATCATACCGTTGGATACTACGATACGAATTACTTCACTCATATCCATATGGATGACTGAATTCATAACAGTTGGTGTCATAGTAACAATACCCTGGAACAGGAATGTACCAAGAATTACATTGACAAGAGATGCTTTATTTACCGTAGCTCCGCCAATCAGGATCGCGGATACTGCCGGAAGGGCCATGTAGAATGGAGCCATATAAAGCTGAATAAAGCCAAATCCCTGTTCATAGATCAGAATACCGATTGCCGCAAGCCATGTTGACATAACAACAGAAAGCATACGCATTTTATCTACGTTTACGCCTGCAGCCTTTGCAAATACCGGGTTTGATCCTACTGCTGTCATAGCAGTACCGGTCTTTGTATGTAAAAACGCCCACATTGCAAAAGCAAGAATTGCAAATACGAGCAGTGTTCCTACAGGAATTGACAGTTTTCCAATGTTAATCTGAAGGAAATTTGCAAGTACCTTATCGTAATATCCTTCCAGAGAAATGGTAGTACGAAGACCTTTTCCG
>JBJEMC010000020.1:0-3724 GCA_051879475.1 Muricoprocola sp. | reverse complement strand
ATCCTTGTTGTGCGCGAAATAACGAAAACCCTTGGAAGTGCACCGGAAAGAATCTTCGTAGAAATGGCGAGAGATCAGAAAGGAGAGAATGAAAAGAAGAGAACAATAAGCAGACAGAAAAAATTCCTGGATCTTTATAAAGCATGTAAAAACGAAAGCAGAGATTGGATTAAGGAAATTGAGGATACAGAGGAAAGAAAATTCCGCAGCAAGAAATTATACTTATACTATACGCAAAAAGGAAAGTGTATGTATTCTGGGGAACAGATTGAAATAGGTGATTTATTTAATGATAATTTGTATGATATTGATCACATCTATCCGCAGTGCTTTGTAAAAGATGACAGTATTGAAAATAATATGGTTCTTGTAAAAAAACAATTGAACAATCATAAGAGCAATGTATTCCCGATTGAGAGCGAGATAAGAAAAAGACAGTTTGGATGGTGGAAATCACTGTTGGAAGGAAATTTTATTACCAAAGAAAAATTTGAACGATTAACCAGAAGCACTACTTTTGAACCAGAGGAACGAGCTGCGTTTATTAATCGTCAGATTGTGGAAACAAGACAGGGCACGAAGGCGATTACAAATTTGTTTGAACAATCTTTTCCAGACAGTAAAGTAATTTATTCTAAAGCAGGAAATGTAAGCGATTTCAGGCACAAGTTTGATTTGCTAAAATGTAGAGATGTAAATAATTTTCATCATGCACATGACGCATATTTGAATATTGTGGTAGGAAATGTTTACTATACGAAATTCACTGGAAATCCTATGAATTTTTTGAAAGAAGCGATGAGAAATCCGGAAAATCATAAATACCACATGGATAAAGTATTTGAGTATCCAGTATCTCGGGGAGATGTAGATGCCTGGATCACAAAGGGCAATGTAAGTATTACAACGGTTCGAAAGATGCTTGCAAAACAGTCACCGTTAGTTACCAGAATGAATTATGAAGAACATGGGGGAATCGCTGACCAAACAATTTATCCGGCAGCAGATGCAGCAAAAGTTAGAGGAGAAGGATATATGTCTGCAAAAACAACAGATGAAAGAATCTCTGACGTTTGTAAGTATGGTGGATTTAAAAAGTACACAGGAGCATACTTCTTTCTGGTGGAGCATACTTACAAAAAGAATCGTATTAGAACACTGGAGGCGATGCCATTATATTTGAAAGACCAATTGAATACAGTGAAAAAAATGGAGCAGTATTGTATGGATACACTGGGATTAAAAGAACCAAGTATCCGAATGAAAAGGATAAAAATGTATTCATTAATAAAAGTGAATGGATTTGAATTGTACTTAACCGGTAGGAGTGGTGCACAGCTGCTGGTATTAAATGCCACAGAAATGAAACTAGATTATAAATCTGTAAAATATATTAAAAAGATTTCTGCTTTTGATCAATATGATGTGTCTGATACGTATTTTGATGAGAAAACAGATATTTCAAAATTGCAAAATATGAATCTTTATGATGTGTTAACAGATAAGTATTGTAATTCGGCATACCAAAAGCGTCCAAATCCAATTGGAGAGAAATTGCAGTGTAAGAAGGCAAAGTTTGAAGCATTATCAATAGCGAAACAGATTTATGTACTGAAGCAAATTCTCTTACTTAATTCAACGAATAGTGGTGTGGATTTACAATTAATAGGAGAAGCAAAGAAGGCAGGAGTAGCAACCTTAAATAAAAAAATATCTGATCAGGATGAATTTAAGCTGATTTCTATTTCACCAGCAGGATTATACAGGAAGGAAACAGATCTTTTAACAGTATGAGTTGGAGAACGATTGTAATATCTAATACAGCAAAGCTGGATTATCAGTTGGGATTTTTAGTTGTCAGAGGTACCGAGACAACTAAAATCCATATAAATGAGATTGAAACACTGATTATAGAAAATACAGCAGTATCACTGACTGCGTATTTGCTGAGTGAATTGATAAAGAATAAAACCAAGGTGATTTTCTGTGATGAGAAAAGAAATCCATCCAGTGAGCTTCTTGCATATTATGGAGCACATGATACAAGTGCAAAAATCAGACACCAGATGGAATGGTCCAGGGAAGAAAAGACTGTTATTTGGACTGAAATTGTTTCTGAAAAAATAAGAAATCAAGCCAGATTTCTGGAATCTTTGGAAAAAGCTGAGGCAGGTATGTTGAAAGAATATGTAAAGGAAATTGCTTTTGGTGATGAAACAAACAGAGAGGGACATGCTGCTAAGGTTTATTTCAATGCGTTGTTTGGTAAGTCTTTTACAAGAGCAGAAGAATGTCCGACAAATGCAGCTTTGAATTATGGATATAGTATTATTTTATCTGCATTCAATAGAGAGATTACTTCGAATGGATATATTACACAAGTAGGACTGTTCCATGATAATATGTTCAATCAATTTAATCTGGGATCGGATCTGATGGAGCCGTTTCGTGTTCTTGTTGATAGAAAGGTATATTATCTTCAACCTGAAAAATTTGAGATAGAAGAAAAACATGAGGTACTGCGTTTGTTAAATGAAGAAGTGTTGATTGATGGAAGAAGGGAATATGTACCCAATGCCATCCGAATTTATGTACGAAGTGTGTTTGATGCCTTAAATGACCATGATGTATCACAGATAAAATTTTTTGAAAATGAGTTATAGATATATGAGAATACTGGTAATGTTCGATCTGCCCGTGGTTACTTATGCGGGCAGAAAAGAATATGAGAGATTTAGAAAATTCCTTTTAAAATCAGGATTTTTGATGATGCAGGAGAGTATTTACTGCAAGCTTGCTCCGAATGCAACGGCAGCAGATTCAATCATTGAAAATGTGAAAAAGAATAAGCCAGATGATGGATTGGTGCAAGTGCTTCGGATTACGGAAAAGCAGTATGCAAGAATGGAATGTATTGTAGGAAATACATCAAATGGTGTTTTAGACACGGATGAAAGGTTGGTCTTTTTATGAGATGTGTAAATGCAGAATATTTTATGGATTTACAGTGGAAAGAAAATGAAACACTCCATCTGGTCGTGGAAAATCCTTTCATGATGGGGAAAATTGTATCTGATCTGAAGGCAATGGGTAATGGAGAAGAAGGCTCATTTGTTTTTTCTGATCAGGGCAAAGAAATGAAGTTTGATAAATCCATTGAGATAATTGTAGATTTCTTTGGGATTGATTTTAATAGTCGACAGATTCTCAATAAATTATATTCAGAATTGACAAAGTCTGAGGATTTTTATGTTTTAGAAAAGGCAGAAATTAATTCAAAAATTCTTTGTTATTTGGAAAAGATATCGGCAGAACTGGCGTATGATTCTATTTCTTTTGATTTGAATCTGGATACAACAAAACTTCTAAAGATATATGATGTGAGAATTAATCCAGAATATTTATCATTGGTAGAAAAATTGACAGAGTACATAAAAATAATGTCGTTATTACTGAAGAAACGTGTTATAATCCTGGTAAATGTAAAAAGCTATTTGGATTTGGCTGATATCAGCGAGTTAAAGAAAATGGCACAATATTATAAAATTAATTTGTTCCTGATCGATAATCTGGAAAGTCAGAAGCAAGAAGATGATATTGTTTACATTATTGATAGAGACAACTGTATTATCAAAAAATAATTTACACTGATTACCCATCAGCGAGGGTTCGGAGAGAACTATTTGAGGTTTGAGAACCCTGTAAATTATGATAAGACTCAAAC
>JBJEMC010000019.1:0-3768 GCA_051879475.1 Muricoprocola sp. | reverse complement strand
AGAAAAAGAAGGTAGAAGACTGTAAGCATGGAATGGGAGAAAGGAACATGATGAAAACATATAGAAGTTTATCGGTATTTCTGATAGCGGTTATACTTGTTGGACTTTGTGCATGTGGCTCGAAAGAGGGAAATGCAAAAGGTAACGGATATAAAAAAGAGGTAGATACTTATACACATAAGAAAGATGACGCAACGATCAGTTTTGAGATTGCCAAGGAGTTAGGCTATCAGGAAAAAACGTCAGATACAAACACGTTAGAACTTGAAAATCAAGAGAACGATACGTTAATCGAAATTGTATATTTCCACGAGAATTCGAAAAGTTCTACTGTAGTGCGTGAGGCTGATTACTACGGAGAAGGTTTCAGTGATTTTGAACATATTACGATTGGCGATTACAAAGGATCTAAGGTATTTAGAGACTGGGGAAAAGCAGATGAGATTCATGAGTGTGAGATACGATTAGTGCTTACGGAACCATCTGATAAAAATATGGTTTATGCAGTGAAGGTGAATTTTAGAAAAGGTCTTCAGTGTGAAGACTTAGATGTGAAGGAATTTGTTGACAGCGAGGACTATATGCATTTCCTGAGTTCCTTTAAGGCGACATTAGAGGATTCCGAGGAAGAAACAAAGTAGGCATTCTTATTTCCATCTTCCTAATCCACGAAATATTCGGTAAGAATAAGGAGAAGGAGAAGGCACAAGAGGAACATGGGGAGACCAGATAGTCTGACAGATGAGGAGGGATGGATATGGGCTTATCAGAGGCGATGCTGCTTGCGTTTGCAACTACCATAATCTGTGCGTTTGCCATTGCTGAAAAAATCATTGACATAGACTTTGAACAGTTTATGCCGGAGAATTTGAAAAAAGCAAAAATGAAAAGAATGCTTGCAAAGCGCGAAACTCCGATGCAAGGGGCAAGGCTTCAGAAGGACATCAAGGATTCCTTTGAAAATGTGTTACTTCCGCTTGGAAAAGCAGATATGAGTTATCTTCCAAAGAGAATGGATCTTACATTCCGCAGAAAGATGGTTCATCAGGTGGAACTGCTGGGAAAGCGTAAGCTTTGCCGGGATATCCGGGTGACGGACGTTGTACCGCTTCCGAAAAATAATTTCAAAAGATGGAATGATGACGGACGGGAGTGGAGGGAGTCTATCTTGCAGTGTAGTTCTCTGGAACGTCTGATTTCTCCTCAAGATGATGAAATAGTACATCAGATCTATCGGAAAAACAGTTACCTTCGGATTCTTCAGTCAAGGCACATTCGTCATTCGGTTCGTCAGGGCAGGAACAAGGAATTTTATTCCGATAAAGGGAAGATCACCTGTCCATCCTGTGGAGCTGAGGTGGAGCTGAGCAGTCAGCAGGTCATCTGTCCATATTGTGGCGGTGTGATACAAAGTGAATTCTATGACTGGCAGACAGAAGTATTTGAAATCTATGAGAAGATGGGTGCAAATATGCAATACGGACTGTTATTGCTTGCTTACTCAGGTGTCATGTTCTTATGTCTGACCCTATGTCTTTATCTGATCAAAGATGCAGATGTTTCTCTTACCGTAGGTGTAATTGTTACACTGCTTATACTTCTGGGAATTGCGAGATTCTTTCGAACAAGGGAAGAAAAACAGGAAAAACTGTCGGAGAAAATCGTCAGATATTCGGAAAATTATCTGAGATCGTGTATCAATGAAGCACTTTATAAAGAAGTAAGTGATGAAGCGCTGATGGATTATGGAGTCGGTTCTATTGTATTAGAAAAAGTGGTTCATACGGACCAGACAACGGAAATAACAGTGAAGGTATATGGAACGGAGACCTACCTTCCTGAAAGAGGAAAACCATATACGAAGAAAATAAAGAAAACCCTCGTTTTGCAAAGGGCAAGATATCCGGAAAGAAGGAAAACGGACGGTGTATTTTTTAAGGAAAAGGATTGTCCATCCTGTGGTGCCAATTTCATACCGGATGAACATAACTGCTGTTCGTTCTGTGGTTATAGCTTCCGGGCAAACAATGCAAAATGGGTAATGAAAGCAATGAAAACATCATAATCAGAAGAAAATGAATTTGCCGGGAATCCGGTAACATAGTAGGAAGGGAGAAGGAATTATGGCTAATAAATGTGCAATCTGTGGAGCAGAAATTAATTTGAACCAAATCGTCACCCTGTGACGATGGCTTGATTTACTTTTTTCTCTTATATTAAGGCTATCTCTTGCCGAGGTAGTCTTTTTTGTATATTCTATTCTTGTAACTGAAAATAAAAAATCCCAAAGATGACATTCAGTTTGGCGACCAACTCATCTCTGGGATCATCTGATTGTTGATCCAGAAGCAGCAGAGATTGTACGGCTTGTGTTTACGATGGCTGCAGATGGAGTGAAAAAGCCCCATATAGCACGATACCTTAATGAGCATAACGTAATGACTTGCAGGGAGTATATGAAGAAGAAAGGTATCAAGATTACTTGCGCCATAGAGAAAGAAAAAAAGCTATGGTCGCAGACAACCATTTCAGACATGTTAAAAAATGAGGTCTATCTGGGAAAAACTGTGTGGAGTAAAAAAAGAGTTGCAGTAACTGGAAGTACCAAACTTGCCAAAAATGACAGAGAGGATTGGATTATTGTAGAAGGAACACATGAACCAATCGTGTCAGAGGAATTATTTGCAAAGGCGAATGAGATGGCATTTTCAAAAGAAAAACGTCCATACAAACCAAAGAAAAAAAGTCATGCAATTTTGATGTGTCCATCATGTGGTAGACGGTTGGACTTAACAGGATCTGGTAAATCGTATCGCTGTCCACAAGCACACATGACCGGACTTCCAGAGTGTTCCAACAGCAAGATGGACAAAGTGGAATTGGAGGAAACGGTTTTAGCCTGTGCCAGAAACATGGTTCGGTTTATATCAGATAATCTGGAAAAGAAGAAAAAAGTGTGGCTGGAAACATCTATTCAGGAAGAAAAGCTCTCTACTCTGGCGAGCGAAAAGAAGCGTCTGTCATCCAGAAAGATGAAATTATATTCTGATTACAGAATGGGAAGTCTTACGAAAGACCAGTATATCTCAGAGCTGGAGATAACAACAAAACGCATTGCTGAAATTGATCAGTGTATTCCGGAGATTGAAAATGAAATTGAAGAAGCCCGGAAAAAGATTGAGGAAGCAGGAGCGAAACAGGCAGAGCTGAATGATATTGCAGCATTACAGTCTTTTGATAAAAACGTGCTGTACAAGATTATTGATAAAGTGTATGTCTATGGCGGCGGAAGAATAGAGATCATCTGGAAAATGGATGATATTTTCTTTGTGGGAGATAAGAGTAAAGTCATAGATGTGAATGAGAAAAAAGATGAGTAATTATTTGCAGGAGCATCGCCAGGGAAAACTGGCGGTGCTTTTTGCAAGAAAAACATATTTTTTTTAGTCTTATATTGACAAAAGCAGAACTGCTGGCTTTGACTTCAAAAGATGTTGATCTGGAAAAACGAACGATTTCTATCACAAAATCTTATCAGCGTCTTGGCAGGAAAGATGTGATTACTCCACCAAAGACGCCGAAGAGCAAGAGAGTGATTACTATTCCGGAGTTTCTAGCTGCAGATATCAAGGATTATATGGATAGTTTATATGATTTGCAGGAGGGCGACAGGCTGTTTCCCATTACAAAATATTATCTCGAGCATGAAATGCAGCGAGGAATTAAAGAAAGTGGTGTAAAGCGGATACGGCTGCACGATTTGAGACA
>JBJEMC010000018.1:0-3807 GCA_051879475.1 Muricoprocola sp. | reverse complement strand
ACAAAGGGTTTGATACAGATAGCGGCAGTCTTGCAGTAGTTGGCGATCTGCTGATGGGAAATGCTGATGTTGTAGAGATCTTTCAATGCCTGGGAAGTTTTGCGCAGGGAAAGCCCGAGGTTGACATGAAGAGTCAGACAGAGGGACATGACATGTGCGTCGTGTTTACGGAACTTCAGGGAGGAGGCATTTTTCGGAAGGGTATTTAAATCCATGCTGAAAAAATCCATCGTGAATTCACGGTAGATGTAATGCAGTTTGTATTTATTTTTTCCGTAGTTCTCTTCGAGGTCAGCTTTATCGACCTTCTTAAGATTGTGTAGATAATACGGACACTTCGGATTGATACATTTATGGACAATAAAGTGTTTCCGATCTTTTTTGGGAACCAGGGTATTTCCACAATGAGGACAGCGTAGTTTCACAGAGGAGAAACGGCTTTCATTAGGTGAGAATCTTGCATCACAGACCTTACACAAAAGCTGCCCTTTGGAACCATTGTTCTTGTAAAGGAAAGGTTTAGGAGCATCACAACGGGGACATGTACAGCTGTCGGGGATGTCACATTCTGACCTGCGGCTGACAGGACGGATCTTCTTACCATAACGTTTTTCGTAGTAAGGGATCAGTTCCTTATAGGTCCAGTCTTGACGGAAGTCAGTGACAAGAGGGAGTTCATCAATTTTGAACTTCTGATATTTGGGAGAATGGGAATCATCAAAAGCCCATTGCTTAAGAGGAATGTATTTGCAGATAAAGTTGATTAACCAGCAGTTTTGCTGATAAAGATATTGAATAACAGAGAGTAAGTATTGTATAATGTCCATGAGCATTGGCTCTTTTCGTAGGATGTTTGTTTGGCGATAGACATTATACCAGAAAAGGGAGGTCAATGCTCTTTTTATTGCAGATTTCCCTAAAAATCAAGGCTTTTAATAGATTTTAACAACAAAAAAACAGGTAGTTTTGACACTACCATCTAAGATTTGGAGGAAGATCTAATGAAAAAAGTATTCAAAAAAACAAGAAAGATTATGTCATTATTTTTAATTGCGGCAACGATATTTTCTTTAAATATTGCAACAACTTATGCTGCGGAGGCAGAAACAGACCAGCCAATAGTCATCGGAGAATACGATGGATGGCTGAGCGAATGTATTGATGCAGAGAAGTTAAGCGGATGCCGCACTACCACTAAGGAAGTAGGATTGAGTGATTTTGATTGGCAGATGGAATTTGTGAGTGATGAGAATGGAAATATCTTAGCATCAAATTCCAAAGATAATGTAGCAGACAGCTATAAAAATGTAAGTTGCATATGTGATGAAAATTCCAATATCTCAATTGTAGATGAAACAGAAGGAAAAAGCTGGTCAGGTAAATACTCTTTGAAAGTAAGCGACAAAGGTACAAAGGCTTACGATTTGACTTTTTCGGATGATGTTTCAGTAATAGGGATATTGGGAGTCAGGGAATACGAGGATGGAGAAACTGTATATTCGTTTGCAATCTATACGGACGATAAGGTTGTTTCTTTCTTACCAGAAGCAATTTAATAGGTTATCGGGATGTGGAATAAATGTCCAGACACTTGTAAGGCAATCTTAGAGTGTCTGGATATTATTGGAAAATTTTATAAAAGGGGTATATTTCCATGAAAAATGTAATGAAAAGGTTAAGTTTAGTTATAATGTGAGTAATGATGTTTTTTACGGTTAGTGTGGTTCCTTCATTTGCTGCTGATGATCAGAATTACGAAAATGCGATCATAGGCAGGGCTGAAGTTAGTGATGTTCCGAAAGTAAGGGCAAATTTGTTGCCAAACCGATTGCTGATAGATTTTGATGCCACTGCAACTTCCGTAATTCTAAAATTTAAAAATATTGGTGTGGATTCTATTGACACTATAACTGCAACTGTTACAATTGGAGATACAAAGAAAAGCGTAACCGTTTTAAAAGCGAAGCCAGGAACTACTCAGAAAACTGTAAATATCAACATGAAAAAATGCCATGAGGATATTTCTGTATATACAGTTGCAGCGGATGGTGGGGACAGCATCGGCAGCAGCACGATGAAAGGCTTTAGGGATATACCGTCAGAACTTCTGAATATGTGGCACCGTGGAAGTTTTTCGTCTGCTTCTGCAAGTTTAAATTATCATTTTGGAAAACACGGCTCTGGTGTTGGTACATCTAATATCGTTTCATATGCATAAAGTGCGAAAAATTTCAAGAGTAATTTAAGTGGGGCTAAGAGTTCAAAAGTAAATGGGAGTACCCCTAATGTTACCCGCTGGAAGAAAAATGGAAAGTATATTGATATTTGTGGAAGTAAAAACACCGGTAAAATTATAAGCTATGGCAGACAATGAAAGGCGAACAAATGTCATTATTACATGAATTTGTGGCTGTCCAACAGCCAACAAACAAAAAAATCTTATATTCTGAGGATGTATATGAGTATATAAATCGGGGGCAAATTAAAAAAAGTGCCGTTTTGAAAATCCCAGAAGATGTAATTCAAAAAAATTTATATGATGCTCATGGAAGATTGTTACCGGATATAAAATTTAATCAATGGGGAATTTCTGTATATGAAAAGGAAGAACTGATACATTGGATAGATTTTTTGAAGGGCATTTCAGAGGAGACAGAGGATAGAGAATATTGCCATAAACTGCTGGATTTTATGACGGCATCATATTTTAATAATAATGCTGTATTGCATTTTGGTATTTAAAAAATATATGAAGATGCGATGGCATTACAGATCTCTTAGATAAATCCGTAGAGTTTGTGCGAAAAATCCAAGAAGATTCAGAAGTGCTGGTATAGTTTTGTGAAAATGCCCCGTCATTAGGTGACTGGTGACGGGGATTATAATTTACGGATAAGATACGAATGTCAGTGTGTTATGGAGAAAAATGTAACCACGGGGACGGAGTTTCTCGGTTTTTTGAATGTCCCCTTGGCTTAAATATAGAAAGAATCATCACAGTGAAAAATTCTGTCGTAAACTGAAAATGGTTTGCGGCAGATTTTTACGTTATGCTTGTAAGGTGTGAGAGATTACGTTTCATTCATAGGATAGTTCTCTGGAGATTGGCTTTACGTAGGATTTGGCAATGTGGCTGCAAAAGGTTACCGCATTACTGAAGGTAACAGATACTGATAAGACTGATGAGTACACTGTAACTGGTACCATTATGATGCGGAATATTCACATCCCCATGTTGTTTCTACCTTGCATTTTCTTAGGTATTTGGTAAAATACAGATATAACAGAGAGAAGATACAAAAGAGAATCTGAAATACAAAAGCCAAACATTCCGAAGCTGGAACAAATACGATTATTAACGAAGAGAAAGCGAGAAATGAATGGCAAAGGAAAACAGAAAACACAAAGACAGCGTATTTACAGATTTATTTACATATGATGAAACAGCACGAAAAAATGTGCTGGAAGTATACAACGCATTATTTGGCACCGATTACACAGATGAAGAAGTGGTCAAGATGGTGACATTGGATCAGGTATTGTTCATGAACTTTAAAAATGATGTCGCCTTTATGGTGGACAATCGGAGAATTGTCCTGAGTGAACATCAGAGTACAGTAAACCCGAATCTTCCCTTGAGACATCTTATGTACATTGCCCGGGAATATGAAAAAATAATTCCTGTAAAAGATAGGTATAAATCGACATTGATTCCAATTCCCACACCTGAATTCATTGTATTCTATAATGGAATTCAGAATTATCCGGTGGAAGAAACATTACGTTTGTCAACGGCATTTACAGAAA
>JBJEMC010000017.1:0-3813 GCA_051879475.1 Muricoprocola sp. | reverse complement strand
TCAAAAACTGTCGGCTTGCTGTTTCCCACGATCTGATAAATCTGATCAACGCTGACATTCAACAAAGTATTTGCAATATCCCTTGCCATCTCCAGATCATCACAGGTAACCAACATATGTATAATATGGGTAGATTGCGGATTCTCTACTTGAATCATTTCTTCAAGATCTTCATATGTCATATCCAATCCCAATTCTTCAATTACCATATTCAGAACGGTACGGCTCTTAATAATTTCCGTATAGTCATCTGTCAATGCAGAACTGATCTGTACATCCGCATAGCTGAGATCGTTTTCAGAATCTGTCTTTGTAATAAAAATCTTCACATCTGCCTGATAAGATGATTTTACAAAGAAACTGTGGTATGATCCCAGAATAACTGCACCGACCAGCACTGCCATCAGAATGGCTTTCCACCCATGCAATATAGTAAAGAAGACTTCTACCAGATTGATTTCGGCTTCTATATCATTCTGCCAGTTTGCATTCATTAATTCATACTCTTTCTGTGTTATTTGTTTTTCCATTTGTCATCCCCTGTTTTCTTATCTTCTATAAAATGTTTCTAATATTTGATTGTAAGATCCTGCGCTGCATTGTAGAACTTACATTTTTTTCTATCCATGCCATACTCTTTTCCAGTTTTAATGGACGGAAATGTGTGCCATGACAATCGCTTCCCAGATAATCTACGATTCCATCCAGTAACCTGCTCTTCCATATGTTCTTGCTAAATAAATGATCATTCTTCAAAAGCTGATCCATGTTCATCTGGAGCAGAATTCCTCTCTGTTTCAGATCCGCCAGCCGCTCATCATTCCACAAGCACTCATACCTCTCAAAATGTGCAACAATTGGTATATACCCATTTTGCTGCAATTCCAGCAGCCCTGATGTCATTTTCGAGTACGCACAGTTAACAGAAAATTCTACTAATACATATCTGCTTCCTGCCAAAGTCAGCGCATTCCCTGCATCTAACTGCTCAACCAATTCGGAATAATAATAACATTCCTGTCCCGGATACAATTTAATGTCAATCTGTCTTCTGGCAGCTTCCCATTGTACTTTTGTCAACACCTCATATACCTGTTCCGCCGGCACCTGATATTTGCCGGGATGATAATGCGGTGTGACAATCATACGTCTAACCCCCTGCCTCTTCGCTTCCTTCAGAACTGCCATGGTTTCCTCCATTGTCTCGGCACCATCGTCCACTCCCGGAAGAATATGACTGTGTATATCTGTAAAAGATATCATACCATTCTCCCTTTATATAAGAATAAGACAAATACCCCCCCCCAAAAAAAAATTTAAGTTAAGTATTTGTCTTATACTTTTTATTTCCATTTATTAATTATCTACATCCACCTTCTTCTATCCTTCCAATTCTGAAATCAGAATACAGTTTGGTGTTTCAATGCTGATCGGCCTTCCCTTCATTATGATTAATTTCTTTTCATAATCAATTGTGAAAAAACGTATCTCATTGGATTCATGATTTAATACTACCAGTGTCTTCTCATCCGGGAAGACTTCGATATCTTTAGGATACTTTCCGCTAATTGGGAGCTTTAAGATCTCAGTGAGCATTCCTGTCTCCTGGTTAATCTCATAGATTGCTACACTGTTGTCTCCTGCGGTGGATGTATAAAGATATTTACCGCTTGGAGAAATCTTAAGTCCTGAGCTGGCGCATCCTCTTTCTTCTTTATCCATACGGGAATCTACCCTCTGGATCAGTTCAAACTTCGGTATCTTTCCTTCTCCATTATAGGAATAAACCAATATTTCATTGCTCAGTTCACAGTTCACATAGGCAAATCTGCCATCTTTTCCAAAACGGATCAGCCTTGGTCCTGACTCCAGGTCACATCTTACGATGTCCAGAAGCTTCATCTTACCATTGGCAGGATTTACTTTATAAATGTTAATGTGGTCAATTCCACAATCTACCACGCAGAGGAACTTACCATCGGGAGTCGGATTCACACAGCTGATATGTGGACGGAAGTTTCTTTCCGCTACACTGAAGAGTCCCTTATGGAAAATGCCATCCATCACACTTCCCAGACGTCCGTCACGGTGTGTATGCACTACTGTCGCTTTCCCGTCATGATAGCCGGCAACAAAGAGAAACTTGCCCTGCTGATCCGTAGAAAGGAAACATCCGCGCATTCCGTCAATTCCTACTTTATTAATATACGTCAGGTCTCCGGTATTCTGATCGATACTGAATACCGCAACACCTTCATCTGCTATAGAATATAAATATTTTCCATTTGTTGATTTTGTCATATGAGAAGCATTATTAACCGGAACAACATTTCTTAATGTCATGTAGCCGTTCTCCAAATCCAGGTCATATACATGAATTCCCACGCTGGAACCATGTGTATATGTACCTACATATGCAACATATTTTCCATTTCCCATCCTGCATCATTTCCTTTCGGTTGACAGAAAAAATGCAAATTCTTTATTTCTACATTTTCTCCTATTGTCATGGTAGCATAATTTGATTTATTTGTGAAGAGTTTTTTTGTTTTTCTTAAGGTTCTGATTTTTTAATAATAGTGCTACTTTCACCATTCGACATTTTCAAACATTTCTTCTAAAGTCATAGAAATATTGGGGAATTCTTTCAACGTTATTACTGTATCTGCATTATAATGTGCTTCCTTCTTATCATCCTGAAGAATATAACTGTATGTCAATTGATATACTCCACCCTCAAGGTAATAAATCTGCACTGCTCTTTCTCTTGGAGAAACAATCCAGTATTCGCTGACTCCTGCATTCTGGTAGATATCTTTTTTCACAGTCATATCCCTCAAAGCAGTTGCTGGACTTAATGTCTCCACAATAAATTTCGGCACTCCTGTATAGGAACCACCCTTCAAATGTTTACGATCGCATACGATCATTACATCTGGTATTACATAATCATCACTTTTCTGAGCATCGTATTTATAATCCAGATTCTCCATAAATGGCAGGCACAAAGTTCCCTTTAAGCCACTTCCGATTATACGATAGATATTACCATTCACCACTCCATGCTGATAACTTGGTGACGGAGACATATTATAGATTATCCCATTGATTTTTTCCATTTTCTCATAGTCTTCATTCAGAAATGGCATAGCTGCACCTCCCCAACACTATATTAATGTCTTACTCATCCTTCACCGGCTCTTCCGGTATAAATATCCTGTCCTTTACAGGGTCTTTTTCTACCTGTGCCCGTGCTATGGCTTCCTGGCAGAAGTAATCCTGGGCACAGAGGAGAGTTTTTCCTCTTTTATCTACTTTTTCGTATGTTCCGTCTGGCTGAAGGATATGTGCCTTTACATTGTCTTCCAACTGGATTTGTAAAATATGACCGACTTCTTCTTTCAATGCCTCGTCTTCTATTGGGAAGAGGATCTCTACTCGTTTGTCGAGATTGCGGGGCATCCAGTCTGCGCTTCCCATATAGTATTCTTCTTCTCCGTTATTGAGGAAGTAGAAGATTCTGGCGTGTTCCAGATACGTTCCTACGATAGATCTGACAGTAATGTTCTCGCTGACGCCGGGGATGCCGGTCTTTAAGCAGCAGATGCCGCGGATGATCAGATCGATCTTTACTCCTGCTGCAGATGCTTCATACAGGCAGGCAATGATTTCCTGGTCGCAGAGAGAATTCATCTTGGCGATAATGTGGGCTTCTTCTCCATTTTTTGCATGCTCAGTCTCTCGGCGGATCAGTTCCTTGAAGCGGTCGCGCAGCCAGATTGGAGCCAGGGCAAGCTTATTCCAGTGTTTCGG
>JBJEMC010000016.1:0-3820 GCA_051879475.1 Muricoprocola sp. | reverse complement strand
GGTATGGCAAGATTGTCCAGGAGATTTTGTGGAAAAAACTTGGGCTCCTTGTTAAGGATATGGAGCATTACCGGATTTCACACCAGATCATAGAAGAATATATGAAACAGAAAAGTGATGAGTTTCATGTACAATTTGACCTGGAGAAAAAGAAACTCAGAGACCGAAAACGATTGATCTCTGGAGCGGCTGTAATGGCAGCAGTGATGTTGTTTGGCATTTACAATTTTTACATGAGTGGTGTGCTGCGGAGGCAGAAGAGGGAAGCCCAGAAAAATGAATCTGTTTCCCTTGCTTACAGCAGCGGGGAAAAATTAAAGGAAGGCGACAGAACTTCCGCTCTTCAAATGGCACTTTCTGCGCTGCCTTCAAAGGAGAATGACCGACCATATGTTGCCAGTGCAGAGAAAGCATTGACGGATGCATTGTATGTGTATGAGGAAGACACATATCAGGCAATGCACAGAATGAAGTTAAGTGCCGGAAGCTGGAAATATGCCATTCCAACGGACGAATCATGTATAGTAGAGCTTGATGAAAATGGTTATGTACGGTGTTATGATCTTCAGTCTGAAAAACTGGTCTGGAGTTATTCCTCTTTCGTTGTAAAAGAGGAAACGAGTACTTATTATGATGAGGAAGACCTGGTGTCCTCCATGTATCTTATTGAGTCACAGAAGGCTGTCTTACTTGCAGGCAAAGAGTATGGGGCAGTATTGCTTTCTCTTAGCACCGGAAAGGAAATATGGAAACTGGATTATTCTGAATTAGATCATGAAATCTGGGGAGAAATCCAACAGATTACCCTGTCAGAGGATGGGAAAATACTTGCGATTGGATATGAGACTAAGAAAAGTAATACCGGTGACAATTATTTTAAGAAACTGTCTTTTATTGACGTTGCCACAGGTAAGCAAATATCCAAAACAGATACGATTCCGGTATCATTTTCCCTGTATTGTTCCTTTACAGAAAACGGTGTATTTTCAGAAAGTAATCAGACATATGCAGCATTATTGTGTGATGTACATAATAAGTCATATCATTTAGTCCAGATAGATCCCTTATCAGGAGAAGTAGAAGGGACTGCATGGATAAAGAGAGAGGATATTGTGAGCGACAAATGGGACATATTATCAAAATTATATTATGTGTCTCCGAAGGGAAATTATGCAGGCGGTTTTCTGATATACATTTATGGATACGACCATAATGTCTTCACAGGCTATGACGGAGCCTGCCAGTTGGCATACCTGGAAGAGGGGGCTTCTGATTGGCAGTATCATAGGTTATATGATTTTGAATTACAAGATGATAAGATTCCGGATCTGATCAGTTATGATGAGGGAAATTATTTTATCTACAATAATCAGATCATAGAGTTAGACAGGATTACAGGTGGGCAGATAGGCTCCACCGAAAAGATGGAAGAAAATATCGTTTACTATTTCCTTGAGAAAGAAAAACTGGTTCTGATATTGGAAAATGGCAAAAAATGTGCAGTGTGGCTGTCCCCATTAAAAGAGGATAAATGGGAGAATGACACTGTATGTACTTTTAAGATACAGAGTGCGATGGGGGATCATAGCAGCCAGGAACCCTTCGTGTTGATTCCGGAAGATGATGCCAACAGTGTGGTTCTTTATGAATGGATCTCAAGTGATCATATGGTACAGACTCTTGAAATGCCGGCTATATTCGATGATACACTGGATGGCCGAGTCTTTGTACTTCCGAAGGAAAAAGGATTCTTATATTTGGAGAACCAAAGTAAAGACGATGGCAATTATGAGAATAGCGGAACACTTTACAATATGCAGGGAGAAATAACAGATCGATTTGCATTTGATTCTGAAGTTCATTTTGTTACAGATGAATTGCAGGTAAGTGAAGATGGAAGCTGCCTGGTAAGCAGCCGTTATATATATGATATGATGGCACATCAGCTAATTGCCCTGGAAGATTTGTTGCCGGAACGTGCATCTGCTTTGAAACTTAGAACAGTTGTTACAGAATCAGAAATAAGATCTGTGTGTCTGCAGGAAAATCAGATGCATATCTGGAAAGAAGGAAAAGAGTATAGTTTAGGTTCTGCCTATGAAGGAAATATACAACTGTCCGATGTCAACGAATACAGAAGCAAAAATCATACTGCGAAAGATTTTGAGAATATAAACCTCGGAAAGAATGGTATGGTAATCCTTTGCTGTTCGGAAAGTGAAGAAACAGAGGTCTCGCAGATCACAGGTACGCCAACAGATTATTATCTTGTTTACTCTATGGAAGATGATAAATGGCTAAGGATAGAAAATGAAGCAAAAGAAAAATCATTTCCTGTCCTGGCAGTTGCAAACAAAGAGTCTCTCTTTGCTGCCTGTGACTTTGATAAAAAAATACGAATCTATGATACAGAGAAAGGAAGAGTTCTTTACGAGTATGAAACAGGTATCAATGCGGAATCCATCAAGGATATGAAGTTTATCTTAGATGACCGTTATCTTGTTATACTTACAGAAGAAAGCATAGATGAATACCAGATTATGCGTATCGAAGATGGGCAGACCGTATATCAGTATGTTACCAATGATGATTCGAGTTACACCAATTTAGTAGTTCAGGAAGATCCGGATACTGACAGAATCTATCTGTTTGATAATGAGCATAATATGAATGCAGTCTGTATTGATACGGAATCCTGGACAGAGATGGATGAAATAGAAGGACTTCGGGGCGTACTGAGAAGAGATACGTTCATTGTACAGGATGGTTACTCAGAATTACAGCTGCATCACAGGTATGATTTAGAAGTACTTATGCAGAAAGCACAGGAAATATTAAATGCAGAAACTGTAGTAAATGCGAAGTAGAAAGGGGACTAAGGATTCGTGAAAAAGATGTCAATGATCATGACGATTTGTTTGCTTCTGTGTATGGCTGGAACCCCGGTTTTGGCACAGAACAGGGAATGGGAATGTGATAATTGCGGCAGATATAATGATTTTGATTATAATTTCTGTGGCAATTGTGGACAGGAAAGAGGAATAATTTATAAAAATGACAGCGAAAAAAGTACGGCGCAGTCAACATCTATAAAGTGGCGATTTGGCAAACAAATCTTATACAATAATGGATACATATATGTTGCAGGAAATGATGGAATATTTAGGGTGGATTCTCAAAATGAATATGAATATATTTTGGCAAATGACTCTTTTGCAGATGCTTTTTTTGCAGTGAATGATACCATTTATTTTGTAAAATATAACCAGGATCATTTTGAAGATGCATCTCTATATCAATATGACAGTTCAAAGGGGATTGCATCGAAGCTTTGTTCAAGTGGTTTTTATGGAAGCATTGTTGGCGCAGAAGGTGGCAAGGTATATTTCCTTCAAATTTCCAATGAAGACGCTTGGGGAAATGAGTTGATTTCTTACAATATAGAAAAGGACGAAAAGACAGTTTTAGCAGAAAATGTTGGAAAGGCATATTTCTGGAATGGGTCTGTTATTTATACCGGGTATGCGTCGGATATCAGCCCTGTAGCAATATATAGGATGGACACTAATGGCAATCGTGAATTAATTACGGAGAATGGAAGCCAGAACCTGTACGTGGACTATGAGGAAGCTTACTATATCGATTATAAAATGACAAATAATATTTCATGGGAGCAGGCATCTGTAAACAGGATTACAGAAAACACGATTGAGGAATTATCTGGTTTATCAGGTAGTTATATAACACCAGAGATTCATGGAAAAATAGATGATTATTTATTGGTATCTTGTAATCAGGATAATACAAATCATTATTATCA
>JBJEMC010000015.1:0-3822 GCA_051879475.1 Muricoprocola sp. | reverse complement strand
TCGGGTTTTGCCAAGCAAAACACCTCGCGGAACAGTGGCACCTGAACTGTAACCTTATCTCCCTTAATAAATTTTTCTATCCACCCCTCAAACCTTTAATATTATTATAAAACATTTTTCTCATAATTACTATCTACAATTTATAAGATTGAAAACCTTTTCTGTATACGATAAAATAGAGTTAAGAGACTCATGATACATCATCCTCTGGGAGGTAATAGTAATGGCAAATATGACAAAATATGCATTAGAAGCATCTCTGAAGAGGCTGCTTCTTCAGAAACCTCTGGATAAAATTACGATCAACGATCTGACAGAAGACTGTGGTATCAGTCGCATGGCTTTTTACTATCATTTTAAGGATATTTACGATTTGGTAGAGTGGGCATGTCTGGAAGATGCATCCCGTGCTCTTCAGGGAAAGAAGACGTATGACAGCTGGCAGGAGGGACTGAGCCAGATTTTTGAAGCCGTCCTGGAAAATAAGCCTTTTATTGAAAATGTCTACCACTGCGTCAGCCGGGAACAGATAGAAAACTATCTGTTTAAACTTACTTATAATCTGATCATGGGAGTCGTTGAAGAAAAATCTGCGGGGAAAAACATCTCCCAGGAAGACAAAGTTTTTATCGCAGAGTTTTATAAATATGGCTTTGTAGGGGTGATGCTGGACTGGATCAAGCAGGGAATGAAGACAGATTACCATGTAATCGCAGATAAAATGTGCACCACCCTAAAGGGAAACATCACCCAGTCCATTGAGAATTTTTTATAAAAACAGATTTTTATCAAAAGAGGGACAATGATAAGTTTTTTATCATTGCCCTTTTTTTGTAAATTGAAAAGAAAACCACAGGGAGATACTATGAATGCAATCCAAAAGAAACCATTTGTAAATAATTGATCAGCAGGAAAGGCGGTTATGATTATGAAAAATAAAGGTAAGAAACTTTGTGTGGCAGCTCTTGCAGCTGGAGCAGGAACAATAGCTCTTATGGCGAAAAAATCAACGGAAAATGAAAATAAAGAAGTGAAAACTTCTCCTCAGAAAAACAATGACTACCGTAATACTGAACGAGGTAAAAACGCTAAAAACAAAAAAGGAATTTACTACAGCAATGGAAATTATGAAGCATTTGCCCGTCCGGAAAAACCAGAAGGTGTGGAAGAAAAGAATGCCTACATTGTAGGAAGCGGACTGGCATCTCTGGCAGCGGCTTGTTTCCTGGTACGTGATGGACAAATGCCAGGCTCTCATATCCACATCCTGGAGGCAATGGATATTGCAGGCGGTGCCTGTGACGGAATTTTTGATCCTTCAAGAGGATATGTCATGCGCGGGGGACGTGAGATGGAAAATCATTTTGAATGTCTCTGGGATCTGTTCCACAGTATTCCATCCCTGGAAATTCCCGGTGCATCCGTATTGGATGAATTCTACTGGCTGAACAAACATGATCCGAATTATTCTCTTTGCAGAGCTACGGTAAACCGCGGAAAAGACGCACATACTGACGGAAAATTTAATTTAAGCCAGAAAGGCTGTATGGAGATCATGAAGCTCTTTATGACAAAGGATGAAGACCTTTATGATAAAACCATTGAAGATGTCTTTGATGATGAGGTATTTAACTCCACCTTCTGGATGTACTGGAGAACCATGTTTGCTTTTGAAAACTGGCATAGTGCCCTGGAAATGAAGCTGTATTTCCAGAGATTTATCCATCATATTGCAGGTCTTCCTGATTTCAGCGCCCTGAAATTTACCAGATATAATCAGTACGAATCTCTCATCCTCCCGATGCAGAAATATCTGGAAGATGCCGGTGTAGATTTCCAGTTTAATACAGAAGTAACCAACGTGATTTTTGAATTTAAAGATGATAAAAAAGTGGCCTCTGCCATTGAATGTAAGGTAAAAGGCGTAGAGAAGGGAATCCTTCTTACCGAAAATGACCTTGTCTTTGTAACAAACGGAAGCTGTACTGAAGGAACCATTTACGGGGACCAGAACCACGCACCAAACGGAGATGCAGAAGTCAGAACCAGTGGATGCTGGAGTCTCTGGAAAAATATCGCCAAACAGGATCCTTCCTTCGGCCATCCGGAAAAATTCTGTTCTGATATTTCCAAAACCAACTGGGAATCCGCTACAGTTACTACACTGGATGACAAGATTCTTCCATACATCACCAATATCTGTAAGCGCGATCCAAAGACAGGCAAAGTCGTAACAGGCGGTATCGTAAGCTGTCAGGATTCCAGCTGGCTGCTAAGCTGGACCATCAACAGACAGGGACAGTTCAAAGAGCAGGATCCGGATAAAGTATGTGTATGGGTATATGGATTGTTTACAGATGTGCCAGGAGATTATGTAAAGAAGCCGATGAAAGAATGTACCGGAAAAGAAATCACCGAAGAATGGCTTTATCACATTGGGGTACCTGTAGACCAGATTCCGGAGCTGGCAGAAAAAAGCGCAGTCTGCGTTCCAACCATGATGCCATATATCACTGCCTTCTTTATGCCAAGAACAAAGGGTGACCGACCGGATGTTATCCCGGATGGCTGCATAAACTTCGCATTTCTGGGACAGTTTGCAGACACTCCGAGAGATACCGTCTTTACTACAGAATATTCTGTAAGAACCGCCATGGAAGCAGTATACGGACTTCTCGGTGTAGACAGAGGTGTTCCGGAAGTCTGGGGAAGTGTTTATGACATCCGTGAACTTCTGGACAGTACCGTGAAACTGATGGACGGAAAATCCCCGTTAGAGATTACTCTTCCAGGTCCATTAAATGCCCTGAAAAAACCTCTCTTACACGTGATTCAGGGAACCGTAATAGAAAAGCTCCTGAGAGACCATGATATATTAAAGGATGGTATGATGTAAAGCAAAAACGCCGATGGTCTGATAAAACAGTCAGACTGTCGGCGTTTCTTATGCTGTTAACTGATTACGAATTGTTTCGCTGCAAACATTAAAATGTAAATGCAATCGGTGTTGCACCTGTCATATCATCTTCTGCAAGAAGATTGATTTTTGCTTCTTCAATATGAAGTGTCTTGAAATATTTGGTTCCGTCTTTTTCTGTTGTAAACTCAACGATCAGTTCTGTGTCAACAGCACCTGTGTAAGAAAATTCTACACTTTCGCCATCTTTCAGACCGTCTTTTGCAAGATTTTCTCCTCTGACATCCTCTGTTTCTGTCTGAACTTCTGTTTCTGCTTCTGTCTCATCTTCCTGAGCTTCTGTTTCTTCTTCAGCGGCTTCTTCCGGTTCAGCTGGATATACATACAGTTCTGTAACGTCTTCACCTGTTGTATTTACAAATGTATATTTTCCTGTCTCTTCCGGAATTTCAAAACTGATTGGGGTAGCTCCACTGACAGCATCAGCATTCAGTAATGCAATCGGCACTTCCTCAATATGAAGTGTCTCAAATGAAGAAGTTACATCACTGTCTGTTGTAAACTCAAGAACCAGTGTTGCATCTGCTGCTCCTTCATAAGTAACAACCTGTTTCTTGTTGGTTCCAAGACCATCTGGAATCAGATTTTCCCCTTTTTCATTTCCTGCTTCATAGAGATAGATCTCTTTCAGATTTTCACCAGTAACATTATATAAGCTGTAAACACCCGTTGCTGTTGTATCTTCTGTAGCATTCTGTTCTGCAAATACTGTAGTTCCGGCAGAGAGTGCAGCCATTGATGCCAAAATGAGCATTAATCTGGTACGCATAATCATTTCCTCCTTTGTTTTGTACAGAAATCATGTTACTGTTCACTTGTGTTCCAATAACTATGAAAAAGCCATG
>JBJEMC010000014.1:0-3826 GCA_051879475.1 Muricoprocola sp. | reverse complement strand
ACAGATGTTGCCGTGGCACACAAATAATATTCTTATCATTCTGTAAAACTCCTTTAAAATGCTGATAATATGATTTTAAGTTATTTTAACCCAATAAAAAAGTCTTTGAAATCAATCAGGAATGTGCTATACTAAATTGATTACAAAAAGAATGGGGATCATTATGGAAAATAATAAGATACAGATAGCTCTTCTTGGACTTGGAACTGTTGGAACCGGTGTTTATAAGGTATTAAAGACACAGCAGTGCGAAATGATGTCCAAGCTTGGTGTGGAAATTGAGATTAAGAAGATATTAGTTCGGAATATTCAGAAAGCAGCTGCGAAAGTAGATGATTCATCAATTCTTACAAATGACTGGGATTCTATTGTAAATGATGACAGTATAGATATCGTGGTCGAAGTAATGGGTGGTCTTGAGCCTGCAAGAGGATATATCATTGATGCATTACAGCATGGTAAGAATGTGGTTACTGCGAATAAGGATCTGATTGCGGTAGATGGAGGCACACTTCTTGACGAAGCAGGAAAGTCTTCTGTAGATTTTATGTTTGAAGCAGCAGTAGCAGGAGGTATTCCAATCATTCAGCCACTGAAGTCATCCCTTCAGGCGAATAATATAAAAGAAGTAGTTGGTATTGTCAATGGAACTACAAACTTTATTCTGACCAAGATGGCAGAAGAGGGAATGGAATTCCAGGAAGCCCTTGCCCTGGCTACAGAGCTGGGCTATGCGGAGGCAGATCCTACTGCTGATATCGAAGGTCTGGATGCGGCTCGTAAGGTAGCGATTCTCGCATCCATTGCATTTCATTCAAGAGTTACCTTCCGAGATGTGTATGCGGAAGGAATTACAAAGATTACTTCCAGTGATATCAGATATGCCAGGGAAATGGGCTGTGTGATCAAGCTCCTTGGCGTAGCTAAGAATACAGAAGAGGGCATTGAAGCCAGTGTTCATCCAATGCTGATCGATGAGAAACATCCAATGGCATCGGTAAATGATTCCTTTAATGCAGTATTTGTAAAAGGAGATGCTGTAGGAGATACGATGTTCTATGGACGAGGCGCCGGAGAACTTCCGACAGCAAGCGCCGTTGTAGGAGATATTTTTGAAGTAGTCAGAAATATCAACAATCATTGTACCGGAAGAATTGGCTGTACCTGTTACAGAAAACTTCCGATGAAGAGCCGTAATGATGTTGTAAGTAAATACTTCATGAGACTGAGCGTAGAGAATAAAACAGGTGTGCTGGCAGCCGTTACCAGTGTATTTGGAAATAACCATGTCAGCATTGAACAGTTTATTCAGAAGCGTAAAGAAGGCGAATTTGCAGAAATCGTTATCATTACAGAAGCTGTTCATGAACGTAATTTTGATGACTCTGTTAAGATTTTACAGACAATGTCCATGATCAGGGAAATATCTTCTATTATTCGAGTTTATGAATAATAGAAGAAAACTATAAATAGTGAACTATAGAAAAGAAGGAGAAGAACAATGAGTAAGAAACCAACAGTATTAATGATTTTGGATGGCTATGGATTAAATGAAAAAGACAACCATAATGCAGTAGCAGAAGCAAAGACTCCTGTTATGGACAAGCTGATGGCAGACTATCCTTTTGTAAAAGGTTATGCAAGTGGTATGGCAGTAGGTCTCCCAGATGGTCAGATGGGTAATTCAGAGGTTGGACATCTGAACATGGGTGCTGGTCGTATCGTATATCAGGAACTGACAAGAATCACAAAAGAGATTCAGGATGGAGAATTCTTTAAAAATGAAGCTCTCTTAGCTGCATGTAAGAATGCCAAAGAGAACCATTCCGCACTTCATCTCTATGGACTGGTTTCAGACGGTGGTGTTCACAGTCACAATACTCATATTTATGGCCTTCTGGAACTTGCCAAGAGAGAAGGCGTAGAGAAAGTTTACGTTCATGCATTCCTTGATGGACGTGATACACCTCCGGCATCTGGTAAGGGATATGTGGAAGAACTGGAAGCAAAGATGCAGGAAATTGGTGTTGGTGAAGTAGTATCTGTTATGGGACGTTACTATGTCATGGACCGAGACAATCGCTGGGAACGTGTAGAACTTGCATACAATGCACTGGTTAAAGGTGAGGGAATTGCCACAGATAATATCGTAAATGCAATCCAGGCTTCCTATGATGATGGAAAGACAGATGAATTTGTAATCCCGACTTACCTGGAAAAAGATGGAAAACCATACGGAAGAATTCAGGAAAAGGATTCTATTATTTTCTTTAACTTCCGTCCGGACCGTGCCCGTGAGATTACCAGAGCATTCTGCTGTGATGATTTCACAGGATTTGACAGGGGAGACAGAATGGATCTTACTTATGTATGCTTTACAGAATATGATCCTACGATTCCAAACAAACTGGTTGCCTTCCATAAAGTAGAAATTACAAATACATTTGGGGAATATCTTGCAGCTCACAATAAGACACAGGCAAGAATTGCTGAAACAGAGAAATATGCTCACGTTACTTTCTTCTTTAACGGCGGTGTAGAAGAACCAAATCCTGGTGAAGACAGAATCCTTGTGAAGTCTCCAAAGGTTGCAACTTATGACCTTCAGCCGGAAATGAGTGCATACGAAGTGTGTGACAAACTCTGTGAAGCTATCACATCTGATAAATATGATGTCATTATCATCAACTTTGCAAATCCGGATATGGTAGGACATACTGGTGTAGAAGAGGCTGCTATTAAGGCTGTGGAAGCTGTGGATGAATGTGTAGGAAAAGCAGTAGAAGCATTAAAGAAAGTGGATGGCCAGATGTTCATCTGTGCTGACCATGGTAATGCAGAACAGCTGGTAGATTATGAGACAGGTGCGCCATTTACAGCACATACAACCAATCCTGTTCCTTTTATCCTGGTAAATGCAGATCCTGCTTATACTTTAAGAGAAGGCGGCTGCCTTGCAGATATCATTCCTACTCTGATTGAACTTATGGGAATGGAACAGCCAAAAGAAATGACAGGAAAGAGTTTATTAGTTCGCAAATAAGGTTGGCGTAAAATAGATGGTAAGAGAAATAGTCAGGGATGCTGTCAGGATTAAAATGACAGTGCCGGTTGAGGCTCCACTGATATCTATTTATGAATATTGCTATGCACTGGGGCTTGGGGCATCTATTATGAAACTTCCCAAAGAGATGACAGAAGAGTTAAAGAATATGGATGATTTTTCTACGTTGAAAGAAAAGGCCTCATCCATCATTAAGGCTTCTGGAGATGTATGGGATTCCATAGAAAATGGACAGAGATTAAGGTCTCTGCTTCTGGGCTGCCGTATTCATGCAAAGATGGATGATGATGCGAGATGGCTCTTTGACCTGGGATATCAGGAATAAATGTTACAGTTCAGGTTCCACTGTAACGTACGTGAACAGTAACGAATAATTATAAAACCCATGGGACACACTACTTCCATAAAGGAGGTAGTGTGTTTTATGATTTTATATAAGGAAATACAGGATGTTTACGGCAGGGAAATTCTTGATTCCAGAGGAAATCCCACAGTTGAAGTAGAAGTTCTGGTAAAAGGTGGCGTGATCGGCCGGGCAGCTGTACCCTCCGGGGCTTCCACAGGAAAATTTGAGGCAATGGAGCTGCGTGACGGAGAGGAAAGGTATCATGGAAAAGGTGTCACCCATGCGGTTCACAACATTAACAGTATTCTGGCTGATGCAGTTATAGGAGAAAATGTATTTTTACAGCAGCGCATTGATGATATCCTGCTAAGAGTAGATGGAACGGAGAATAAGTCCAATCTTGGGGCAAATGCACT
>JBJEMC010000013.1:0-66123 GCA_051879475.1 Muricoprocola sp. | reverse complement strand
GACCTTGATATCTTGCATAAATAACTCCTTTTATTTGCCATTGAAATATTTTTATTATAATGGATGAGCAGATAAAGGTAAATAGGAAAAATGCCTGTTTGGGCAAAAATTATATTTTGGGGGGCGGAAATAGAAGTTTCAATTGACAAAAATGCTTTAAAAAGTTAATATGGTAGTATAATAGTGGTGAGATTTCCACAAAAAGAGAAGAAGCGAGGTATTTAAAATGAAAAAAGTTGTATTTACAGCTCTGGCACTGGGATCTTTATTATCCTTTGGTGCAATGAGCGCAATGGCAGAAGATGCTGAAATTACATTTAAGTATGCGGAACTTAATAGCGATGACAACATCAATGCAAGAGTTGGTTACAAGTTTGCAGAATATGTAGACGAGCTGTCAGAAGGCCGTATTAAGATTGAAGTTTACACAGCTGCTACACTTGGACAGGAAGTTGAATGTCTGAATGCTCTTCAGATGGGCGGTGGTACTGTTGATTTCTACAGAGGAAATACAAACTCTCTGTCTGACTATGGTTTTAGAAAACTGAACATGTTTGGCCTTCCATATATCTTCACAAGCCGTGACAATATGTGGAAAGTTCTTGATTCAGAAGAAATCGGACAGGCATTCCTGGAAGAAGGTGTTGAAGTAGGCGCAGGTATGGTTGGTATCGCATATACAGATGAAGGCGCTCGTAACACATTTACATCTATGGAAATCTCCAGCATTGCAGACCTTAAGGGCAAGAAAATCCGTGTACCGGAGACAACTCTGATGATGGATACAATGACAGCTCTTGGCGCAGAACCTACACCAATTGCATACAGTGAACTTTACAGCTCTATCCAGACTGGTGTTGTTGATGGTGGTGAAAATGGTTATCCAGGATATGACAGCAACAAGTTCTATGAAGTAGCTCCTTACTATCTGCTTGATGGACATACATTCAGCCCTGGAATCATTCTTATGGCTGAAGCAAAATGGAACCAGTTAAGTGAAGAGGATCAGGCTCTTCTTAGAGAAGCCGGAGCAAAAGCTTCTGAATGGAACAGAGAACAGATTGAAGCAGAAGAAGCTGAACTGAGAAAAGGTCTTGAAGAAAAGGGCGTTACAATCATCGACGTACCTGCAGAAGACCTGGCAGCAGCGCAGGAAGCTTGTCAGCCAGTATGGGCTCAGTATACAGAAGGTATCGAAGACCTTCTTCAGCAGATCATTGATATTCAGCAGTAGTCTATAACAGTCGGATAATATCTGAAATCTGAAGAAATGATAAAGAGGAAGAGAAGATACGTCTGATTCTCTTCCTCTATTTATTTGAGAAAGGAAAAAGATTATGAGAAAAGTTTATGATACCATCTACTGGGTATTCATGACATTTTGCAAACTGGTCTTTATTGTTTCCATCTGTATTACTTCCTATGTTGTTTTTATGCGTTTCGTAATGAACAAAACACCTCGTTGGGGTGAGCAGTCTATCTTGCTTTGTATGGTTTATATGGCAATGATCAGTGCCAGCCTTGCGATTCGTACAGATAAACATTTGAGAGTGGTTATGATCCAGTATTTATTTCCGACCAGTATCCGTGCAAAGGTAATGGATATTTTACATGGACTTAGTGAAGTATGTATCTTCCTGTTCAGTTTGTTTATGATCGTTTATGGTGCACAGTTTACACAGCTAATGACAAAGAGTGTTCTTTCCGGTATCCCTATTGCAAAGGCATGGCTGTATGCAGCAGTTCCGATTTCCGGAGTTTGCATGCTTTTGATGCAGAGTGAGATTTTCATTCTTTTTATTATGAAGAAGATGAAATATCCGGTAAAAGGATACTATGATTACAAAGTGAATCCACCGGAAGAATTAGGTAAGGGGGTTGATAAATAATGAATGAAACAACCGCTATTATCATTCTGATTGCGTTATTTTTTATCTTTATTATCTTAAGTTTTCCAATTGCTTATGCAATCGGTATTGCTTCTGTTGTAGGTATGATCTATATGCAGCTGAATCTTCAGCAGGTAGTCCAGCTGATGGTAAAAGGTGTGTTCAGTTTCTCTCTGATGGCCGTACCATTCTTTATCCTGGCCGGTGAACTGATGGGGGAAGGCGGTATATCGGATAAGCTGATAGAATTGTCTAATGCTTTAGTAGGATGGATGCGCGGCGGCCTTGCCATGGTTAATATTGTGGCATCCATGTTCTTTGGAGGTATCTCTGGATCTTCTGCTGCTGACTGTGCATCTCTTGGAACCATCCTGATCCCTATGATGGTGGAACAGGGATATGATGATGATTTTGCTGCTAACGTAACCATGACATCCTCTGTACAGGGTATTCTGATCCCTCCTAGCCATAATATGGTTATTTATGCAACCGTTGCAGGAAGTGTTTCTGTAGGACGTCTTTTCATTGCCGGATACATGCCTGGTATTCTTCTTGGAATTGCACTGATGATTTACAGCTATGTCATTTCTGTAAAGAAACAGTATCCAAAGGGAGACAAGTTTGATCTGAAGCATTGCATTAAGACTTTTGGTGATGCAATCTGGGGCCTTATGACTGTCCTGATCGTAGTAGTAGGTGTTGTTGCCGGTATCTTTACAGCAACAGAATCTGCAGCAATCGCTGTTGTATGGGCTATTTTCTGTGGCGCATTTATCTACAAGAGACTGACACTGAAAGGATTCTGGCAGGTTCTGGAACGTGCCTTAAATACATTGGCAATTGTTCTGATCCTGATCGCGACATCCAGTGCTTTCTCCTGGTGTCTGACATACCTGAAGGTTCCGCAGATCATTGCAGGTGCAATTCTTGGTATAACAGATAACAAGTATCTGATCCTTCTGTTGATGAACATCATCATGCTGATCTTTGGTACTATGATGGATATGAGCTGTAACATTCTTCTTCTCACACCAATCCTGCTTCCAATCGCACAGCAGATCGGTGTAGATCCTGTTCAGTTCGGATGTATCATGATCCTGAACCTTGGTATAGGTCTTGTAACTCCTCCTGTAGGATCCACACTGTTTATCGGTTCTGCTATTTCAAAGGTGCCGATCGAACGTCTTGGAAAGACATTGCTGCCATTCTTCGCAGTAATGCTTGTTGTTCTGGGTATCGTTACATACTGGCCGGCATTTACTATGACGCTTGCAAATATTATTATGCCGATTGCGGCAGGATGATAAACTGTTAAGTGAAATATAATGACAATAAAAAGGCTATTTTACCTCAAAGTGAAATAGCCTTTTTGTGGAATTGGGTGATATACTTATGAAAAGATTTTCAACAAGAAAGGATGATGCAAAATGGCAGAAGTAAAGTTTGATACTACGTTACGAGATTCACAGGGAACAGAAGTGCTTCCAATCAATCCGGAAGATTTTGACCTGGATGCATATCAGGATTATGAAAGTTCCTTATTGGAAGGAAATAAGAAATTTGTAGAGGCCGACAGTGGTATTCAGGTATATAGAAGAGTACGTGCAAATGGTGTATTTTATGATAAATGTGCAGATTATAAAGAGTCTCTGGCTTTACAGCTTGGTGCTTTAAAAGAAAGTATGAAATACAAGGCAGATGTGGCGAACTTTCTGGAACCATGGTATGGAATCGGATATATCGCATCTTGCTTTGGCGCAGAGTATGAATGGAAGCCGGAACAGGCACCTCATGTAAAAGCAAAATTTTCCACCATGGAAGAAATCCTGAATGCAGATTATGTTCCGATTGAGCAGACTAAAGAAGGAAAACATACTCTGGAAATGATCGAGTATTTTATGGATAAGACAAAGGGAAAGGTGCCGGTATCCTTCAGTGACCTGCAGTCACCGATGAATATGCTGACCTACCTTCTTCCTATGAATGATCTTTTTATGGAAGTGATCGATTCCCCGGATGAGACAAAAGAAGTAGCAGAACTCACTGCAACACTTCTTATTGATTTCATGAAAAAACAGAGAGACCTGATCGGCGATGCTCTGGCAAGCCCCGGACATGGATTTGCCAGCAGCAGAATGTTCAGAGGAGCAGGGCTTAGTGATGATGCTTCCATTATGATTCAGGCAGATGATTATAAGGAACTGTTTATGCCGGCAGATGAACGCATTGGAGATGAGTTCGGCGGTATGGTATATCATTCCTGCGGAGTCTGGGAAAAGAAGATTGAAATGGTAAAGAGTTACCGCAATATCTTTATGGCAGACGGAGCGTTTACGATTGAAACAGACCCGTCACCAAACAGACCAGAATTATTTGGAGATGGTTTTGCGGGCTCAGGAATTATCCTGAACTGCCGTGCAGTTGGAAATTGCGAGAACAGTTTTGAAGCGCTTCAGAAAATATGGAGACCAAATCAGAAGATGATTGCAGTTACCTACTGTAAGACTCCGGAAGAACAGGAAAAACTGTACAATATGCTTCATGAAATGATCTAACTATTCAGAGCCATGCAAAGATTCATAAATCTGCATGCTTGCATGTAGGATTTTGAATCTTTATATGGCGAGATTCATCACATGAGCAAAAGAAAAGCTACATAGTAGCGATTTTGCGAATGGGATGCTGAATAGTTAGTTGCAGTGTTGTAAGAAGAAAAATCAGGAGGATAAGAATGAATTTAAAGTATGATATTACGTTCCACCCTTCATGGTGGCATAAATATGCCGGAGTGGATTTTACGCAGGAATTTTTTGATGAGCCAGAGTATCGTATGGAATGTGACCTTAAGATGAAGAAGACCCTGTATGAGCATTTTGGAGATTATGGACTGGGAGAAAAGAATCCGGAGAAGAGACCGATTCTTGGAACAGATTTCCTGGCAGCAGGTTACCTTTATTCTGAGATCATGGGATGTAAGATCAGATACGAAGCGGACAACTCTCCTCAGGTGATCTGCATGGGTCTGGATGAGGAACAGATTGAAGATATCATGGCACCGGATCTTGATAAGAGTGAAGTGTGGGCAAGAACACAGAAGCAGATTGATTATCTGACGGACAAATATGGCAGAGTAGAGTCCCATGTAAACCTGATGGGTATTCAGAACATTGCCATGGATATCATGGGACAGGATGTTATGATGGCATATTACAGTGCTCCGGATGAAGTAAGACATCTGCTTCAGCAGATTACCAATCTGTCCATTGAGATTGGCAAGAGATTCTATGCTCTGTCAAAAGACATTTCCGGAGGTGTAACAGCCATCGTACAGCAGACAGTACCAGGCAATTATCTTACTTCCAACTGTTCTGTAGAGATGGTGTCTAATAAGATTTATGAAGAGTTCTTGTTGGAATTTGACCAGCAGCTGGCAAATGCATTTCCGAATTTTGGAATCCACCATTGTGGACGAAGCATGGAACATGTTGTGGAAGGATACAGTAAGATCCCTCAGCTTAAGTTTGCAGAAGTTGGTGCATTTTCTGATATCAGAAAAGTCAGAGAAGTACTTCCAAATGTATTCTTAAATGCACGTTACAGTCCGGTTCGTCTGGCAAAGGCATCTGAGCAGGAAGTCATGGATGAAGTCAGAGACCTGATCATTGGCGGAATGAATCCAGCAGGACAGATTTCCATTTCTTGTGTAGGCCTGGATTCTAATGTGGAGGACAAACAGATCAGATATTTCCTGGATGCCTGTGAAGTGATGAAAAAAGAAATGGCGGACAAATAAATGTTAAAAACATCATGTGAAAAAAGAAAAGGATTTGAAGTACTGCACAATTCAGAAGGCTGGAGACTGGCCATTCATGCCTATGAACCAGAAATGAATGGTATTCCATCTCTGAAAAACTGGGGGAGACATCTGGATTCTCAGGAAGCCTTTCTTCTTTTAAAGGGAAAAGGCTGGCTGGCAACTTGTGATGAGGCTGGCAACTATGCGGTGACAGAACTTTCCCAAACAGAGATCCTGATTGTGGAGAAAGCAGAAAGACATGCGATCTTGCTGGCAGAAGGTTCATCAGCCCTGATCGTAGAAAATCAGGATATGAGCAATTCTGTAAATGAGGCAATGAAGCCGGAAGTGATAGAAGCAATCCTTGCAAAAGTAAAATAGTAGTCATTGGGGACGGAGAACTGAGAAACTCCGTCCCCATGGTATATGGAGGAAAATGAAAAAAAATCAGATTTTTAAAATATATGGTGAAGATTATCTTCAGATGACGAAGGATCTGCTCCAGGAGTGCCATCTGGAAGAGCTGATTGGTGATAAGAAGCTTCGAATTGGAATCAAGCCAAATCTTGTGTCACCCTCGGAAGCTTCCTGGGGAGCAACGACCCATCCGGAGATTGTAGCAGGAGTGATTGAGTATCTTCAGGAAAGAGGATTTCGAAACATCGTGATGCTGGAAGGTTCCTGGGTGGGGGATAAAACTGCGGAATCCGTGAAGGTGTGCGGGTACGACGTACTGATAGAGAAATATGGAGTTCCATTTAAAGATATGCAGACCGATACGTACCATAAAGAAGACTGTGACGGAATGGAACTGTTTCTCTGCGATGCGGTAAGAGAAGTAGATTTCCTGATCAATGTTCCGGTTCTGAAAGGCCATTGCCAGACAAAAGTGACCTGCGCCCTGAAGAATATGAAGGGGCTTATCCCCAACAAAGAAAAAAGACATTTTCATGCCATGGGGCTGCATAAACCTATTGCTCATCTGAATAAAGCGATTCATCAGGATTTTATCATAGTGGATCATATTTGCGGAGATCTGGATTTTGAAGATGGAGGAAATCCGGTAGTCAGAAACTGTATTATGGCGGCCTGTGATCCGGTTCTGACAGATGCTTATGCCTGTCAGCTTCTGCATCTGGATATAAAAGATGTTCCATATATTGTAGAAGCAGAGCAGCTTGGTGTTGGCAGCATGGCAGTAAATGAAGCGGAGATTATCCTATGCGAGGGCAGTGAAGACTGGGTAGAAATGGATCTTCCTTATGCAGACAAAGTAGTGGAACTTCAGGATGCTGTCCAGGAAGTAGAATCCTGCAGTGCTTGCTATGGATATCTGTTACCCGCTCTGCAAAGGCTAAAAGAAGAAGGATTGCTGGAAAAACTGGATGAAAAAATCTGTATCGGACAGGGATACAGAGGGAAAAAAGGAAAGCTTGGGGTAGGAAGCTGTACCTCTGGTTTTGAATTCTGTATTAAAGGATGTCCGCCTACAGAAACAGAAATCTACGAGAAATTAAAACAAAAAATCAGCACGTCAAGTACAACTGCGTCGTAACGGCGGAGAGCCATAGGGGACAAGAAAAAACGGAAACACAGTCCCTATGGTATCCTACAAAGTGTAGGAAAAAAAGAAGAAATACCGATAACTTTGCGGCTTGTATTAAATAGATAATTACAATAAAATGTAGATATCAGCGGCGTACTTGAATAATGGGGTGCAGCCGGATATATCTAGGGAGGGTTCAAATCATGATTATTATTGGTGAAAAGATTAACGGTTCTATCCCGGCTGTAGCAGAAGCTATTGCAAACAGAGATGCAGAACTGATCAAAGCCAGAGCAATTGCACAGGCAAACTCAGGGGCAACTTATATTGATTGCTGTGCATCGGTTCCGGAAGCGGTAGAAGTAGAGACATTAAAATGGATGATCGAGTGTATCGAAGAAGTGACAGATCTCCCGATTTCCGTTGACAGCCCAAGTGCTGATGTGCTGGTAGAAGCTTACAAGTTCTGTAAGAGACCTGGTATCTTCAACTCCGTATCAGGAGAAGGAGACAAGATCGACAAGATTTTCCCGGTTATGGCTCAGCCAGGCAATGAAAAATGGGAAGTAATCGCTCTTCTCAGCGACGATACAGGTATTCCAAAATGTGCAGAAGACCGTCTGAAAGTTTTTGAAAAAATCATGGCAAAGGCAAAAGAATACGGAATCGCACCAAATCGTATCCATATCGACCCATTGGTTGAAATGCTCTGTACATCAGAAGATGGTATTGCAATGAACATCGAAGTAATCTCTACGATTCGTAAGCAGTATCCTACAATTCATATTACAGCAGCAGTAAGTAATATTTCTTTCAATCTTCCGGTTCGTAAACTGATCAACTATGGTTTCACAGTTCTTGCTATGAACTATGGTCTTGACAGCGCAATTCTTGATCCGACCAACAGAGACATGATTGGTCTGATCTATGCGACAGAAGCACTGCTTGGTCTGGATGACTATTGTATGGAATATATCGGAGCTTACAGAGAAGGTCTGATTGGTCCGGTAAAGAAATAATTATATAAAACAGTTTGCTTATATTTCAGAAGGGCATGCGGAAAAGCCAGTTTGAAATTAAAAAAAGAAAAACACCCAAACAAATTACAGGAGGTACATGAAAATGGCAGGAATTGAAGAAGTTGCAGCATTAGTTGAAAAAGGAAAAGCAAAATTAGTTGGAGCAGCAGTACAGGAAGCATTAGATGCAGGATGTGATCCTACAGAGATCCTTAACAAAGGTATGATTGATGCTATGGCAGTTGTTGGTGAGAAGTTCAAAAACGGAGAAATCTTCGTTCCGGAAATGCTCGTTGCAGCACGTGCTATGAAGAAAGGTGTAGAAGTTCTGAAACCACACCTTGCAACAGGATCTACAGGAACTCAGGGTAAACTGATCCTTGCTACAGTAGCAGGTGACCTTCATGACATCGGAAAGAACCTGGTTGGTATGATGATCGAATCTGCTGGTTTTGAAGTAATCGACCTTGGCGTTGACGTACCAGCTTCTAAGATTATCGAATGCTACAGAGAAAATCCAGATACAAAGATCATCGCTCTGTCAGCTCTGTTAACAACAACAATGCCATCTCTGAAAGAAACTGTTGAAGCAATCGCAGCAGAAGACTTCAGAAAAGATATCAAGATCATGGTTGGTGGAGCTCCTATTACACAGGAATTTGCTGATGAAATTGGTGCTGATGGATATTCAGAAGATGCAGCAAGTGCAGCAGTTCTGGCTAAAAAACTTGCAGCTGAGATGTAATCAGAAACGTTGTTTTAAATGATGGTGTACATAAAACGATGATAGAAAGGCATATGGCAATATCCGCAATGGTATTGTCATATGCCCTTTTTGTGATATAATGATTTTAGAGAAAAAGCGGGAAAATAGTTACTGGAATGTACGTGAACAGTAACATATAAGGAGAAAGAACAGAGGATTACAATATGTTTACGGTTACATTTGTTCGTGAAAATGTAAAGATAGATGTAGAAGAAGGAACCACTCTTCTGGAAGCGGAGATCCGGGCAGGCTTACGTCCGGACGCGCCTTGCGGAGGACAGGGGAAATGTGGAAAATGCCTGATAAAAGCAGACAGTGAGATTGTGAAGGCATGTGTGACACAGGTAAAAAAAGATGTGCAGGCAGATACTCTCATCAGAAAGCAGAAGGCAGAAATTCTTACAGAGGGACTGACAAGACCGGTGGAGTATAAACCGGGACTGCGTCAGAAGAAAATAAAGCTGGAAAAGGCTATTCCCGGGGATAACCGTTCTGACTGGGAGAGGTTGGCAGCTCTTATCTGTGAAGAAAAGGAAGAGAGTCCGCGTAATTTCAGACCAAATCTGAGCATCGCTTCTTCCCTGTATGAGAAAATGAAAGAAACGGAGACCTGGTATGTCATTTATACAGAAGATGAAATCCTGGCTCTGAATAAAGAATCTGTTCCATTTTATATGGCAGCTTTTGATATCGGAACAACGACTGTGGTAGGCTATCTGATCAATGCAGCAGATGGAAAGGTGGAGGCTGTGGAAAGCTCCATGAATCCGCAGACTCAGTATGGGGCAGATGTAATCATGCGGGCAAACTATGCTCTTGAGCATGAGATAGAATCTTTGAGCAGCTGTATCCGCAGTGAAATTGATACATTATTACAGAAACTGGCAGAGCACGCAGCTATAAAACGGGAAGATATTTACCAGGTGAGCATCGTGGGAAATACCTGTATGCATCATCTGTTTCTGGGCATTTCTCCGGGTTCCCTGGTACATGCCCCTTATAATCCGGCCTTTAGCAAGAGACTGACATTAAAGGCACGGGATTATGGACTCCAGATCCACAGGGAAGCACAGCTTTTGATGCTCCCGAATATCGCAGGGTATGTAGGTGCAGATACCTGTGGTTGCCTCCTGGCAGTCAGACAGGATCTGAAGGATGAAATGACTCTCATGCTGGATATTGGAACCAATGGAGAAATGGTTCTTGGAAATAAGGAAAAAATGGCGGCATGTTCTACGGCGGCAGGTCCTGCTTTTGAAGGTGCGAAGATTGAATGCGGAATGCGCGGGGCACCGGGAGCAGTAGACCATGTGACTTTTGAAAATGGACAGTGGAAGTATACCACAGTGGGAAATATGCCTGCGATTGGCTTATGTGGTTCAGGACTTATTGACCTGGTGGCACAGCTTTATCAGGCTGAGCTCATGGATGAGATGGGACATCTGGAAAGCGGTCAGGAAGATGACAGCGTGTTTGTCCTGGTTCCACCTGAGAAATCCGGAAACGATAAGGGCGTATATCTTACGCAGAAGGATATCCGGGAAGTACAGCTGGCAAAAGCTGCCATTGCAGCAGGAATGCAGTTATTGATGAAAGAACTGCAGATCACAGAGAAGGACATCGAAAAAGTATATATTGCAGGAGCCTTTGGAAATTATATGAATCCTGCCAGTGCCTGCGCCATTGGGATGATTCCTTTGTCTTTGCAGGAAAAAGTGGAGCCTGTGGGAAATGCAGCGGGAGAAGGCGCAAAGATTGCACTTCTGAATACAGACGAATTACATATGGCGGATAAGCTTGTGGAAGGCATCCGTTTTGTGGAACTGGCGGCATCAGCAGAGTTCCAGGATATATTTGTAGATGAACTGGCTTTCCCGGAATAGGAAAAGGCAATATACGGGAGGAAAAAGTGTTTAATTTTAAAGAATTACAGAAGATGGGCGAAGAATATGGTTTTACACATGTAGGACTGCTGGACTGCGATACCATTGTGCTGATGCCGGAAGTACGTGAAATGTGTGAAAAGAATACCTGCCACATGTATGGAAAAAGATGGAGTTGTCCGCCGGGATGCGGGAGCCTGGAAGAGTGCAGCAAGATTATCCATAAGTATAAGAAAGGGATTATTGTCCAGACCGTAGGAATACTGGAAGATTCCATGGATGGGGAAACCATGATGGAGACAGAGGCAATCCATAAAGAACATTTTTATGGATTTGAAAAGATTTTAAGAGAAAAATATCCGGATATGCTGCCGGTGGGAGCAGGCTGCTGTACCAAATGCAAGGAATGTACCTATCCGGATGCTCCCTGCAGATTTCCGGGACAGGCATTTTCTTCTATGGAAGCTTATGGTATGCTGGTGACACAGGTCTGCAAGGAGAACCATATGCAGTATTATTATGGAGACTGTACGATAGCTTATACCAGCTGCTATCTGTTGGAATAGGGAATCTGGTTAGAAAATACGGAAGGAAAATGAAGCAGATGGAAGTTCTTAAAAAAATTCAAGCTGCAATTGAAGAGGGACATCCACAGGAAATGAATGATCTGATCGAAGAAGGACTGGAATCTGGAATCGATCCTGCCAGATTGATGGAAGAAGGAATGATGCCTGCCATGAGAAGTATCGGGGAAGAGTTTCGGGATGGAAAATGTGATATCCCCCATATATTGATGGCAGCTAGGTGCGTCAGGAAGGGCTCTGAAGTTCTGGAAGAAAAATGCCAGGATTTTAGGAGACAGAAAATCGGGACGGTAATTCTTGGAACGGTAGAAGGAGATCTCCATGATGTGGGGAAAAATCTGGTTGCTATTATGTTTCGCAGTTCCGGTTTTGAAGTGATCGATCTGGGAGTAGATGTATCGGATAAGATGTTTTTAAAGGCGATACAAAAACATCCCAATGTTTCTTTCGTATGTGTGTCTGCGCTTTTGTCAACCGCTTTGCCGGAAATGGCCAAGATCGTAAAAGCCTTGAGAAAAAATACAAAGCGGAAGTATATTATTATGGTCGGCGGTGGGGCTGTAACAGAAGAGGTAGCAAAAAAAATCGGGGCAGATGCTTATACAGAAAATGCAGTGGATGCTGCAGAGTTTGCCAGGAACTTGAATCGGAGGAAATAAAATTGAAACTGTCAGGGGCATATCTGCTGGAAATGCTGGAACAAAAAAGACAAGTAGAAAAATGGGAGGGGGTATCTGAAAAAGAAGGATATCTCCGCCCTTTCTTGATGAATCTGGAAGATGAATATATGGAGGAACACATCTGGGTAGTCAGTGGTGAGCATATCAAGAACTGGGCATCCGAGCATAATCATTTACCCCAGAAGATGCTTCTTGTCATTTGTAATATGGATGAAGAGGCAGAACAGATCCTTTCGAAACGTTTCTGGAAGAAGCCCTATATTGCGTTGGGAGGAGAGGCGAAAGTAGCAGAGATCCTGAATGACCTTCAGAAAATATTTGATCAGTGTGAAGAGTGGAAAAGCAGGTTGGAAGAACTGACTGTGAAGAATGCTCCTATGGAAGAACTGTTAAAAGCTTCCGTGAAGATATTGGGAAATCCTGTGCTGGTAATGAGCATGGATTTTGTACTGACTGCAGAGGCGGGATTAAAGGATGTGCCGCCCCAATTACGATTATTTTCAGAATCCGGAGTGAATATTGAGCAGATGAATGCCCTGCTTCAGGATGACAGGTTCCAGAACATGAAGGCAGAAAAGGAGCCGGTTATTTTTCCATCTTATGTGGTGGGGTATTGTTCCATGAACTTGAATCTTTTTCCAAAAGATAAGATCACACACAGGATTGTTCTGATAGAGAATGGAAAAGAGATTACGAAAGGGGACGGTTGCCTTCTGAAGATTCTTGGATACTATGTGGAGATACTGCTGAACCGGGAAAGTATGGAGGGGAAAAAAGATGATCTGGACAACGTCTTTTGGACTCTGATGTCAGACCGAAGTGCAGATTATCTGAAGATCAGCGAAAGACTGGAAGACCTGGGATGGAGCGCGAAGCATGAATATTTTTGCTGTGTGCTTCAGATTGCAGGAAAAGAACAAAAGAGTATGACATCCAGTGTAGTCTGTAACTATCTGAAAAGAAAATTTCCGGATTCCAGCAGTTTCCTGTATGAAGAAAACGTGGTGTGTTTTTTTAATTTGAATAAGTTAGAGCTGGATGCAGATGAGGTACAGCACCGCCTGGTTCCCTTTATCCGGGACAGTTTCCTTATGGCAGGTTACAGCCGGGTGATGAAAGGACATATGTATCTCAGAAGACAATATGAGCAGGCAATGATTGCCTTAGATGTGGGGAGAAGGGAAAAGCCATATCAGTGGGTACACAGATTTAATCAGGCCGCCTTACCCTATATACTGGAGCAGGCGGTAAAACGTCTTCCGGCACAGATGGTCTGTGAGGAACATCTGTTAAAACTGAAAGAGATGGATGAAACACATCATACAGATTATATGCTGACACTGCGTACCTACCTGGAACAGAACCTGAATGCGACGCAGACTGCAAATGCATTATTTATTCACAGAAGTACATTTTTATACCGATTAGAAAAGATTAAAGAGATTCTGGACAGCAATCTGGATGATCCGGATGAAATTTTCTATCTGAATCTTTCCTTCCGCCTGCTGGGTGAGGAGGAAAATGAAGGATGACAGACGAGGGGACAAGAAATGAAGAACAAAAGTAAAATCTTACTGACAGCCGTAATGACATCTGTATTGCTGTTAAATGACAAAATAGAAGGTAATTTTGCAGAAAGTCTTTATAAGGCGGAGGCGCAGGAACTGATGACGCCGGAAACCTTAGACCTGCAGGATGGAATCTATCAGGTGGAAGCGACATTGGAAGGCGGTTCCGGAAGAGCATATATTGAATCGCCAGCACAGATTACCGTAAAAGACGGGGAAATGACAGCAGAAATTATATTCAGCAGTGAATATTATGACTATGTGCTGGTGGATGGAAACCGGTATGAGCCTGTGAATGAAACCGGGAATTCTACCTTCGAGATTCCTTTCCCGACATTTGATGATGCACTTCCCGTTGTGGCAGACACGGTGGCCATGAGTGAGGCACATGAGATAGAATATACGATTACACTTCATTCAGACTCCATTGTTGCCGGAGAGAAAGAGGAAGCGGCAGATGCAGAGGAAACAAAAAAGGCGTCAGATGAGCTTGAAGAAGAAAGTGATTTCCTGGAGCCGGCACAGGGAGAACATGTACCCGTGGAGATTCCGGGGTTGGAATATACGAATACCATGGACTTAAAATATGCCAGTCAGTTTGCCGTAGATTACTACGAAGGAGATTATGCGGTCATTTCCATTGCAAATGAAGGGAAATACCTGATTGTGCCGGAAGGAAAAGAGGCTCCGGAAGGATTAGAGCAGGATATTACAGTATTGCAGCAGCCCTTTGACCATATTTATCTTGTGGCTACCTCGGTAATGGATTTTTTCAGGGCACTGGATGGAATCGACCATATTACCTTGTCCGGTACCAGTGAGCAGGGTTGGTACATAGAGGAAGCAAAAAATGCAATAAAAGAAGGCAAAATGAGCTATGCAGGAAAGTACAGTGCGCCGGATTATGAGTTGATACTGGCAAACGGCTGCGACCTTGCCATAGAATCTACCATGATTTACCATTCACCAGCTGTGAAAGAGAAACTGGAGGGGTTTGGGATTCCGGTTCTGGTAGAACACTCCAGTTATGAGAGCAATCCACTGGGTAGAATGGAATGGATCAAACTGTATTCTGTACTTTTGGATAAAGAGGAAGAGGCAGAAGCATATTTTGAAGAGCAACTGGATGCACTTAAAGAGGTTTTAAATGGGGAAAATACAGGAAAGACGGTGGCATTTTTCTCTATTAATTCCAATGGTTCTGTAACAGTGCGTAAGTCTGGAGACTATGTGGTAAAAATGATCGAAATGGCTGGTGGGGAATATGCATTTAAAGAGCTTGGGGGAGATGACAGTGCGCTCTCAACCATGAAGCTTCAGATGGAAGAATTCTACGCCGTAGGAAAAGAAGCAGATTATCTGATCTATAACAGTACCATTGAGGATGAACTGTATTCTATGGATGAACTGTTAAAGAAAAATACTTTGTTAAAAGACTTTAAAGCGGTGCAAAATGGAAATGTATGGTGCACACAGAAGAGTCTTTTCCAGGAAACTACGGGATTTGGAACGATGATCAGTGATATTCACAGGATGCTTACGGAAGATGACGTGACGCAGCTGACTTATATGAATCGTTTACAGTAAAAAACTTGTTACTGGAACGTACGTGAACAGTAACAGAAATTTTGAGGAAAGAACATGAGAAAAAAGACACAGATTCGTTATACAATCACATTCATATTATTGGGAATTTTACTGTTGCTGCTCGTGCTCTGGAATATTAATTCCGGAAGCGTGAAGCTTACAATCAGTGAAATCTATGAGATTATAGTAAAAAGGACGGGGGACTCCACATCGTATAATATCATCTGGGAGATTCGTCTTCCGAGAATCCTGGCAGCAATGATCCTGGGAGGTGCGCTGTCCGTATCAGGCTTTCTGCTTCAGACATTTTTTGGAAATCCCATTGCAGGTCCTTCTGTTTTGGGAATTTCATCCGGGGCGAAGCTGGTAGTATCCCTGATAATGATTTTTCTTCTGGGAAGGGGGTATACGGCAGGTCCCTGGATGATGATTCTGGCGGCTTTTGTTGGATCGATGATTGCCATGGGATTCATTCTCCTGGTTTCTCAAAAAGTTCAAAAGATGTCGATGCTGGTTATCTGCGGTGTAATGATCGGCTATATCTGTTCTGCGATTACGGATTTTGTGATTACCTTTGCAGATGATGCCAACATTGTCAATCTGCATAACTGGTCTCTGGGAAGCTTTTCCGGAACGACATGGTCAAATGTATCCATTATGGCCTTTGTGTGCTTTCTTTCTCTGGCACTGGCATTTCTCATGTCAAAGCCCATCGGAGCCTATCAGATGGGAGAGGTATATGCACAGAATATGGGAGTTAATATCAGAAGGTTCCGGGTAGAACTGATTTTACTCTCCAGTATTTTATCTGCCTGTGTGACAGCCTTTGCAGGTCCTATTTCCTTTGTAGGAATCGCAGTACCTCATATTGTAAAAAGTATGTTAAAGACTGCAAAGCCGATTTTTGTGATTCCGGCATGTTTCCTGGGAGGTGCAGTGTTCTGTCTGTTCTGTGACCTCATTGCCAGAACTGTTTTTTCACCAACGGAATTGTCCATCAGTTCGGTGACGGCAGTGTTTGGTGCACCTGTGGTGATCTACATGATGATACGTAAGCAGAATAAATCCATGTAAGGGGCAGCACAAAGATGAATGAGTATTATATTTATACGGATAAGATGGCAGTGGGGTATAAGGGAAAACCACTGATCAAAGATATTGAGATCAAACTGAAAAGAGGACAGATATTGACGTTGATCGGTCCCAACGGCGCAGGAAAATCTACGATATTAAAAAGTATGATCCGGCAGCTGGAATTAGTGGGCGGTACTGTGTATATAGAGCAGAAGTCCATGGCAAAGATGTCGAATAAAGAAGTGGCTCAGAAGCTCTCTGTAGTGATGACGGAGAGGCTAAGGCCGGAGCTCATGACCTGTGAGGATGTAGTCAGTACAGGTCGCTATCCATATACAGGGCGTCTGGGTATCCTCTCTGAGGAAGACAGAAAAAAAGTAAAGGAAGCCATGGAGCTGGTGCATGCTCTGGAACTGGCAGATGCGGATTTTTCCGAGATCAGTGATGGACAGAGGCAGAGGATTCTTCTTGCCAGGGCAATCTGTCAGGAACCGGAGATCATCGTCCTGGACGAGCCGACTTCTTTCCTGGACATTCGCCATAAACTGGAACTGCTGACAATCCTGAAGAATATGGTCATGGAAAAGAATGTGGCGGTGATCATGTCCCTGCATGAACTGGATCTGGCTCAGAAGATTTCAGATATTGTGGTATGTGTGCATGGAAACAAGATCGAGAGATTTGGCGTGCCTGAGGAAATCTTTACATCGGATTATGTGATGCAGTTATACGGTGTCACAAAGGGAAGCTATAATGCAGAGTTTGGATGTTTGGAGATGGAACCGGCAAGAGGTAAGCCGGAAGTGTTTGTGATCGGAGGAAATGGAAGCGGCATTCCGATATACAGGCAGCTCCAGAGAAAAGGGATTCCTTTTGCAGCCGGTATTCTTCCCGAGAATGATGTGGATTATCCTGTGGCTATGGCTCTGGCGCAGGAAGTGATTTCTGAAAAAGCATATCAGGAGATGGGAGAGGATGCTTTTGAAAAAGCCATGCAAAGTATGCTGACATGCAAAACTGTGCTTTGCCCTCTGCAGGAATTTGGCCCAATGAATGAAAAAAACAGACAGCTGCGTGAGGTGGCTGAGGAAAAGAACTTATTGCGGAACGTACGTGAACAGTAACGGGTTGCATTTGTGGATATAATTAAGTATAATGGAAATGAAATTGCGCAGCAGCGATTTTGCGAATGTAATGCTGAATAGTTATGAATAATTATATAAGAAAGAGAGGAAAAGAAAGTGTTAGAATTTAAATATGATACACAGTTATTAATTGAAGGAGAGAACCTGGATGAGGATGAGATTGGGGATTATATCACAGAAAATTTTAAAGGTGACTGTCTTCTTGCTGTAGGAGATGAGGAACTGATCAAAATCCATTTCCATACCAATGAACCATGGAAACTACTGGAATATGCAGCATCTCTGGGTGAGATTTATGATATTGTAGTAGAAGATATGGACAGACAGTCCAGAGGACTGCAGGGTTAGTATAAGTCTTTCTATTAAGAAAGGAGAGGTTATAGTTCAGGTGTCACACTGGAACGCACGTGAACTGTAACAAGGAGAGAAATGGACAGAGAGAAATTTGAAAAATTTATGTATCAGGTGCTGCAGGTCTTTGTGCCACTGGCCATGGCGATTGCATTTTATTTTATACTGCTTCGTTTTTCTTCCATCAAAAGGGGCTTTGAGAGATTTCAGGTGATATTAACTCCGTTTATATATGGAGCTGTCATGGCATACCTTTTGAAAACGCCATGTAATTTTTTTGACAGGCATCTGGAACGGTATCTTCCAGAGAAGTATAAAAAGCATACGCGGGGACTGTCAGTGCTGATTGTTATGGTAATCGCATTTTATGTGATCTATACGCTGCTCAGGATGGTTATTCCGCAAGTGATAGACAGTATCATTACTCTGGCCAATACACTGCCGGGACAGAGCAGAAAATTTTTTGATTTTATTCAGGAATACCTGAATGAAGATGGTGTAATGCAAAACTATGTCCGTCCATTTGTTATGGATCTCATCGATAAGATCGCTGCGTGGTCAAAAACAGATTTTATCCCCATGCTTCAGGACATGATGGGAGGATTTACCACCACAATTTATGCCATTCTGGATGTGCTATACAACATTGTCATTGGAGTGATTATCTGTGTATATGCTCTGTGCGCAAGGAAAAAGTTTGCCAAACAGTCAAAAGCAGTTTTGTATGCCATCTTTAAACCACATCATGCAGATAAGATTATGGATGAAATCCTTTTTGTTGATAAGACTTTTGATGGATTCTTAAGCGGAAAGATTCTGGACAGTGCAATTGTAGGTCTGATCTGTTATGCATTTTGCTGTGTCATGGTGATTACCAGGGGAATGAGCAATATCGTCCTTATCAGTCTGATCATAGGAGTTACCAATGTCATTCCATATTTTGGGCCCTTTATCGGTGCGGTGCCCTGTACGTTGCTGATTTTAATGGCTGATCCTGTAAATGCTCTGATATTCGTCATTTTTATTTTGATCCTTCAGCAGATCGATGGAAACGTGCTCGGACCGAAGCTGTTAGCCGGAAGCGTTGGTCTGTCCGGATTCTGGGTATTATTTTCCATCACATTATTTGGCGGAATCTTTGGATTTATAGGAATTCTGGTAGGAGTACCGGTATTTGCCGTTATCTATGATCTGGCTAAAAAACTGATCAGAAGGGGATTAAAAAGAAACGGAAGACTCGATCTTATGCCGGAAGATGAGGAGACGATAAAAGAAACGGACAGGAAAAAAGAGAAGAAAAAGAGAATTGCAAGATAGGATAGATTACTATTCTGGTATCTATAAAATAGAAAATCATGTTACAGTTCAGGTGCCACTGTTCCGCGAGGTGTTTTGCTTGGCAAAACCCGAGGTCTGCAATGAAAAAGCCATCACCGAAGGTGATTTTGCATGGCTTTTTTATCGTTACTGGAACGCACGTGAACAGTAACAAAATCATAATTATTTTTAACATTGACAGATTTTTTTCAAAGGCTATAATTATAGCATAAAATGCTTTGTTCATAAGGGGCAAAAAGGAGTAGAGATATGTTAGACAAAAAAGTGGTAGAACTGTTAAACCAGCAGGTAAACAAGGAATTTTATTCCGCATATTTATATCTTGATTTTTCCAACTATTATTATGATCAGGGATTAGACGGATTTGGAAACTGGTATAAGATCCAGGCCCAGGAAGAACGCGACCACGCAATGTTATTCATCCAGTATTTACAGAATAACGGCGAGAAGATTGTTCTGGAAGCCATCGAAAAACCAGGTGTAGAACTGACCAGCGCAAAAGCCGTTCTTGCTGAAGGATTAAAGCATGAACAGTATGTAACAAGCCTGATCCATAACATCTATGATGCGGCTTATTCCGTAAAAGATTTCCGTACCATGCAGTTCCTTGACTGGTTCGTAAAAGAACAGGGCGAAGAAGAAACAAATGCAGATAATCTGGTAAAGAAGTATGAATTGTTTGGAGATGATCCAAAGAGTCTCTATATGCTGGACAACGAACTTGGCAGCCGTGTATATTCTGCACCATCCCTGGTACTGTAATATGAACCCGGAGAAAGAAATCTGCCCTTGCTATCATGTCACAAAAGGAGACATCATTCAGGCCATAGAGAATGGTGCCACTTCTTTTAAAGAAGTAAAAAAAGCCACGAAAGTCAGCAAGGGATGTGGAAAATGTAAAAAAAAGGCCAAAAAACTTGTAAAAAAACTACTGAAATAACAAACAGGCAGCAGATAGTCGCGATAAATGCACTTCTGCTGCCTGTTTGTTACTTCATGTATGAAGCTCAAAATTCATGCCCTAACTTACGATTCGTACGAGTACGTCGTGGTAAGGTCTGCAAAGATTTCTTTGGCTGATAAATAAGATACCATGTGATCAGGTTGAAAAGCATGGCACCTACCACGTCAATCAGCGTATGCTGTTTCAAAAACATGGTAGAAAGTACAATCGATACACATAAAACCAGAGAACCCTTTACAACAAGCGGGTGTTTCTTCAAGGTCTTGGAATGAACTACGGCTGTATGCATGGCAATGGAATTAAAAACATGGATACTTGGGAAAATATTTGTGGAAGTATCCGCTTTATAAATCATTGTTACCAGAGAGGTGAAGATATTCTCTCTTGGAAATACAGCAGGTCTGAGGGTATGACCGTTTGGCCAGATCAGTGAAATGATCAGAAACAGTGTCATTCCGATAAAAAGATTCATAATCAGTGAATAATACTGACTGCGGTCTTCTTCGATCAATCCAAAGAACAGCACTCCTAAGGAAATATAAAAGAACCACAGTATATAAGGGATGATAAAGACTTCACAAAATGGAATGAGTTTATCAAACTTCGAGGTCAGCAGGTGCATATGATAGGCCGGTCTGTTCTCTACATAAGCAAAAACAGCCATATAGAAAACCATATAGAGGACTACCGGAAGAAAATGCCTGTAACGTGACCATAAATTTTTCCAGAATATCATATAAAAATATCACTCCTTTAAAGATTGCATCCTTTATATCACCTTTTTAATGAAAAAACAAGATATAAGATTGGTATTTAAGAAAAAATTCATGATATTGGAAGTTTGCAATTCAGATAAGACGTGGTATACTTAGTCCATGAAAAAAACTAGAGACGGAGGGATGAACGTGAAGAAACAGATTAAAAAGATAGCGGCAGCATTGCTTTCGACATCTTTACTATTCACAAGTGTAAATATCCCTGCTTTGGCAGAGGAAGGAAATACAGTCTCAGAAGAGGCAGCTATGGAGGCGGAAACAAAGGCAACTGAGACCGAGACTCAAGCCCCAGAGACCGAGGCACCGGCCCCGGAAACGCAAGCACCGGAGACTGAGGTACAGGTACCGGAAACGGAGAAACTGGCCCCAGAGACCGAGGCACCAGCCCTGGAAACAGAAGCTCCGGTGACAGAAAAGAAAGTGGAGGCTGCGCAGACTTCTGAGAAAAAGGAGAAAGAAAAAGAAACGGAGACAGAAAAGCTGGTATTCACAGCAGAAAAAGATGGTTATACTGTCACAGTTGAGTTTCCGAAAGATGCAGATACTTCAGAACTTGGCAAGCTGACAGTAAAAGAAGTGGATGATACAGAAGAATGGGCAGAGCAACTTCTGACGCAGGTCAACAGGAAGCTGGATACAGAAACCCTGGAGGAGATGAAGATCCTTGACATCCATTTTGAGTCTGACGGTGAGGAAGACGAGGTTGAAAAAAGAGAAGAATCAGATATCTCTGTAAAAGTAGAATTTAATTCTCCTGCATTTGCAGACAGTTTTTCTGATGGAGATTTGAAAGTATATCATATATCAGATACTGTAAAAAGCAGCTTGTCCGGGAAACTTTCCGAAGAAGACTTTGACACGGATACCCTGGTGGAATGCAAAGCAGAAGCAGAATCTTCAGGAAGCGGAGTTTCCAGCGTTACATTTAAGACAGACGGTTTCTCCAACTTTGCGATCGGCGTAGCTGCAGAGAAGGAAGAAGAGGCTGAGACTCAGGCGGTACAGACTGAAGCAGAGACTGAGCGGGAAGAACAGCTCACAGAAGAAGTGGAATGGATCACAGAGACATTGCAGATTCCGGAAGAAACAGAGCCTGAACAGAAAGAACAGACGGGGGAAGATACAGAAGCGGAAGAAATGGATACGGAAGTTCTGGCAGAAGAACTGGAGATCGAGACAGAGCCTGTGATAGCAGATGATGCAGCGAACGATGTATCTGATTCTAAAATGAAGTTTATGATCAGTTCCACAGAGGAGAGTGAAGCCTGTTCCCTGGTAATCAAAGTAAAAGATGAGGATGTGAAGCTGGATGCGGGCCAGATTACGGCAGTAGTTGGAACCAAGGATCCTGTTACGTTGACTGGTTCATCCTTGAATATTTCTTCTGACAAGAAGACACTGACCATTCCTCTGACCATAGGAACAAAGGAAGTTATGGTGACTGTAACCGGACTCCCTGAGAAAACATCTGCAGAAACAGAACCTACATATGAGATCAATGCAGGCGGTAATTATATAGATGCAGAAACCGGTATGCTCAAAGGAAAAGCGGAATTTTATTCCAGCTATCTGAAAACAGAGGAAGACGCTGAGAAGGCAGCACCACAGGAAGTCCTGACACCTTTTGTGACGGCGTATTCCGGAAATCTGAATCTTACAATTAAAAATATCCACACCAGCACCGCGGTATCTGCAGAAGATAAGGAAAGCGGTGAAACGGTTGGATGTTCCTTCCGTATATATAAAGACGACATTGACATCTTCGGTAAGGATATTCCGAAGAATGGCATCGTCAAAGGCCTTCCAGCAGGAAAATATACCTATGAACTGGTGGAAGACACTGTTCCGTTAACGTATATGATACCAAGTAAGGAAACGGCATCTTTTACCATCCCGGCTTCCAATGAAACTGTAACAAAGAAGTTTTCTTTGACAGCAATCAAGCTGGCAATTTATCCTGTTGACAGTGAAACAAAGAGTGCAATCACTGATCCGCTGGAGTATTCTGTAACAGATGTGACTACAGGGGAAAAGAGAACTGTTGTATGCAAAGACGGGGAAGCACTCGTTCCCGGAGTGATCGAGAGAGGTCATAAGTACAAGGTTATCCAGTCCACCAGAGCAAAATACCATATTCAGGTGGGAACAAGCCAGACAATTACGATTACAGGAAAGAAAGAACGCCATTCCCTGACATTTTCTAATGTTCCGACAAAAGTAAGTGTGACGGTTTTGGATGGTTCCAAGACATCATCCAATTATGATAAGCCTGTAGCAGGAGCTACGATTCAGATTCAGGGCGGCGGTACAACTCTGAATGTGACATCCGAAAATGGAACAAAAACCATTACCGGTCAGTTGGAACCTGGCACATACACCATAACCCAGACTGGAGCTGCAACTGGCTACATTGTCAATAAGGCAGTAAGTACCATGAACCTCAGCACCACAAAAGGCAGTGCATCTTACACAATCAAGAATGATACGGTAAAACTTGCAGTTTCCAGAAAAGGATATGACAGTCGTACAAAGAGCGCTGATGGCAAAAGTTATCAATATAAGAACAGAGTAGCTCTGTCAGGAGCACAGCTTGTATTAAAGGATGCCAGTGGTAACGTGGTAGACAAATGGACAAGTACGAAAGAGGAACATCTGATTGAAGGAAAACTGGCAGCCGGTACAGAATATACCTTGGAAGAAGTCACTGCTCCAAAGGGATATGATAAATGGGGAAGTGGAAAAATTACAACTAATACTACCGGTGCGAAAAAGTTGTGTACCGCAGAAACCAGAGTAGCAAGCGGAAAAATCACCGTTACCTTAAGGGAAAAGAATGGTTCAAGTTACATCAAGAAAAAAGGCACTTACTATTGTATGTTATATCTTGATGCAGGAAAGACTCAGAAATACCAGAGCAGTCCTGTTGCGCTGCTGATGACAGGAGATAATGTAGATGCAAAGGCAGTGTTTAATAACCTGCCCTCCGGAACCTATTGGGTAGGAGAGTGTGATTCCAGTGGAAAGCTCATAAGCGGAAATGGTAATTACAGTATCTCGTATCCATTAAATGAAAAACTGAATCTGAATCCTGGTGCATCTTTGGTGGCAGAGATCAATCATACGTATCAGAATCTCAGCAGTGGTTCCTATACAAATGCAAGTTCATCTGAACTGGAGAACTCTTATAACAGTCAGTATGGAGAGGGTGGCTCTTATGAATCGGCCGCAGCAGCTGCAGCAGGAAGTGGAACGACACCGACAGGAGATTCAACAAATATTATCTTATATGTAGTCTTACTGATCGTAGCACTGGCAGCACTTGTGGGAGTGGTGATCATCAGAAAAAAACGTCGTAAATAACTTGAGAAGCATGCTTCTCAAGTTATCGCGGCATTCGTCAAGGTCTCGTGCGAGCACGGACTTTTCCTCATTGCTCGCGTAAACTATAAAAGGGTATGAAAACGCTATGTTTTCATACCCTTTTAAAAAACGGGATTTATATGGAAGGTATCTATATACTTTCCTTTGACAAGAAAAAGCCAGTATGCTAAACTTAATAAAAGTATGTTTAATAGTAATGTGCCAGATAATTGCAGGCATGAAATTTTTTTATGAGGTGTACAAGCGTGGATAAATACGAATACCAGGCAAAGCTGGAAGAGATTAATAAACTGGTTGAGAAAAAAGAGTATGAAGAGGCTGTTAGTTTAGTTGATACCATAGAGTGGAAACGCGTGAGAAGTGTTCGTACTTTGTGTATGGTGAGTGAACTGTATGAAGCGGTTGGAAGAGTGGAAGACAGTAAAGCGATATTATACCGCGCTTACAGACGCTCTCCGAACAGTCGTCAGATTTTATTCCGTCTTGTGGAAGCGTGCATTTTAAATCAGGAATTTGACGATGCGGTAGAGTACTACACAGAGTATGTGAACCTCGCTCCCAATGACAATAATAAATATATTTTAAAATATGAGATCTACAGAGGAAGAGGCTCTTCTGTAGAAGAACAGATTAGTGTTTTAGAGGAATTAAAGAGTAAAGAGTACACAGAGCAATGGGCGTATGAGCTGGCTAAGCTGTATGATGAAGCTGGCATGGCTGATAAGTGTGTGGCAGAGTGTGATGATATTGCTTTATGGTTCCACAGCGGCAAATATGTAGTAGGAGCCCTGGAACTGAAAAAGAAGTATGTTCCTTTGACCCCGGAACAGCAGACAATCTATGAGAATCCAAGTGAAATCATTGACATGGAGACGAAGGAAGAAGTAATAGAAAAAGCGGTTCCGACCCTTGACGAAGAGATTATGAAAGAAATGCCAAAGTCTGAGAAAGAAGTGATCACAGACAGCATTTTGATGAATACAGAGAAGGAAATCGCCGCATCTGTAATTGAACATAAAGAAGAAAGCCAGCAGGAAGCAGCAAAAACTTCTGAGCAGAAACAGGCGGCAGAAAAGAAATTTAATACCGTTGAGCTTCAGAATGAACTGGCCAGCAGTATGAGAGAGATTCTGGCGGGAATTAAGTCTGCACCACAGGTAGAAGAATTAGAGAATATTCCTTTCTATATGCAGATGAAAAAAGAAGTTGAGGAAAAAACCAGATTACCTGAGGAAGCAGTTCCGGTGAAGGGTGCGAATCAGATTACGATAGATGACATCTTAACAGGTGATACGGAAAAAGAAGAGATATCTGAGGAACTTCCTTCTGAAATGATTCAGGAAGAAGAAATTCTGGATGAACCTGTGGAAGAAGAGAAAGAAACAGATACGCAGCAGGAAACAGAAAAAGAGCAGGATATTCTTACAGCTGCTACCATTAATCTGTCTGATACCATTAAGAAAGAAATCGGAGACCGCAATCTGAGAGAATACGCTTCTGCCAGAGCCGCAGAGGAAAGAAAGGTCGAGGAACCTGTCAAAGAAACAGGGGAAGAAGTTCCGGCTGAAAGAAAAAAAGTAAATCCGATGAGTTATACCAGAGATGGCCTGGATGGAAAAGAAAAGATGATGTTAGGATTCTGGGGGACGATTCGCGGTATCAGTGAGCAGGTAAATGCTGCAGTGACACAGATCATGAGATCTGCTCTTACAGACAAGACTTCTGCCAGAGGAAATGTAATTCTGGTTGGCGATGCAGGAAATGGAAGAACAACGCTTGCAATTGCCCTTGCAAAGATTGTTTGCAGATGCAAAGGCGGACAGACTGTAAAAGTTGCAAAGATATATGCCGAGGATCTGAATAACAAAGATATTGCAGCGACGGTGAATAAGATTGCCGGTGGAGTTCTGATCATTGAAGAAGCCGGAGACCTCAGTGATGCTGCCATTGCAAGTTTGTCCATGGCCATGAGCTTTAAGACAGACAGTCTTGTCATCGTTCTTGAAGATGAAAGAAGATACCTTCAGGAACTGCTGGCAAGAAGCCCTGAGTTTGCGCAGAAGTTTGATATTACTATTAATGTGCCGATGCTTACAAACGATGAACTGGTAGAGTTTGGTAAGTATTATGCACTTCAGAATGACAGCGTACTGGATGAATCAGGTGTTGCTGCATTGTATGAGAAGATTGGTGATCTTCAGACACCGGAACAGCCTGCGGTAATTCTTGATGTAAAAGAAATTATGGATAAGGTTATCAAAAAGGCAGAGAAATTCAGTATTGGAAAGCTGGTTTCTACAGTATCCGGCAAAAGATATGACGAGGAGGATCGCATAGTTCTGAAAGATAAATATTTTAAAAAAGTAAAATAATAGAATGATGAACAGATAGAGTGATGAGAAAAGGGTTGTGCTCTGACGCACACCCTTTTTCATAATAATTTATTGAATATGTGTGGTTGACAAATAATATACTACTCGGTATGTTTGAGGTGAACAGTGATAAATGGAGATATCTGGAATGGAAAATAGAGAAAGAATACTTTCCAGTGCATTAAAATTGTTTTATGAGAGAGGATATGATGCTGTAGGGATACAGGAAATCTGTCAGCAGTCTGGCATTACGAAGCCAACCTTATACCATTATTTTGGGAGTAAGTATGGGCTGTTGGAGACTCTTTTGGAAAGCTGTTTTTCAGAGTTCCTGGATCAGGTCGCAGAGGCGGCACAGTTCCATGACAGTGTGGAAACTTCTCTGAATGCGCTGGCGACAACAATTATAGATTTCGCAAATGTTCATCACCGGGAATATATGCTTTTGATGTCTATGAATTATTCAGCAAGAGAAAATGAGGTATACAAAGCAGTCAGTCCTTATATGACAAGGCTTTATAATTTGACCGTAGGTTTATTTGAACAGGCGTCACCTCTTCTTGGGAATATGAATGGAAGACAGAAGCAGTTTGCAATAGGTTTTCTTGGATTAATCAGTCATTATATTTTGTTTCTTGACTATCATGGAGAGAAGGACCAGATGCCGGAAGTTTCAGAAGAGACAAAGCACAGTCTTGTCCATCAGTTTATGCATGGCATATATTCATAATGAAAAAGGAAACATATATTTGACATGAAAGGCATGTGAGAGCATGCTGTTAAAAGTGAATGAAAATGAAATAAGGAGGAAAATGATATGAAGTTGGAGGATGTTCGTATTAGCGAGTTAGACCAGTATTTATTTGGTCAGGGAACTCATTACGACATTTACAAGAAACTGGGGGCACATCCTGCAGAAGATGGAAAAAAGAAGGGTGTATATTTTGCAGTCTGGGCTCCTCATGCAGCATCCGTTCATGTAGTGGGTGACTTCAATGGATGGGAGGAGACCGTTCCGATGACCCGTTTGGGAGATATTGGAATTTATGAAGCGTTTGTGGAAGGACTCCAGGTTGGAGATCTCTACAAGTTTCTGATCACTACCAGAGATGGACGAAAATTATTTAAAGCTGACCCATTTGGTAATCATGCTGAATTAAGACCGGGTACTGCTTCTAAGGTGGCTGATATTACAGATTTGAAATGGTCCGATGCAAAATGGATCAAAGACAGAGAAGAACAGAACATTGATGAGATACCTATGTCTATCTATGAGGTTCATATCGGATCCTGGAGAAAACATCCGGCAACAGAGGAAAATCCGGAAGGATTCTATAATTACCGTGAATTCGCCCATGAGGTTACAGAGTATGTGAAAGACATGGGATATACTCATGTGGAACTGATGGGAATTGCAGAGCATCCTTTTGATGGATCCTGGGGATATCAGGTAATCGGATATTATGCACCGACGGCAAGATATGGTACACCGGAAGATTTTCAGTATATGGTCAATTACCTGCATGAGAATGGAATTGGCGTCATTCTTGACTGGGTACCGGCACACTTCCCAAGAGATGCTGCTGGATTGGCAGATTTTGACGGTCAGGCATTATATGAGTATCCGGATCCAAGAAAAGGTGAACACCCGGACTGGGGTACAAAAGTATTTAACTATGAAATGAATGAAGTGAAGAACTTCCTCATTGCAAATGCACTTTACTGGGTAGAACAGTTCCATGTGGATGGACTTCGTGTAGATGCGGTCGCTTCCATGCTGTATCTGGATTATGGACGCCGTGACGGACAGTGGATTCCAAACAAATATGGAGAAAATAAGAATCTGGAAGCAATTGAGTTTTTCCGTCACTTAAATACAATTGTGACAAAGAGAAATAAGGGCGTTCTGATGATCGCAGAAGAATCTACTGCATGGCCGCAGGTAACAGGGGCAGCAGAAGATGGCGGCCTTGCATTTACCATGAAATGGAATATGGGATGGATGCATGACTTCCTGGATTACATGAAGCTGGATCCATATTTCAGAAGCTATAATCATAACAAAATGACATTTTCTCTTACATATGCGTTCTCAGAAAGGTTTATTCTGGTATTATCTCATGATGAAGTAGTTCATCTGAAATGCTCTATGATCAATAAGATGCCGGGTTATTATGAAGATAAGCTGGCAAATCTGAAAGCGGGATATTCTTTCATGATTGGACATCCAGGTAAGAAGCTTCTGTTCATGGGACAGGATTTTGCACAGCTTCAGGAATGGAGTGAAGAAAGAGAACTTGACTGGTATTTGCTTCAGGAAGAGAAACATCAGCAGTTACAGGCTTATGTGAAGGCACTGCTTCATTTGTATAAGGAAGATCCGGCCCTTTATGGATTGGATCAGAGTTGGGAAGGCTTTGAATGGATCAATGCAGATGACAACACCAGAAGTATTTTCAGTTTTATCCGTCATTCCAAAGATGGAAAGAGCAATCTGATATTTGTAATTAACTTTACACCGGTTGCCAGAGAAGACTACAGGGTAGGCGTTCCACAGTCAGGCTATTATAAACTGGTTCTGAACAGTGATGATGCACAGTACGGCGGTTCAGGTGAAAAACGTGCCACTACATATCGCTCTAAGAAGGGAGAATACGAAGGTAGGCCATATTCCTTTGCTTACAGACTTCCGGCATATGGCGTAGCAGTGTTCCGTTATGAAAAGAAAGAGGAAGCACCAAAGAAAGCAGCAACGAAGAAAGTAACTGAAAAGAAAACTACGGAAAAGAAAACCACAGTGAAGAAGACAGCTGCAAAGAAAGAGACTGCGAAGAAAACCACAGCAAAAAAGACAACAACACGGAAAACAGCAAAGAAATCAGAAGAATAAAGTGAGCAAAAAGAGTTCTGCGAGAGCAGAGCTCTTTTTATAATATGAATTAGTTTGATAGCAAAAATATCCTAAAGAAATAAAATATTTCATATTTATTTTGTTGATAATATCGTGTATAATAGAAACAAATAAGTTTTGCGAGGGCTTTTTGCAAAACTAAAATATATTTTTTAGGAGGAATTTTATCATGAACAAGAAACTTCTTTTTGGCGCGTTAGGTGCTACTATGACATTTGCACTTGCAGCTCCTGCAATGGCAGCTGATGTGACTCTTACTTTTGCAGAGGTTAACCCTCTGGATACCATCGTTGGTATGACGGATACTGCTTTTAAAGAGAAAGTAGAAGAACTTTCTGGTGGACAGATTGAAATCGATCTTCAGGCAAATGGTGTACTTGGTTCTGAGAATGATATTCTTGACGGTATGACAACTTTCTCAGATGTTGAGATGGCTCGTATCTCTGCATTTGCTCTTACAACATATGGTGGTGAGAAATCAACCCTTCTTTCCCTTCCATACACATTCGTAAGCCGTGATCATTTCTGGAATTTTGCTACATCTGATCTTGCTCAGGAATTCTTAAATGAGTCTTCGGAAAATGGTTCCGGTATCAAAGGTCTTACATATGGAGAAGAAGGTTTCCGTCATTTCTTCACAACTAAGGAAGTAAAAGACATCTCTGATCTTGCCGGTATGAAACTTCGCGTTTCTAATGACCCTGTTATGAATGGTCTTGTTGAGGCTCTTGGTGCTTCTCCAACAGTTGTATCCTTTGGTGAACTTTATTCTGCTCTTCAGACAGGTGTTGTTGATGGTGCTGAACAGCCTATCGCAAACTACAAATCCAATGCCTTCCCAGAAGTTGCTAACAACCTGATCCTTGATGGACATACTCTTGGTGCAATTCAGATCGTTATCACAGATGCTGCATGGGATAGCCTTACAGAAGAACAGCAGGGATGGATCACGGAAGCTGCTCAGTATGCTGGTGAATACAACAGAGAAATCTCTCAGGCAAAAGAAGATGAAGTCCTTGAACAGCTGAAAGCAGAAGGATGTAACGTAGTTGAAGTAGAAGATATTACTCCATGGCAGGAAGCAGTAAAAGATGTTATTGCTGAGAATACAGTAGGCATGGAAGATCTCTATCAGCAGATTCTTGATATGCAGTAATTTATAGAGATATATTATTTTAATCAACAGTTCAGTTTACTAACAGTTCATTATTAAAAAGGCGCAGGTAACTGATTCCTGCGCCTGATTGTTTAGGAGGGAATTTATATGGAAGGTTTTTTTAAGAAACTGGAAGTATTTAAACCGGTCTATGATGCGATCTATGCAGTCTGCCTTTTCCTGTGTAAAATCTTTTTGATTGCAGATGTTCTGATCACAACAATGGCGGTTCTTGGACGATACATCCCCTTCATTCCGGATCCATCCTGGAGTGAAGAAGTAGTACTTACACTGATGTCTTATATGGCAGTTCTTTCTGCTGCTATGGCGATTCGTAAGAATAAGCATATCCGTATGGACGCATTTGATCCGTTTATGCCTAAAAAAATGATTCAGATTCTGGATCTTGTTGCTGATGTTGCTGTGTTCGCGCTGGCAATTATCATGGTTGTTTATGGACAGTCTCTGGCAATGACACTTGGTGCGAAAGCTACCTATATCAGTATGCCTTGGCTTTCAAAATTCTGGATGTATTTCCCAATTCCACTGGCTGGTATTTTCATGATCGTATTTGAAATTGAAGTTATTGTAAATCACGTTAAAGTATTAGTTGTCAAGGAGGGTGAATAAGATGAGTCCACAAACTACTGCAATTCTTATTTTATTAGGAAGCTTCCTTGTTATGGTTTTGCTTCGATTCCCGATTGCATATGCAGTTGCACTTTCTTCCGTATTTTGTATGCTGTATCAGGGTACACCTCTTCAGATGCTTGGACAGTATATGGTAAAAGGTATTTCTTCTTTTAGCCTGATGGCAGTTCCGTTTTTTATTACGATGGGATGCCTGATGGGAAAGGGAGGTATTTCACAGAAGCTGATCGACCTTGCGAATTCCTGTGTAGGCTGGATGACCGGTGGTATGGCAATGGTTAACATTGTGGCTTCTTATTTCTTCGGAGGTATCTCTGGTTCTGCATCAGCAGATACAGCTTCCCTCGGAAGTATCCTGATCCCTATGATGGTTGACCAGGGATATGATGCTGATTTCTCTACAGCAGTTACCATTACCTCTTCCTGTGAAGGCCTTTTGGTACCTCCTAGCCATAATATGGTTATCTATGCGATGGCTGCAGGTGGTGTATCAGTTGGAAGTCTTTTTATGGCTGGTTATCTCCCAGGGGCACTGTTAGCAATCTCACTGATGATCGGTTCCTACATTATTTCCAAGAGAAGAAATTATCCAAAAGGAGAAAAATTCAATCTGAAAGTATTCCTGAAACAGTTTTCAGTTTCTGTATGGGCACTGGCAGCAATCATCATTGTAGTTGTAGGTGTTGTTGGGGGATGGTTCACTGCAACGGAGTCTGCAGCGATTGCGGTTATTTACAGTCTTTTTGTCAGTGTATTTGTTTACAAAGGCCTTGACTGGAAGGGTGTATGGAAAGTCCTGGATGAGTGTGTTGATACGCTTGCTATCGTATTGATCCTGATTGCATCTTCCAGTGCTTTTGGATATTGCCTGACACAGCTTCATGTTCCGGAGCTTGCAGCAAATGCCATCATGGGTATTACAGACAACAAGATTATTCTTGCTCTCCTTCTGAACCTTATTATTCTCTTCCTTGGATGTATTATGGATATGTCACCAATTATTCTGATTGCGACACCAATCCTTCTTCCAATTGCTACATCCATTGGAATTGATCCAATTCAGTTTGGTATTATGATGATTCTGAACTGTGGTATCGGTCTTCTTACGCCTCCTGTAGGTGCGGTTTTGTTTATCGGTACCGGTATTGCCGGTAAGGCAGATAAGAATGTAAAAATGGCGAATGTCGTAAAAGCAACACTGCCATTCTACCTGTGTATGTTGGTTGTTTTGCTTCTTATCACATTTATACCTGCAATCAGTCTGACTTTGCCAAGGCTCTTTTCTTAAATATGTGATACAGGCAGCCTTTTATTAGGCTGCCTTTTTTATCGAAAGGATGAAATACTTTATATATCATGAAAAAGAGAGAGAAACATTTTGGGGAAAGTATTTCAATTAAACAGAAGATGGACTATCTTACAGGGATGATCATGTCTTTTATTGTCATCCTTACGCTCATGGAATTCTGGGTATTACGTTTTTCACTGGTGGATTTTCATGAAATCATGCAGGGAAATTCCCTTACCTACGGGCTGGAAGATGCGTTAAAGGAAGAAATCACACAGTTTTCTATCTATGTCAGACAAACGAGTGACAGTAACAAACAGGAATTGGATTTGAGTATTGCAAATTCTCAAAAAAGAATGGAAGATTTGCCTTATGATCATGAGAAGCAATCAGAGGAAATCTATCGTATTACCTGGAATATCCGTAATGCATATGAGGTGTATGTAAAGCGCAGAGATGCTCTGCTCCGGCAGGGAGACAGTATGCCCAATTATATTTCTGAGTTATATGCAATCTATGACATGCAGGATTATCTGATTGAATATGTGAATTCTTTGGAACGTGAAAATGCTATGGCCGGCAATGAAACGTATTATGAGAAATCTACATGGCTCATGGCAATTCCAATCATTATTATTTTTGTCTTTATTTTTACCATTTGTTTCTGGCTCAGAATGTTCCGAATGATGAATCATACCATTGTACGTCCTTTGGAAGAACTCGCACAGGCGTCAAAAAAGATTGCGGACAATGAATTCTTTATTGATGATATTTGTTTTAAAAGTCAGGACGAGATTGGGGAACTGGTTCAGTCATTCAATAAGATGAAAAATGCCATGGGAAATTACGCACAGACGGTGGAAGAAAACCGTGCGGCACGGGAAAAGATCCATGAGCAGGAACTGGAACGAATTGAAATGCAGCGACAGTTGGAGGCTGCAAAGATGGACGCCCTTGTAAAACAGATGAATCCTCATTTCCTGTTTAATACCCTGAATATGATTGCGGGAATGGCAAATCTTGAAAATGCAGACATTACAGAGAAAATGACACGTTCCTTAAGCACGCTTCTTCGATATACAGTAAATAACGATATGCATGTGGTTCCGCTGAAACGGGAAATGGATATGGTGGAGCAGTATACCTATCTTCAGCATATGCGTTTTGGTGCAAGGATACGCTTTGTGACAGAGTGTAACGTGGATGTCAATCGCTATGAAATACCACCCTTTACCTTACAACCCTTGGTTGAAAATGCTGTGATCCATGGTATTTCACCAAAGATTGAAGGTGGCAAGATACGAATTAAGGTCTGGGAAAATAATAGCTTTCTTTTTATTACGGTGGCAGATAATGGAGTAGGGATTCCGAAGGAGCAATTGGACATTGTTCGTGAAGGGTTGCGGACAGGAAGAAGAGAGAATATTGGAATTGCCATGATAAACATCAGTAAGAGGATGAAATCACTCTATCCTTCTGGTAAGATAGAAATATTCAGTAAAGTAAATGTAGGAACAGTGATTCGTATTTCAATTCCGAAGGAGGAAGTGGCATGTATCGAGTATTAGTTGCAGATGATGAACCGATTGAACGTATGGTTATCACCAAGAAACTCAATCAGTTGTTTCAGAAAAGAATTGAAGTGGTGCAGGCTGAAAATGGAAAAGATGCGTTGGAGTTATATCAGAAGGAGAAGTGTCGGATCGCAATCCTTGATATCAATATGCCGGGAATGAATGGGTTGGAAACAGCGCGGCAGATCAGAAGTCTCGGTTCGAATCCTATATTGATTTTTCTGACTGCCTATGATGAATTCGACTATGCCAAGCAGGCATTTGCTGTGCGAGCATTGGATTATCTGCTTAAGCCAAGCTCAGATGAAGAACTGGAAGCAGTGATGGAGGAAGCTCTTCGATTGGCAGAGGAGCAGGATGCCAGCCAAAAGAAAAAGGAAGAAGGGGAAACGATACCGGATGATATGCAGAAAAATGTCCAGGATGCGGATGAAGCTGTAAAAGATAATATTCGTATGCGTGCCATAGCAGGAGACATTTTAAACTATATTGATGAGCATTATAAAAGTGATATTTCCCTTCAGGATATCGCATCCAGTTTGAATTATTCAGATGCATATTTTTGTAAGATATTCCGTCAGTGTTTTTCAAAAAATTTTACAGGTTATTTGACAGAATACCGGATTGAGAAGGCAAAACAGCTTCTAAGTGATATTCGTATCAATATCAAGGATGTAAGTATTCAGGTAGGTATCAGAGATTCCAATTATTTTGCGAGAATCTTCAAAAGATATGTGGGGAAAACCCCAAGAGAATACAGAAACTCAGTTTTAGAGAAGCAAGTATAACAAGTTGTGAGGAGTATTGCATATGGTAAAGAGAATATTTAGCAGTTGCTTTGCGATGGTATTGCTGTTCATGACTTCCTTTTCTGTGAATGCCGAGGATTCAGAATATTATGTGATGACCTATGCAGAGAATCAGACAATTGATTATCCCACGACAAAGGGGGCACAGTATTTTGCGGATCTTGTATATGAAAGAACAGATGGAAGGATAAAGATCATTGTAAAATGTGATGCAGAACTTGGGACAGAGGCAGAAGTATTAAAGCAATTGGAATATGGTGGAATTGATTTTGCCAGAGTTTCTATTTCTCAGTTATCGGACAGAATACCAGAATATAATGTACTGCTGCTTCCGTTTTTGTATGAAAGCTCCGAGCATATGTTAAAGGTGTTGAAAAGCGAGATTGGAACAAATTTTCTGAATATGGCAGAAAGTATAGATATGGTAGGCTTGTCCTGGTATGATGCAGATGTGAGGAGCTTTTATACGACTGACAAACCGATTCGTTGTCTGGAAGATTTTGCAGGAATGAAGATCAGAATTCAGGAATCAAGTATGATGGAAAAGGTGATCAATGCTCTGGGAGGAATTGCGGTGCAGATTCCTTATGGAGATGTCTATGCCTGTCTGGAGCGTGGATTGGTTGAGGGAGCAGAAAACAATCTGTCTTCTTATGAAACTATGAAACATTATGAAGTTGCACCGTATTATACCGAGGATGAGCATAGCAGGATTCCTGAAATTCAATTGATCAGTAAGCATACCTGGGAAAAGCTTTCAGAAGAAAATCAGGAGATTATCAGAACAGCGGCGGAAGAATCTGCGGTTTATGAGCATGAACTCACAAAAGAACGTGCCATTCTTGCGAAAAAAATCGTGATCGAAGCAGGTGCGCAGGTGATTTCTATTTCCCAGGAGGAAAAACAGAGAATTCGTGACGCTGTTTACAGCATTTATGAAGAATATGGAACAGGATATATGGACTTAATAGAAGAAATCCAGCAAATGAATGAGGAATAGGGAGGAAAAAGTATGGATGGTGTTTTTTTCACACAAAAGGATTTTAAATCAGAGGTGCTTCCCAATGGTGTTGTGCGGACAATAAAAGGGTATCTGCCAGATCTGATGGTGGTAGAACTGGTATGGCAGAAGGGGCAGGAAGGAACGGTTCATACCCATCCGCATCGTCAGTGTACTTACATTGTGAAAGGAACCTTTGAATCAAATTTGAATGGGAAAAAACAAATTCTTGGACCAGGGGAATGTGTTTATACCGAAGAGAATGTTCCGCATGGTTTAATTGCATTAGAAGATGATGGGGTAATTCTGGATATTTTCACCCCAATGAGAGAGGATTTTGTCTAACTCTTCAGGTGGCAATATCCCAATGTTTTTTGCATGACCTTTAACTGCTTTACATATAATGAAACAAAATAAATATGAGCTGCCAGAGGCAGCAGCAAAAAGGAGCATATGGCAGAATTTTGTCGCTTTGTGGCGTATATTTATGAGTATGTGGATGGAGAAAAACAGGGAAATGCAGGGTATGCGAAGGTAACACTGCGAAATGGGATCGTTGGGATACAAATGAGAATCCAGACAGATCCTTCTGTGAAAAAGATGAAACTGTATCATTTTATCAGGCAGGGAGACCGTACAAAAGGATATCTGCAAAAAGAAGGAGAATGCCAAAATGGAATCTGGGAAGTGGAACTTAGCATACCAGAAGAACAGTTAAACAGTATGGGATGCCCCTTTGAAACCTGGAAAGGCTTGTGGATCACAGGGGAAAAACCAGAAAAACTGTACATATCGGTGTGGGATGATGAAATCCTGGATGTCTCAAGTTTTGAGATAAGAGATGAAAAAGAAGAGCAGTTAAAGAATCTCGAAGAAGAGGGGAAACGCGCAGAACGGGAACGTCAGATGGGATATGAGGCAATGGAAGTAAAGAAAGAACCGGATAGGAAGAGAGAAAGAGAAGAATCCTGTGGCCTTGCGAAGAGATGGCATCAGTTTCAGTGCCAGTATCCCCATGCGGAACCTTTTGAGGATGATGAACTGACTCAGTGTATTCAGATTGCTCCAAAAGACATTGCTTTTCTTGGAAAAAAGGAATTCTGTTATTGCAACAGTCCTTTTGTACAGCAAAAATATATGAAATACCGGCATCTTCTGCTGGGGATTCACAGAGATGGAGGATTTGTTCTGGCTGTGCCGGGTTTATGCAGGGGAAAACAGGATCAGCATCTGGCGCATATGTATGGATTCCCGGAATTTAAGAAAGCGGTGCATCAGGATGAAAACCAGGAAGGAGAATTCGGGTACTGGTACCATGCAATAGAAGAATAAGTTATAGTTCATGTTACTGGAACGCACGTGAACAAGAATAAAAATCTGGACTGAACTTTATCGGAGTGTTATACTTTTAAGATAAATAGAAAACTGGAGGAACAGGAAATGTCAGAAGAAAAGGTAAAAGAGACCATGGCAGACTTTGAGGAGGAACTGAATGTTTCTTTAAAGCAGATTCATGAAGGGGATGTACTTACAGGAACCGTTATTGGTGTGACAGATACAGAAGTGATTCTGGATCTGAAATATTATACAGAGGGAATTATCAGGGCAGAAGATTTTACGGATGACCCGACCTTTAATATCAAAGAAGAGGTTCATGTGGGAGATGAAATCTCTGCTACCGTGGTCAGAAGAGACGGTGGACAGGGACAGATCATGCTGTCCAGAAAAGAAGCCACAGCGGTAGAAGCCTGGGATAGATTAAAAGAACTTCAGAAGAACCAGACAAACGTAAAAGTAAAAATTGCTGAGGCGGTAAAATCAGGAGTTGTAGCATACGTTGAGGGCGTGAGAGGCTTTATTCCGGCTTCTAAGCTGGATCTGGAATATGTAGAGGAAGAGGATCTGGCATCCTGGGCAGGAAAAGAAATTCAGGTGCGCGTGATCAATGTGAATGAGGAAGATGAAAAACTGGTACTTTCTGCAAAAGAGATCCTCAGAGAAAAAGAAGCAGAAGAGAAAAAGACAAAGATTTCCAATGTACAGGTTGGACTGGTTACAGAGGGCAGGGTAGAATCTATTCAGCCATACGGAGCCTTTATTGATCTTGGAAATGGACTGACAGGTCTGGTTCATATTTCCCAGATCTGTGAAAAGAGAATCAAACATCCTTCTGCAGTTCTTCATGTAGGAGATCAGGTAAAGGTAAAAGTAATCGCAGTAAAGGATGGAAAGCTCAGTCTTAGCATGAAGGCTCTTCAGGATGTGATGTCGGAGGAAATTCAGGAAGAAACTGTAGAATTGCCTCAGAGTGAAGAGTTATCTACTAATTTAGGTTCTTTGTTTTCTAAGTTAAAACTTTAACACGTTAGTATGGTAAAAAAGCTACAAAAACAATTATAAATAAAAAATAAAAATTATCTAATATCACAATAAAATTATAAAATGTTCATAGAATGTTCATAATTGATTGTTATATTATAAATAACCACAAAAGAGATATCTAGACAAATAGATAAATTTTTTCATAATTGCCTCCGGTGTACCAGACGCCGGGGGCACTCCTCATTTTTAGGGATTTTTATATATTCTTTTGTATTCATCCGAATCTCTCATCAATAATTCTTGTGAAAATTTACCAAATGCGTTAAAATAAAATCAGAAAAACCGAAAAGCTGGGGAGGAGTTATATGGAGCAGGTATTAAATGTGAAGAATAGGATCTATGTGATTGGACATAAAAATCCAGACAGTGATTCTATTTGTTCTGCTATTGCATATGCATATCTGAAGAATCAGACTTCTGAAGAAGAATATGTGCCAAAACGTGCCGGGAGCATCAGTACAGAGACACAGTATATCCTGGATTATTTTCATGTAGAAGCACCAGGATATGTTCCAAATGTAAAGACCAGGGTCAGAGATATGGAAATTCGCAGAACGAAAGGTGTGTCTAAGAACATTTCCCTGAAAAGAGCCTGGACTCTTTTGAATGAGGCGGATGGAAATACACTTCCCATTGTAAAAGAAGACAATATGCTGGAAGGGTTGATTACCATTGGGGATATTGCAAAATCTTATATGGCTGTCATTGAGAATGATGTTCTTTCTAAGGCATGTACGCAATACCGCAATATTCTTGAAACCTTAGATGGAACGCTGCATGTAGGGGATGAAGAGGCTTATTTTGATAAAGGAAAAGTCATTGTGGCGGCATCCAGCCCGGAAGTCATGGAATCCTATATTGAGCCGGGGGACATGGTAATTCTGGGAAATCGTTATGAGACACAGCTTTGTGCCATAGAGATGGATGCCAGTTGTCTGATCATCTGCGGAGATGCTGTGGTGACAAAGACCATTCAGATTCTGGCAAGACAGAAGAACTGTACCATTATATCGACGCCTTATGATACGTATACAGTGGCGCATCTGATCAATCAGAGTATGCCTATCAGTTTTTTTATGAAATCAGAAAATCTGGTAGCGTTTCATGAAGATGATTTTACGGATGATATCAAGGATATTATGGCGAGCAAACGCCATCGTGATTTTCCGGTTTTGAATAAGAAGGAACAGTATGTGGGAACGATTTCCAGACGAAACCTGCTGGGAATCAAGCAGAGACGTCTGATTCTGGTGGATCATAATGAAACATCTCAGGCGGTGGATAATGTACAGGATGCACAGATCGTGGAGATTATTGATCACCACAGACTGGGAACTATGGAAACCATGATGCCGGTATATTTCCGGAATCAGCCCGTGGGATGTACCGCTACGATTATTTATCAGATGTACCGGGAACAGAATGTAGAGATTCCAAGGGAAATTGCAGGACTGCTCTGTGCAGCAATCATATCGGACACTTTGTTATTCCGTTCTCCTACCTGTACGGCAGTGGACCGGGCAGCAGCGGAAGATCTGGCACAGAAAGCAGATATCATTCTGGAACAGTTTGCGGCAGATATGTTTGCAGCAGGAAGCAATATGAAGGCGAAAACTGCAGAACAGATCTTCTTCCAGGATTTTAAAAAGTTTAACCAGGATAAGATTTCCTTTGGAGTATCTCAGATCAATTCCATGATTCAGGCTGATTTGGATGTTGCAAAAGAAAAATTGTCTTCTTATATGGAGAAAGCCTATCAGGAACAGAATGTGACAATGCTGTTTTTCATGCTTACGAATATTCTGACAGAGTCCACAGAACTGATGTACATTGGGGATGGAGCCGAGAAGTTAGTTCAGGAAGCATTTGGAGGAAAAGCAGAGAATGGAACTTTAAATGTGCCAGGTATGGTTTCGAGAAAGAAACAGTTGATACCGGCTATTTTAAATGCAATTCAAAATATGGAAATGTCATAATAGCGGAGAAGAGAGAATGGGAAAACAGATTTGGAAAGCCGGTAATATGGTCTATCCATTGCCGGCGGCTATGGTAAGCTGTAAACGACAGGGAGAAAAACCGAATATACTTACAATTGCCTGGACCGGGACGATATGTACGAATCCTGCCATGTTATATATTTCTGTCAGACCGGAGAGATATTCCTACCAGATCATAAAAGAGACGGGAGAATTTGTTCTGAATCTGACGACAGAGAAGCTGGCAAAGGCGACGGATTTCTGTGGGGTACGTTCCGGTAGGGATTTGGATAAATTTGAAGAAATGCATTTGACAGAGGAACCCTCTGCATATATTGAAGCACCGGGGATAGCAGAAAGTCCGGTGAATATCGAATGTAAGGTGACCCAGATACTGGAACTGGGATCCCACCATATGTTTCTGGCAGAGGTCCTGGCGGTACATGTGGATGAAAAATATCTGGATGACAAAGGAAAGTTCCATTTGAATGATACAGGGCTTATGGCCTATTCCCATGGGGAGTACCGCAAGCTGGGAGATATGATAGGAACATTTGGATATTCTGTAAAAAAGAAAAAGTAATGGATGCAGAGAAGGAGGAGAGATCTATGAGAAAGGTAATTGTTACAATTGCAAGACAGTATGGAAGCGGTGGAAAGACAATCGCAGAAATGTATGCTAAGAAGAATGGAATATCATGTTATGATCATAACATTATCAAAATGGCATCTGAGATCAGTGGCATCAATGAAGCATTATTTGGACAGGCGGATGAAAAACTGGTGAATGGAACTCTGTTTGGTATTTCAAAGAAGATTTATAAAGGAGAACTTCTTCCTCCTTCCAGCCCGGAGTTTACCTCTCCGCAGAATCTTTTTAATTATCAGGCAAAGGTAATCCGGGATCTGGCAGAAAAGGAGTCCTGTGTGTTTGTGGGAAGATGTGCAGATTTTGTACTGGCAGACAGAGCGGATGTAGTAAGTGTGTTTATTCATGCACCGAAGGACTACTGTCTGGCTCAGGCAAGAGAACGTACCGCAAAGACGGTGGGAGACCTGGAAAAATTCATCGCAAAGACAGATAAATTCCGCGGTGATTTTTATCGGTACTACACAGGAAGAGAGTGGAACGATGCCCGTAACTATGACCTTTGCTTAAACAGCAGCAAACTTGGATTTGAAGGCTGCGTTGAGGCGATTGAAAGTTATATTAAGGTCAGATTCGGAGAAGAATAAAAAGGGGAAAATATGATGGATCCAAGAGAAATGTTGAAATATGTTGACCACACCCAGTTAAAGGCCTTTGCAACCTGGGAAGATATCCTTTCGCTTTGCGAGGAAGCACTGGAATATCATATAGCTTCTGTATGTATTCCACCTTGTTATATTAAAAGAGTGCATGACAAATATGGGGATAAGATTAACATCTGTACAGTGGTGGGCTTCCCTCTGGGCTACAGTGTGACTGCAGCGAAAGTAGCAGAAGTACAGCAGGCACTGGCAGATGGAGCAAATGAAATTGACATGGTGGTAAATATCTCAGATGTCAAGAATGGAGATTTTGCAGCAGTAGAGAAGGAAATTGCTGCATTAAAGAAAGCCTGTGGAGATAAGATCCTGAAGGTAATTATTGAAACCTGCTATCTTACAAAGGAAGAGAAGATTGCCCTTTGCAAAGCAGTAACAAATGCCGGGGCAGATTTTATCAAGACATCTACCGGATTTGGAACAAATGGTGCAACTCTGGAGGATATCAGACTTTTCAAAGAGCACATTGGTGAGAATGTGAAAATGAAGGCAGCAGGCGGAGTGAAGAGTATAGAAGATATGGAAGCTTTTCTTCAGGAAGGCTGCGCAAGAATCGGAACCAGTTCTGCTGTAAAAATCGTAAAACAGGCTCTTGGGGAAGCTTAAAGCGAAAATTATTCTTGAATATACTGGCGAATATAGTAAAAATAAACAGACGGATTATGAAAAAAATGCAGATTTTTGCGGTTTTGCTGAAAATGAATTTTTTGGCGAGAATATTTGAAAAAAGCGTTTTTTGTTTATATAATATAGCCGTAAGATTTGGTGGGAATCTCATTTTGAGATTCCCTTAGACAAAGGAAAGAAAAAGGAGAACAAAGCAATGAAAAAGATGAGAAAGATTGCTCTTGGAACTGTTGCCGCACTTTCACTTACGGCACTTGCCGGTATGACAGGCTGTGCAGAAGGAGAGAACACTGTAAAGGCTGGATTTATCTTCCTGCATGATGAAAACTCTACGTATGACTTAAACTTCATCAATGCAGCAAAAGAAGCCTGCGAAAATATGGGAATCGAATACGTGTTTAAGACAGGTATCCCAGAAGGACAGGAATGTTACGAAGCAGCTTGTGAACTTGCAGATGCAGGTTGTAACTTTGTATTTGCAGATAGCTTTGGACATGAAGATTATATGATTGAAGCTGCAAAAGAATTCCCGGAAGTAGAATTCTGCCATGCAACAGGTACAAAGGCTCATACAGAAGGCCTTGACAATTTCCATAATGCATTCGCTTCCATCTATGAAGGACGTTACCTTGCAGGTATCGCAGCAGGATTGAAACTGAACGAAATGATCGATGCAGGCGATATCACAGCAGAAGAAGCTAAGATGGGTTACGTTGGTGCTTACACATATGCTGAAGTTATCTCTGGTTATACATCATTCTTCCTGGGTGCACGTTCTGTTTGCCCAACAGCAACCATGGAAGTTACTTTTACAGGTTCCTGGTATGATGAAACAGCAGAAAAAGAAGGTGCTAATAAGCTGATCGAAGATGGCTGTGTTCTGATTTCTCAGCATGCAGACTCCATGGGAGCTCCAACAGCATGTGAGACAGCCGGTGTTCCAAACATTTCCTACAACGGAAGCACAGAAGCAGCTTGCCCGAATACCTTCATTGTATCTTCTAAGATCAACTGGACACCATATTTTGAATACGCTATGGGATGCGTAGCAAACGGAGAAGAAATCGCTGTTGACTATACAGGAACTATTGAAACAGGTTCTGTAGAACTGACAAGCTTCGGTAGTGCTGCAGCAGAAGGAACAGAAGAAGCAGTAGAAGAAGCAAAAGCTGCTATGCAGGCAGGTGAACTTCATGTATTCGATACTTCTACATTTACTGTAGGCGGAGAAACACTTGACAGCTATATGGCAGATGTTGATACAGATCCTGCTTATGAAGCAGATACAGAAGTTATCGTAGATGGTTACTTTGCAGAATCTGGTGAAGGATTCCGTTCTGCTCCATACTTTGATATGCAGATCGATGGCATTGAACTGCTGGATCAGGCATTCTAATTTAGAACATTATATGTATTATTTTATCCGACGGTGCGGCGTAAACGCCACACCGTTTGGTTTTTTAGAGGCTCTTTAACAAAAAGGAGGAGAATAATTTGGGAGACAGAACAGCTGCTGTAACGCTGAAAAACATTACGAAACGCTTCGGTTCAGTTGTTGCAAATGACAACGTTTGTCTGGATATTTATAAAGGAGAGATCCTTTCTCTTTTGGGGGAAAATGGAAGTGGAAAGACGACGCTGATGAATATGCTCGCGGGAATCTATTTCCCGGATGAAGGGCAGATCTTCATTAACGGAAAAGAAACGGTAATTCGTTCACCCAAGGATGCTTTTGCCTTGGGAATCGGTATGGTTCATCAGCACTTTAAGCTGATTGATGTACTTACAGCTACGGAAAATATTATCCTTGGTCTGGAAGGAAAGCTGAATATCAAGGAAGCTTCCGCTAAGATCAAGAAGATTTGTGATAAATATGGTTTTGAAGTAGATCCTGACCAGAAGATCTACGATATGTCTGTTTCTCAGAAACAGACCGTGGAAATCGTCAAGGTCCTTTATAGAGGGGCAGACATCCTGATTCTGGATGAGCCTACGGCAGTGTTGACACCTCAGGAGACAGAGAAGCTTTTTGCAGTGCTTAGAAATATGAGAGATGATGGTAAGTCCATTGTAATCATTACACACAAGATGCATGAGGTAGAGAGCCTGTCAGATCGTGTGGCAGTTTTAAGAAAAGGTGCCTATGTAGGGAACATGATGACAAAGGATACCTGTGCTGCAGAAATGACAGATATGATGGTGGGACATAAGGTTACCTTAAATATTGACAGACCACAACCCGTGAATCCAAGAGATCGTATCATTGTAAAGAATCTGAATGTTCGGGGAGAAGACGGTATCCTGAAATTAAAGGATGTATCTTTCACGGCAAGAAGCGGAGAGATCCTGGGAATTGCGGGAATCTCAGGCTGCGGACAGAAGGAACTTCTGGAATCTATAGCAGGACTTCAGAAGACAGAATCCGGGACCATTACTTACTTAAGGGGGGATGGCACGGAGGAAGAACTGATTGGAAAAGACCCGCAGGAAATCTCAGAAATGGGGGTACATCTTTCCTTCGTTCCGGAAGACCGTCTTGGTATGGGGCTGGTAGGAAATATGGATTTGACGAACAACATGATGCTTCGTTCTTTCAGAAACGGACACTCCTGGTTTACAGACCGTAAGACACCAAGAGTGCTGGCGGAGACTGTGGTAAATGAACTGGAAGTAGCGACGCCAAGCATCAACACTCCTGTGCGCAGACTTTCCGGAGGAAATGTACAGAAGGTTCTGGTAGGACGTGAGATTTCTTTTGCCCCTAAGGTGCTGATGACCGCTTATGCAGTCCGGGGACTGGATATCAACTCTTCTTATACGATCTATGACCTGATCAATAAACAGAAAGAAAAAGGTGTTGCTGTCATTTTCGTTGGAGAAGACCTGGATGTTCTTCTGGAACTGTCAGACCGGATCCTGGTACTTTGCGGAGGAGAGGTCAGCGGTATCGTAGATGGACGGACAGCGGATAAGAATACGGTAGGTATGATGATGACACACAAAGGAGGTGTAACGGGCGATGAATCATAAGAAAAAAGAACCGGCTTTTCATATCGTGAAGCGAGGTGCAATCTCCTGGCAGAAAGCCCTGGGAATCCGTATCGCCTCTATTGTTGCAGCGTTGGTGCTTTGTGGTATACTGACAACGGTTTTGACAGGATTAAATCCCATTGAAGTATATAGAACCATTTTTATGGGGGCATTTGGTACTGCGAGAAAGACCTGGATCACGATGCAGAACGTTGCAATCCTGCTTCTGATTTCTCTGGCTCTGACTCCGGCATTTCGCATGCGTTTCTGGAATATCGGAGGAGAAGGACAGGTTCTGGTTGGCGGCCTGGCAGCGGCAGCGTGCATGATCTGTCTGGCAGAGAAGCTGCCAAATGCAGTAGTGATTCTTCTGATGATTGTATGCAGTATTGCATCAGGAGGAATCTGGGGATTCATTCCGGCATTTTTTAAAGCAAAATGGAATACCAATGAAACTCTTTCCACGTTGATGATGAACTATATTGCAACACAGCTGGTGGCATTTTTTACCATTGTATGGGAAGTGCCAAAGGGATCAGGAAAAATTGGTATTATCAATCAGAATTCCAATGTGGGATGGCTGCCGGAGGTGTTTGGTTCCAAGTATCTTCTGAGTATTATTGTGGCAGTGGTTGTTACGATTGGAATGTATATTTACTTAAAATACAGCAAACAGGGTTATGAGATCTCTGTTGTGGGAGAAAGTGACCGGACAGCGCGCTACGTAGGTATCAAGGTGGAAAAGATCATCATTCGTACCATGATCATCTCCGGAGCCATCTGTGGTATGGTTGGTCTTCTGCTGGTAGGCGGCATTAACCATACGGTAACAACGACGATTGCAAATGGACAGGGATTTACTGCGGTTTTGGTATCCTGGATGGCCAAATTTAATCCTCTTATCATGGTATTTTCCAGTTTCCTTATCATTTTCCTTAGCAGGGGAGCAGGTGAGATTTCCACAGCCTATGGATTAAATCAGTCATTTTCAGATATCCTGACAGGAATTATCCTGTTCTTTATCATTGGATGTGAATTTTTCATCCAATATGAGATTCATATGCGTAAGAAAGCCGGAAAGGAGGAACAGGCATCATGATCAATCTTGTAACATTTATCCCAAGAGCTGTCGTGCAGGGAATTCCGCTTCTGTTTGGAAGTACGGGAGAAATCCTTACAGAAAAATCCGGAAACTTGAATCTGGGAATCCCAGGTGTTATGTACGTTGGTGCTATCAGTGGAGTAATCGGTTCTTTCTTTTATGAGACATCCTTATCCGATCCTGCAAATATGAATGGATTCCTGGCAATTATGATTCCGCTTCTCTGTTCTCTGGTGGGATCTCTGATCATGGGACTGATCTACTGTTTCCTCACCGTTACCTTGCGGGCAAATCAGAACGTAACAGGCCTTGCCCTGACGACCTTTGGTGTAGGATTTGGAAACTTTTTCGGTGGTTCTCTGATCAAGCTGGCAGATAGTGATGTACCTTCTATTGCACTGTCTGCTACCAGCAGTTATTTCAGCAAATCACTGCCCTTTGCAGGAAAACTGGGATGGTTTGGAAAGATTTTCCTTTCCTATGGATTCCTGGCATATACGGCCATCATCATTGCACTGGTTTGCTCCTATGTCCTGAAAAAGACTCGTGTAGGCCTCCATCTGCGGGCGGTAGGAGAAAATCCTGCAACAGCAGATGCTGCCGGTATCAATGTTACGAAGTATAAATATGTTTCTACCTGTATTGGATGTATGATCGCCGGACTTGGCGGATTATATTATGTCATGGATTATGCCTGCGGTGTTTGGTCTAATGATGCCTTTGGTGACCGTGGATGGCTCGCCATTGCACTGGTTATCTTCACCATCTGGAGACCGACAGTGAGCATTTTCTCATCCATCTTATTTGGTGGCCTGTATATTCTTTATCTGTACATTCCAACGGGAATGGACCATATGGAATTTCAGGAAATCTATAAGATGATCCCATATATTGTTACCATGATTGTACTGGTTCTTACCAGCATGCGTAACAAACGGGAAAACCAGCCGCCGGCATCCCTGGGATTGTCCTATTTCCGAGAGGAACGTTAATTAGAGTTGTAATACAAAAGAAACACCCTGAGCGTAAGTATTGCCCCAGGGTGTTTTCTACATAGTTTGGGAGTTTTCATTATAGTTCAATAAGGGGGAATTCTATGAGATTCATCAGACGTTTGATTTTTACTTTTATTATATTGCCGATTCTGATCTGTACCATTACCATCGGTGCTGCCTATGCCTATGTCAGAGTCCAGATGTATAAAGACGGGACACCTTATACAGAAACCGTAGAAAATATACTGGCGGATCTGGTACCGGAGGAAGGAATCGTGGTTCGTGGAAGATATTACGATGAGTGGAGCGTAAGAAATTTCCTGGAAGAGATCCGATATGATCCATATAACTATGTGCATAAAGATCATCACTGTGTACTTCAGTATGTTCCACAGCAACAGATTTATTATATTGTGACAATTCTGCGAATCGTGTTGGGGTGTTATTAGTATTTTAGTGCCTGGCAGTACGTACTGTCAGGCACTAATGTGGTTATCTTAAGCCGTTTAATCTATACTATATTCTTCATAAAGTTTTTCCCTGTATTTGGCGTCTTCCATTATACGAGGGATTTCTTCCTGACGGTCGTCTTGCAATAATTTTTTGTATAGTGCACTTAAACGGTTTTCGCCTTGTTTTCGGCTTTCTGTTCTGGCTTTCTGCAGTTCTTCTTCTATTTCATCTTTCATTAGCGTTCTAAGTGCTTCACACATGTCCAGATTCCTCCTGATTTCTTCATATTTTTCCTTGTTTGCAGATACACTCACCTGAATTACTGCATCAGCCTTTGCCATTTCTCCAGGCTCTGTAAAAGTTCGTATACGTTCGAGAAATTCTCTAATATCTTCTTCCTTTGCATCTTTTGACAGTAACCTCAGAGTTGGATGTATCTTTTTTCCTAATTCACTCATTACAACAATTTGTGCTGGAATCAACAATCCTTTTACATAGTATATGCCCTCTGCATGCTTTTTAATTTCACATCCACAACTTATTATGTTTTGCATCATTTTTCTTGGCAGTTTTTCGCGAAAAAGAGAAACTGTGAGTTCCTTAAGTGGAATCTGGTTTACCTTTTCGCCAAGACTCTTATACAGGTATGCATAAGCGACTGTCTTGAAAAAATCATCAATTGTCATACCGTCATCCGGTGATTTGTATTCGATTATATTGTATCGTTTGAATATATGCCCAATCTCATTTATGATCTGGACATCTTCTCGTTTTTCTACAATTAAAAGATCAATTTGAAGAGGTTTCTTACTCAGGTTATATTCCGAACAAAAATCAAGTTCGTTTTTATTTTCGCGAAGCTCAATTTCAGCTGCTGCACAAAAAGCTGGATGCCACTGTATTTTCGTTTCTGATTGTGATGTGTTTTCTTTCTCTTTTTGTTCCATCCAAAAAGCCCTCCAATTTTATGTGATTTCCAAATTGTGGCTTTTATCTGGTGTATTGATTCTGCAATTGCTTTTTTCTTTTGTAAGGATTTTCGTCTCTCCTTTCTGCTACAAGTATATCATCAGAGCAAATGTTTGGCAATTATGAGCCGCTTGGAAATGGCTTTTTCATCGTTACTGGAACGCATGTGAACAGTAACAATGTCCTGATTATCGATCTTGTAAAACGTGACAGGGAGGTGGCTTTGAACTATATGAAAACGATTGAATGGGAGGAAATGTTAAGTAATCAAGGAATTGAATTAGGCATTGAACGAGGAATTGAGCAGGGAAGATCACAGGGACAGGCTAACACGGAACGTGAACGGTCGCGTGCTGATTCTGAAGCTCAACGTGCCAATTTGGAAGCTGCACGTGCTGATCAAGCGGAGAAAGAATTGGTGCTTTTGAAAAAGAAATTAGCCAGCTTGAAAGCATTTTCTTAAAAATCAGAGATAATCATATCTGTTGTAATCATGACACAAAAAGTTCTGCTGTAAACATTTTTTAGTTTATTGGCAGAGCTTTTGTTTTTGTATTTGGCACCATGGATTGCTAAAATATCACGAATATAATATGATTACCATTATTCATATTTTTGATTGATAAATTGTTTTTTATTTGATACTATATGAGATATCAGGGGATTGTGAGAGTGCAAAGCACGGAACAATCCGTAGATATCGAAAAAATTAAAGGAGAAATACCATGAGCGATTATAAATTAGGCACTAAATGCGTACAGGCGGGCTATCGTCCTGGAAATGGGGAACCTCGCCAGATCCCTATTATACAGTCCACAACATTTCGTTATGAAACCAGTGAGGAAATGGGAAAATTATTTGATCTGGAGGAAGATGGATATTTTTATACCAGACTTCAGAATCCTACGAATGACTATGTAGCAGCAAAGATTGCACAGTTGGAGGGCGGAACAGCAGCCATGCTGACATCCTCCGGGCAGGCAGCAAATTTCTTTGCATTATTTAATATCTGTGAATGTGGAAGCCATATTGTTGCGTCTTCCTCTATCTATGGAGGAACCTTCAATCTGATTTCTGTAACTATGGCAAAGATGGGAATCACGGCTACTTTCGTATCTCCTGACTGCACAGAAGAAGAATTAAATGCAGCATTCCAGGAAAATACAAGAGCAGTATTTGGCGAGACAATCGCAAACCCTGCTCTGACGGTTCTGGATATTGAAAAGTTTGCGAAGGCAGCACATGCGCACGGGGTGCCACTGATTGTGGATAACACTTTCCCGACCCCGGTAAACTGCCGCCCGTTTGAATGGGGAGCAGATATTGTAACTCATTCTACCACAAAGTACATGGACGGACATGGAGCTGCTGTGGGCGGAGCAATCGTAGATTCCGGTAATTTTGACTGGATGGCACATGCAGATAAATTCCCGGGACTGACAACTCCGGATGAATCTTACCATGGTGTTACCTATGCAGAGAAGTTTGGAAAAGAAGGAGCATTTATTTCCAAATGTACTTCCCAGCTTATGAGAGATTTTGGCTGTATCCAGTCTCCGCAGAATGCATTTATCCTGAACCTTGGTCTGGAATCTCTTCATGTAAGAATGCCGCGTCATGTAGAAAATGGACAGGCTGTGGCAGAATTTCTTGCAGGTCATGAGAAAGTAAAGAGCGTAAATTATTCAGGATTGAAAACAGATAAATATTATGAGATTGCACAGAAATATCTTCCAAATGGCGGATGTGGTGTAGTTTCCTTTGAATTAAAGGGTGGAAGGCCTGCAGCGGAAGCATTCATGAAAGAGTTAAAGCTGGCAGCAATTGAGACGCATGTGGCGGATGCAAGGACATGCTGTCTGAATCCTGCAACCTCTACCCACAGACAGATGACAGAAGAACAGCTTGAAGCTGCCGGAGTGCCAGCTGGTCTGATCAGAATCTCCTGCGGTCTGGAAAATAAAGAAGACTTGATTGCTGATATTTCTCAGGCTTTAGATGCAATCAAGTAACAGACATAGTTAGGAGAAGAATAGATGTACTATATAGAAAAAGTGAATGGAGTGATCAACAATTTCGTCTGGGGCGTCCCGGCCATGGTCTGTATCATTGGAGTAGGATTATGGCTTAGTATCCGTACGAATTTTATTCAGATCCGTAAGTTTAAAGTGGCAATGAGGACAACCATTGGAAGAATGTTCTCTAAGAAAGAAGCTGCAGATGGGGCAGTAACGCCATTTCAGGCGGTCTGTACAGCCTTGGCGGCCACGGTGGGAACCGGAAATATTGCCGGTGTTGCGGGCGCGATTGCCATTGGTGGACCGGGTGCTGTATTCTGGATGTGGTGCAGTGCCTTACTGGGAATGTGTACCAAGTTTGCAGAAGTTACCCTGGCGGTTCATTTCCGTGAAAAGAACAAAGAAGGGGACTGGGTTGGAGGACCGATGTATTATATCAAAAATGGTCTTTCTAAGAACTGGTATTTCCTGGCAGTTCTTTATGCGGCTTTGGGTGTACTGACCGTATTTGGAACGGGAAATGCTACCCAGGTAAACGCCATCATTACGGCTGTTGATTCTGCACTGATCAACATGCATGTGATAGAGGCAGGAAACACCAACACGTTAAATCTTGTGATCGGTATCGTGATCGCAATTCTGGTAGGTCTGGTTTTGATCGGAGGACTGAAAAGAATCGGTAATGTGGCTGAGAAATTAGTTCCGTTTATGGCACTTATGTATGTTGTCCTGGCAGTAGGAGTAGTAGTATTAAATATCAAGACTGTCCCTCATGTATTTGCAGATATCATCCGCGGAGCCTTTTCCCCGTCTGCTGTAACCGGTGGCGTGGTAGGAAGCCTGTTTTTAAGTATGAAAAAAGGGGTATCCAGAGGTATTTTCTCCAATGAAGCAGGTCTTGGTACCGGTTCGATCGCCCATGCGGCATCCGATATCAAGGATCCGGTACATCAGGGATATTTTGGTATTTTTGAAGTATTCACAGATACCATTGTTATCTGTACCCTTACTGCTCTGGTCATTCTGATCAGCAGCCAGAATATTACATACGGTGCAGCAGCAGGAGCAGAGCTCACCATTGCAGGCTTTACCAGCGTATATGGTGGCTGGATATCCGTCCTGATTGCAGTGGCAATGAGCTGTTTTGCTTTTTCCACCATCATCGGATGGGGCTTATATGGTACAAGATGTGCAGAGTTCCTGTTTGGAACAAAGATGAATAAACCATTTATGGTAGTATATTCTCTGGTTGCAATTGTGGGAGCAACCATGGATCTGGGATTATTATGGAATATTGCAGATACCTTCAATGGAATGATGGTCATTCCGAACTTGATCGCATTGTTCCTCTTATCTGGTACACTTATCAATATGGTAAAAGAAAGGACATAGTGCGTTTGGGTGACTATTTTGGCTAATTCTCAGATTACAGTCAACCAAGTAAGATAAGATGAATGACTGTGATTTGGAAATATTAAAATCCAGTCAACGAAATAAGTGCTGGAATATGACTTGAATTATAATAATGTAAGATGCAGTCAACCAAGAAAGAAAAATTGGTTGACTGTATTTATGAAATGGTCAAATTATAGTCAATCAAACAAGTCTTGAAGAATGACTGTAATTAAGATAATTAGGGTTACGGTCAAACAAGCAGAACAATCTTGTCCTCTTTATACGCGGGAGCTGAAATAATGATACCTTTTGAATAAAACCGCTGTGCATAGCTTTGACAGACCATTGCGCAACGGTTTTTATATTTTACCCAAGAGGATTATGAATCAGTTTCTTAATCCAGAAAACACCTGTTTGCATTTTATGCTGCTTTGATCTATAAATCGGATTATATATCCATAAATCCGATTCACGAAAACTGTGAATGGAACGGAAAGTAAAACTATCACGATAAGACACAGTAAGTAGCTTGTTAAAAATCGTATTTTATACGGCAATACAAGCCATTCATTCAAAATCCACTTTCCCATCGTTTCATAGATAAGTGGATGTAACATATAAAATCCAAGATAATTTTTTCCTATCCCAGATAAGAACTTATTGTTGAGTACCGTCTGCAGTAAACGGTTATTTGCAACAATAATAATGAATATCATGGAAGCAATTCCATCTATTATAAATGTAACATTTGACTCAGGGCGGTTGATTACTGCAAGGCACAGCAACAGCAGAATCACCTGATTTATTGGCTTTAAAACAGATTGCGTTCTTGTATCCTTCAGGATGAGTGCCATAAGATTTCCAAGCAAACACAGAGCCGTCCATACATCACCAATCAGTATCAAAATCACTGCCTGAAGTATCACTTCTGTAAATCTTGTTTTGTATTTCCCATTTATAAAGCAAAGAATAGATCCATACAAAAACGGACGCATACACCACAGTCGTCCTAATATATCATTCTCCAGAGAAAAACTCAAGGAAATTGCCTTCGCTATGGTCACTTTCTGACTTGTCAGGCCTAAATATCCTGTAAACAGGTAAATCATATGTGTGACAAACACTGCTAATACAAAAGACAGATATCTTTGTGCTGCATATTTTGCTGTAGTACTTTTATTTTGAGCACCTTTTTCTCCTGCAAAATATCCCAGGATGACACAAAATACTGCTGTTGCAAGTTTTCCTGACATACCGCCCATAATAAAAGATAATGGTTTGATATGCCAATAAGAAAAAATATTGGCATTAAATTGGGCAATAAAATGAACAGTATAAACTAAAATTGCCGCAAGAAAACGAATAGAATCATAATAAGCTACTCTCTGTTTCATAACTCTTCCCTCTCATTTTTGGTTAGACAGTTTTTGTATTCTATATATAATTTGAAAAATTTACAATATGTGGCAATGTTTGTGGGCAGTTTTTTTTAAAACAGGAAGATCGTATGACCTTGTAAAGACATATCAGAAATGCTAAGATAATAGACAGATATTGACTAAAAAGAGGGGATTCAGGCATGTTATGGTTTTTAGTTCTATTACATTTCTGAGCATTTTACCATTTATTTTTTTTCTGCATTATTATATAAAGAATATCCATTTCAGAAATGGATTACTGGTTGTTACAAGTTTACTTTTTTATGCATATGGAGAGCCGGTATATGTTTTTCTTATGATTGGATCGGTAATGTTCAATTATATCATCGGACTATTGATGACGAGAAACAAAAAGCGTTGGCTTATTTTAGGAATCATCGGAAATGTTGGCGTATTGGTTGTTTTTAAATATGCAGATTTTGCCATAGAATCATTAAATAGGGTCACAAAGCTCCAGATTACAGAACCTCATATTGCATTGCCAATCGGTATTTCATTTTTTACGTTTCAGGCAATGTCTTACTTGATAGATATATATAAGGAAAAGCATGATTGTCAGAAAAGCTTCTGGAAGCTGTTGCTGTATATTTCATTTTTCCCACAATTGATTGCGGGACCAATTGTAAAATATTCCAGCATCGAAAAAGAACTGTATGAAAGAGAAGTAAATGAAGCAGAAGATGGGATGTTTCGTTTTATTTTGGGGTTATCAAAGAAAGTATTGATCGCCAATACAGTAGGTTATGTGGCAGATATGATGTTTTCCTGTGGACAGGTGGATTCTTTCATATCCTGGACGGGTGCAATTACTTATACTTTACAGATTTATTTCGATTTCAGTGGCTATAGTGACATGGCCATCGGACTTGGAAAAATGTTTGGATTTCATTTCCCTGAAAATTTTCGATATCCGTATACAGCAGAGAACATGACAGATTTTTGGAGAAAATGGCATATTTCTCTATCAGGATGGTTTAAAGAGTATGTATATATTCCTTTAGGAGGAAATCGGAAAGGAAAGATAAGGACTTCGGTCAATAAATTGGTTGTTTTTTTACTGACGGGAATCTGGCATGGAGCAAACTGGACGTTTGCTTTATGGGGGATTTATCATGGGGCGTTTCTGATATTTGAAGGCAATTGTAAGAAAGCGATAAGAGGCGTGGCAGGAAGAATTTATACTCTGTTGGTGGTGACTGTTGGTTTTGTGATTTTTCGCGCAGATACGATTCACCAGGCATTTCTTTTTATAAAAAATATGTTTTGCTGGAATATTTCTTCCTTTGGAAAAATCGTAGTATTGAGAAATATGTCACCATACACGATCATGATACTGATTTTAGCCTGCCTTTTTTCTGGAATAAAATGGGAATGCCCGGAAGGAATGAAAAAGGTACTAAGCCTGATTTGTCTGGTTTTATGTATCGTATCCCTGGCAGGTGCATCATATAATCCATTTATTTATTTTAGATTCTAGGGGAATGATTATGAAACCATATATAGTATTGACGATGGGAATATGCGTACTTCCGCTAATCGCAACCCCGATTTTAACGAAAACGGAAACAAATGAAAGTGCGGTAGAAAAATCAGTAGCAGGATGGAATTTGTTGTCTGAAGTGGGGGATTGGTACGAGCACAATTTCGGTGGAAGAGAAATGCTGATTAGTATAGAGGCTCATTTAAAAGGATTATTTGAGGATTCGGCAGGAAAAGATGTCATCGTTGGACGGGATGGCTGGCTATATTATAAGAACTCTTTAGACGATTATCAGAATACCGACCAATTAAGTGACAGAGCCTTATTTAATATCGCGCATGCAACAAAGATGATGCAGGATTACGTAGAAGAGTCTGGATGTGAATTCGTCTATACAGTTGCACCAAATAAGAATTCTATCTATGGACAATATATGCCGTATTATGATCAGATACAGGAACAGGAGACAGGAAATTATGAGAATCTGATTCCGTATCTGGAAAGGGAAGGTGTTCATTATGTAGACCTGTTTGAAATATTGAGAGAACATGCAGGAGAGGAACAGCTTTATTACAAGACAGATTCTCATTGGAATGGAAAAGGCGCAGCATTGGCGGCAGATGCCATATTATCAGAAGTTGGAATACAGACTGATTATTATCAGATGGAGTTTTCGGAAACAGAAAAGTTTACCGGTGATTTGAGAAAGATGCTCACACCCGCCTTGCTGACCCAGGAGGAGAGATGGAATCCGGAGTTTTCATTTCAATATATCAGTGATATCGAATCAACATTTGATCCTAAGATTGAAGCAGTCTCGGAGGGCGAAAAAAATGCTATTGTCTATCGCGACTCTTTTGGAAATGAATTGGTACCGTATCTTGCAGAAGCTTGTAAACAAAGTTATTTTTCAAGAAGTGTGCCATATCCTCTGACAGACCTTATGATACATGAGGCAGATCTTGTGATAGCCGAACGTGCAGAAAGATTTTTGCCTGATACGGCGAAAAATCCGCCCGTGATTCCTGCAGAGGAGATCATTATAGAAGAGAAAAATGTATGTGATTATGAGATATCTTTTGATGACGAAGAGGGAATCGTTACAGGGAAAATAAAGAATCCAGATAATCTGGATATTGATACAAGGATACTGGTACAGACAGAAAGTGGAGTGTACGAAGCAGAACCTTGTTCAACGGAAGAATCAGACTGGGGATTTGTTTTATATATATGGGAAGAACCCTTAGGAGTATTCATTGTGTAAATACAATCATAGACAAGAAAAGGAAAGAGAGAGATGTCAGAGTTTTCGAATGTATTAAGAGAGCTTATTCAGAAAAAAAGGATTCAGATATATCCTATGGCGCAGTATTGCCATACGGATCGTTCTACGATGTACAAAATCATAAATGGAAAGCGTAATCCTCCTTCGGAAGAAAATTTTAAGCGCATGTGTGATTTTATGCATCTTGCACCATCAGAATATGATGAGCTCAGACAGGCCTATGAGATTACGTTGCTGGGAGAGACAGTTTATTTTCGAAGAAAAAGTGTAGAAAAATTCATAAGGGAATATCAGGAGCACTTGCAACTGCCAGATGTTCCCCCGCTTCCGATGGTATCGGTTGGGTTAGATGTGGAAAAATGGGATACGATGCAATCGTGTATGGCCCTTTCAAATCAGCTGGAGGTAAATCATATTCTGCAGCACATACTGATTTTAGAGGCTAATAAAAAAGAGGGACAGATTGGACTGTTTCTACAGCCGGATAATGATTTTTTGTTTGGATTTCTGGCTGGATTAAAATCTGCAGGAAATTCTTTGAAAATTCAGCAGATCATCTGCCTGGATGATGAAGAAGAAGAGGTGACTGTAAATATCTCATATTTGAAATATGTGCTTCCTCTGTATCTTTACCTGCAGCAATATGACTTATATTACTATTATGATGACATTCATGCGCACTATCATAGTTTTAATGGGTTTCCCTGTATGATTCTTACATCAGAGTATGCAATCACATGTACTGCGGATTTGGGAATGGGAATCGTGTACCATGATGCAAAAGTGGTGTCCATGCTGTGGAAACTGTTCCATACATATCAAAGTAAATGTACACAATTGTTTCATCCTGTTTATTCAGTTGTGGAAGAGTGCAATGTTCTTGGCAGTATGGGATGGGATGGGATGAGTCACCAAGTTTTGCAATACAGCCGGAACCATGTCTGATTCCGTATATTTCACCAGATATCCTGGAAAAGGTAATATATCAGGATTTGCCTAATCGTACCGCATTATTATCGATGCTACAGGAATTTATTGTTGCCAGCAGAAGCAGGATTCCAAATCCAAATATGCATATCTATCATACAAAACAGGGGATTCAAAGATTTGCAGAAACCGGAAGACTCCAGGAAATTCCTGAAGAAATATACAGACCATTTACTGTGGAAGAGCGTATCAGGCTTTTGAATGCCATGCTTCCATACTGTGATTCTGATTATTATCGGCTTTTGAAAAAGCCTCTGGAACATATCACTGGCAATCTGCATATTTGTGTGAACGGTACAGCAGGGTATTTGCTGTGTACAAACAGTTATCATCAGAATATTTACCTTGTTTTTGAAGAATCCAGTTTACTTCTGGCATTTTTGGATTATGCATCAAGCTTATCAGAGAAAGAACTTTATACAGGAAAAGAAACAGGAAAGTATATTGAGAGCGTTATTAATGAACTGAAAAATGGAGGGATGAGAAATGAAACGAATTAGGAAAGGATTTTTTATTGTTGTATTATGTATGTTAACACTTATGATGACAATGACGACATCTGCAGCATCAAAGCCCAAAAAAGATGAAACAATTACTGTTTCGATGGTGGCGGGAGAGAAGAAAAAGCTTAATACAGAAGAGGCAGGAACATGGACATCAAAGGATGAAAGCATTGCCGTTGTCAGTGCGACGGGAAAAGTAACAGCAGTTGCGCCTGGAAGTACAAAAGTAATTTTCAAGAATGAAAAAGGAAACAACACAATCTATAAGATTATCGTAGATACTTATTGTGTTGACGGAAAAGTACTGACAGTAAAATCCGGAGAAAACACCAGAAAATATACTATGTATAAGCAGGGAAACTATAGCAGATATATCGCAGAGCAGGGCTGTGTTACGACAGCAGTGGCGATTGTTGCTTCCTCATATGGAAAAAATGATTCGCCGAGAACAATCCATACGAAATGGGAACGTCCGGCGGTAAGAAAATTGAAGGGTTCAACCTGGTTATATGAACGTGCAGCAATCTCCATGGCAACGGCATCTCAGATTTTAAAGGATATGGGAATAAAAAACAAATTTGTATATTCTTTTACAACAGAATCAGCAGTGAAGGATATCACAGCGAATCTTGAAAAGGGGATTCCGGTTATCATTAAATGTCACAATAAAAAAGTTAATGGAATCGCTATGGCAAATGCACATCATGCCATTGTGCTGACAGGACTTGACAGAAATGGAAAAGTAGTGCTGATCAACCCGCTGCATGGAAAAGAAAACAAATCTAAATATGGACAGACAATCCATTTAACAGTAGAGCAGCTGGTTTCCTGGTTTATGAAAGCACCAGGTAAAAGAGCGGCAAAGACAACTTATGTAACATCATTAAGCCTTGCAGGTGGATATATTTTGATGCAGGAATAAAAACGGAGGGAGAAATGTTATGAAGAAAATAACAAAAGGTATGGTAATCGCATCTGGTATGGTGCTTCTTTTTGCTGGAAATGCACTCGCAGAAGGAAAAGAATATCAGGTTGCTTACGATCAGGAAAAGGAAATCACAATTGTAAATGAATCTGAGCTTACTATCACAGAGATCACAGCCAGTGCAGAAGAAGGAGAGACTTATACATTTACGGTAAAGGCAGAAGATGGCCTTGCATATACGTTTGAAAAGGTAAGACCTGAGATCATGTCAGATTCACGTATTATTCAGGAAGATGATTTTTATTTTATTGAATATCTGAGCCTGAACAGTGGAAAAGAGATGACAATCGGACAGACCGGAGAAAAAGAGTACAGTGAACCCGTTACCTGTTATGCGATAGATGATGTTTATCTGAGGGCAGATGTTTCATCCGAGAGTGAAATCGTAGATACCATTTACAGAGGTGACGAAATCAAGGTGATCGGCGAAACGGCGAAGTATTATAAAATTGAGAAAAAAGATAAAGTAGGTTATTCTGTAAAATCCTGCGTCAGCGAAGATGAGCAGGATGCAATCAACGCAGTAAAACAACAGGAAGCAGCGTTGGAAGCCCAGAGAGAAGCAGAAGAAGCTGCCGCATATGCACAACAGGGAGCGACAGGAGGAACATCCTCCTCAGGAAAGAAAGTAGTAAGCAAAGAAAAAATTCCAGATTGTTCAGACCCTTCACATGGGACAATTTATATCACTTATAGTGATGGAAGTGTGGGGACGAAAGAATATTAATAATTATGGAAAGAGGTGGATTTGTACAAATTATGATGTAAATAATTATTTGATAAGAAGTTTTGAAATATTTTTGGAGGGAAGTTTATGAAGAAAGCAAAAAAATTAGTAGTATTTTTAATGACATTTGCAATGGTGATAGCTTTAGGAACAATAGCATCAGCGAAAGCAAAAATAGAATATCAAGTGAGCAAACAAACAATGAATCGAATACTCGGAATGCGAGAGGGGAAACCGGGAGTGACTGCAATGGTGCATTGTGATAAGGATGATAAAGTGAAGGCTTCAGTAACCAGTTCTAATAATAAAGTTGCTGTTGGGCATGTGGACGAATATGTGGACGAATATGGGGGAGATATTTATATCGATGTTGTACCGAAAAAGCCTGGAAAAACTACTATTACCATAAAAGTAACAACAAATGGAAAAACTACGGTAAAAACGCTTAAGTATCATTTTGCAGCGTACCAGAATCCTTTTACAAGCTTTAAAATTTCGGGGAAAGATAAAACCTCCCAGTTTGACAAATTGAAAAAGAAGGTATCACAGGAGAAGGAAGTTTATTGGGTACTTAATGGGAAATTTGAGGCAGGAAAAATCTCATATAAGGTTAACAAAAGATATAAAATTATTTCTTTTATGGCATATAGAGAGAAGAATGATGCGTGGAAAGAGTTAAAGATCACAAATAATTTTGAATTAAAAAAAGGTGATCGTGTTTCTATGCAATATAAAGATTTAAAGACAAACACTTACGGTTATCTGGAATTTGAAGTATCATAAAATGAACCAATAATTATTGGTTACGATAAGAAGTTTTGAAATATTTCTGGAGGGAAGTTTATGAAGAAAACAAAAAAATTAGTAGTATTTTTAATGACGTTTGCAATGGTGATAGCTTTAGGAACAATGGCATCAGCGAAAGCAACAATAAAATATTATCCAGATAAATACAGACTGAATAGAATATTTACAATGTATAATGGAGAAGGCTCAGATGTATGGATACTTTTTGGTGAGAAGGATAATGTGAAGTTCTCGGTAACAAATTCTAATAAAAAAGTTGCTATGGTACATGTTGCAAAGAACCTCAAAGGAAAGGAGAAAGAAGCCTCGCTAAGTGTAACTCCAAAAGCACCTGGAAAAACTACAGTTACTGTTAAATATATTGTAAATGGAAAAACGTATAAAAAAGTACTGAAATATAATTTTGCTGCTTATGAAAATCCATTTTCAAGCTTCAAAATAGACGGAAAAGAAATGGCGTCTCAGTTTAACAAGCTGAAAAAATCAGAATATTTTGGAGATGGATATTGGGACTTCACCGGAAAAATTACAGCAGGGAAATTATCATATAAGCTGAAAAGCAGATACAAAGTTGTAAATTTTTCTGCAAGTAGAAATGAGGATGCAGATAATGATGGTGAAGAAGAGTACAGGAATTTAAAGATTACGAATAATTTTGAATTAAAAAAGGGTGATTTTGTTTTCATACGCTATAAGGATTTAAAGACGAACACATATGGTTATTTATGGTTCGATGTAAAATAAAATGATTCAATGTGTCGAATGCACCACTAGTGGTATTGATATTATGACCAGAATGGATATACAATAAAAATATTTGATAAGAGGTTTTAGAAAAAGTTATGTTGGGAGAAATGTTTATGAAAAGGGCAAATAAATTAGTACTTTTTTTAATGATGTGTTTAATGTTAATCTATCCAGGTACAATTGCGTCAGCTAATTCAAAGACTGTGTATCAGGTAAGTGAAAAAACGATGAATCGAATTCTTGGCATGCAAGGAGGAAAAGGCGCAACTGCATTGATTTTTTTTCATAAAAATGATAATGTAAAAGTGTCTGTAACCAGTTCTAATAATAAGGTTGCTACTGGATATGTGGATCCTAAGCATTATGATGCGAATGGTTATGAGGGATACGAACAATATATTTGTGCAGATGTTATCCCTAAAGGACCTGGAAAAGCTACGATTACCATAAAAGTTACAACAAATGGAAAAACAACAACAAAATCTCTTAAATATCATTTTGTTACATATAAAAATCCATTTTCTACTTTTAAAATTGCAGGGAAAGAAAATGCATCTCAATTTAACAAATTAAAAAAAGTAAGTTTAAAAAACAGTGTTTATTGGCTGTTCAATGGTAAAATAGGAGCGGGGAAATTAACATATAAAGTTAAGAAAGGATATAAAATAATATCTTTTACAGCATGGAATAAAGATAATTACAAAAATCGAAAGATAACAAGTAATTCAATACTAAAAAAAGGTGATCATGTTTCTATTTCTTATCAGGATTTAAACACAAAAACCTATGGTTATTTAGGGTTTGAAGTGTCATAACGGAATTCAATAAGTGTTATATTAGTTCAGTTATAAGTTATAAAGACTTCTTATCAAATGAAAATAATAAAACTGCTATTGGCATGTTGGCACATGTTAGATGGCAGTTTTATTTATATTCATCCCGGTGATGAAATAATTATAGATTTTGAAAATTCCTTGTGTTAAGATGAATCAAAGGGGAAAAAATATTTTTTACAAATGATAACATTCTGAATAGGTAGAATTAAATATACACCCGATAAGCATAAAAATATTCTAGAGGTGGAATGAGCATCTGATTTTAAAATTTTAAAAGGAAAAAGAATTCCTAGATATCAAAGAACTGATCAGTCGGATAGCTGACTATATTTTCTCGAAATCAGAAAAAATCAGGAAAGGAATGGAAGAAATCATGGGTGGACAGGTACTGGAACTGGAATCGGACAAATTAATAAAAAAGGGCGAAGCCGATGGAAAAGCAGAATGTATTCTGGAAGTTTTGAAAGAGCTTGGGCAGATTTCAGAAGAATTAAGTGCTAAAATCTCAAACGAAAAGAATATTGATGTACTTACAAGATGGTTCAAGGCAGCGTTAAAGTCGGACTCCATCGGAGAGTTTCAAAGTAAAATGTAACCAGTTGGCACAGAATTGGCATCTGGCACTGGAGATTCAAATAATAAAACTGCTGTTGGCATGTTGGCGCATGTTAGATGGCAGTTTTTATTTATTTTTATTCTGATGTTGAAATAATTATATTTTTTGGTAAAAAAGATATTGAAATAATGATACTTTTTGGAGGCGCAATATAATCTCATATTGCAGATGATAGATATCTTTTGTATAATAATTATATAGAATTTCTCCGCTAAGGGGGAATTAGATGGCAAAAAGAAAGAAGCTGCAGGAACTGACCATTAAGGACAACTTTATGTTTGGAGCCGTAATGGTGAACGAAGACCTTTGCAAAGAACTGTTGGAAGTGATACTTGGTTTTTCAATTGAAAAAATTGCAGTTGACAAGGAAAAAAGCATTATATATCATCCTGAATACAAAGGCGTACGGCTGGATATTATTGCAGCAGACGAAAATCGCACGCACTATAATATTGAGATGCAAGTAAAAAGAAAGAAGGAACTTGGCAGACGAACTCGATATTATCATAGTCAGATAGACGTAGAACTTCTGCTCTCAGGTATGGAATATGAGGAACTGCCAGATTCTTATGTGATTTTTATCTGTGATTTTGATCCATTCAAAAAAGAAAAGTATCAGTACACTTTTGAATCAGTATGTAAAGAAGATTCTACATTGAGTTTAGGAGATGGAAACCATTCCATTTTTCTTAGCACCAAGGGAAAGAATATATCAGATGTATCAAAAGAATTGGTATGCTTTTTGAAATATGTGGAATCAGGTTATTATGAGAATGATGTGGAAGTTCAGTATGATTTTGTGAAGCGTCTTCAAGAAGCAGTAGAAGGTGTCAAGAGAGACCGTGAAATGGAGGGACGCTATATGCTGTTTGAAGAGATGTTGAAGGATGAGAAGGCAGAAGGAAAAGCAGAGGATATCATGGATTTGTTGTCAGATTTGGGCAAGGTACCAGACGAACTTTGTGAAAAAATAATGGAGGAGAAGAACTTTGATACACTTCGCTCTTATTTAAAGAAAGCGGCAGTAGCCAAAACGATTGAAGAGTTTGAATCTCTGATAGAAGAATAAGAAACGGAATAGTTATAGTGATTTGAGGAAAGACGGAGGAATTCTATGGAATTCTAAAGATAAAGGCTCAAAGTAGATAAGAGGATGAGTTTGAGAAAAAGGATGCTATAAGAACAGATGTGAAATCATTGTTTTATAGCATCCTGATTTTTTAATTCCGCAACTTGATAAATTGTTGATGCTCCTTTAGAATAGCATAATACAGATCTTGTTGCTTGTCGCCAGATTGCTCTGTATACTGTCATTATCATACAGAAAGAAAAAGTCCCAGAGCACCCTCCCTGACAAGTTGCGTACTCTGAGACCTGGTAAAAACCATGTTTATTATAGCAGAGTATACGCTTATTCGCAATGAGGAAACTGGCGTTTTTTGTTAAGAGCAGTGAACATGTACCAAGATGTCCTTGCTGTGGTGGCCAACTCAGATACCGTGATTCCAGACTTCGTATAAGAAAACATGAAGGTGGATCCAGGGATTATCTGAGTATCCGGAGATTCAGATGCACTGCATGTAAGCACTACCATAATGAACTTCCGGATATATTACTTCCATATAAACACTATGAAGCAGAAGTTATCAGTGGTGTGATTGATGAAATCGTAACACCTGATGACCAGGATTCTGAAGACTATCCTTCTGTCAGTACCATGCTGTACTGGCTGCGATGGTTCAAACAGAACCTTGCAAACATGGAAGGATATCTCAGGAATGCAGGATACAGCATCCTCAGGCTTGGTGAAGATTTCCTTTTCTCTGACCAGCCACTGCTCGAAACGGTCAGAAAGAAATATCTTAACTGGTTGGAAAAGACCATCCGCATCATTTACAACAGCGGTGGTTTTCTGCCTGCTTTTTACTGGTGAGCCTATGCACCTACTTTAGTTCGTGATATTTCAAAATTAGACAGATTTTTTCTGAGACTCCAGATAGAAACGGGTGTAGAACTGATTGAAAGGAAGTCAGTTATCATTTTTGATGAGATACAGTTATTTCCAAAGGCAAGGCAGGTCATAAAACATCTTGTGAAGGATGGAAGGTATGATTATATTGAAACAGGTTCTTTGATTTCTATCAGGAAAAATGTGAAAGACATACTCATTCCTTCAGAAGAGTATAAAATTAATGTATATCCAATGGACTATGAAGAGTTTTTATGGGCGACAGGTGGAAATCCTAATGTGATAAATCTGGCATACAAAAGTAATATGGAAATGGGAAATACTGCCAATCGAAATGCAATGCGTGATTTCCGCATTTATATGGCGGTAGGAGGAATGCCTCAGGCTGTAGAACGTTACATTGAAACAAATAGTTTTGAGTCTGTGGATAAGGTGAAGCGAGAGATATTAAATCTGTATTATGATGATTTGAAAAAAATTGATGCTTCTGGCCGGATTACAGATATGTATAAATCTGTGCCAGGTCAATTGGCAAGCAAGAAAAAGCATTATGTAATCACTGCTGCAACTGGAAAACAGAAAACGAGAAAAGATGAAGAACGTCTCTTTGAGTTGATTGATTCAGGACTCGTTTTGCCCTGTTATAATGTGACAAATCCGAGTATTTCGTTATCGCAAACCAAAGAGATGGATTGCTTCAAGTTGTATTTATCAGATATAGGTTTGTTTACAACGATGTTGTTTAATGATTCTGAAAATGGAATAGAAGATATTTACAAAAAATTATTAAGTGATAAACTCCCTGCGGATTTAGGATATTTATATGAAAATGTTGTGGCACAGATGATAAAAGTTTCGGGGAAAGATTTGTATTATCACACATGGAGAAAAAAAGAAAGCACACGTTCCTATGAAATTGATTTTCTGATTACGTCGAAAAATAAAGTAGTCCCAATAGAAGTGAAATCATCAGCTGTAAAGAATCATGAATCCATAGATCAATTTGAAAAAAAATATTCCGGGCAAATCGGCGATCGGTATTTATTGTCACAGAAGGATGTAGGAAAGATTGGAACGTTAAAACTAAAGCCAATTTATATGACGCCGTTTTTGCTGAAAGACATATAATTTATTTCAAAGTTAATTACTTTGAAGTAAATTATTTGGTAGCCAGGTGACTATATTTTCTCGAAATCAGAAAGTATCAGGAAAGGAATGGAAGAAATCATGGGTGGACAGGTACTGGAACTGGAATCGGACAAATTAATAAAAAAGGGCGAAGCCGATGGAAAATTTGAATGTATTCTGGAAGTTCTAAAAGAATTGGGACAGATTTCAGAAGAATTAAGTGCTAAAATCTCAAATGAAAAGAATATTGA
>JBJEMC010000012.1:0-3831 GCA_051879475.1 Muricoprocola sp. | reverse complement strand
GCCCCTTTTTCATTGCAGACCTCGGGTTTTGCAAAGCAAAACACCTCGCGGAACAATGGCACCTGAACTTCATCATCATAAACCCAAATATTTTCCAAACTTTCAGGATGGGCAATATAATCCTGTACCAAAGGATAGACCTGCATTTCTTCGAATGAAATCTTATCATTGTGAAAGATTTCCCTGTAATTCATTCTTTTGGCAAAAATTAATATTTCCGCTAATCTTGAAGAATCTTGTATTTTCGCCTTTCTGACGTAATCCATAATCGCACCTCACAGTCGAGTAGACTAAGACCTCTCAATCTTAGCCCCTCACAGATCCGTACGTGCGGCTTTCCCGCATATGGCTCCTCATAGTAACATTCGCTTCAATATAAACAATAGTACGTTTTAGGTTTTGCTAATGAGTAATACTTGAGCATTTCCCTTTGCACCACCAGTTTCCCATCCTGAATAATTGGGCTGCCGCTCACAAGTAATTGGCATTATGGAAAACACTACATCCAAAATCTGCGCTTATCTCCTCTCTGCTCGTTGACATTATCACGATACCGTGATATATTATAAGTAATCAAGAAGGGTGGTTGATCCAAGATGCCTGTATTGTCCAGATTTTACGGAATTACCATCCGAATGTATTTCCTGCAAAGCGAGCATAACCCGCCCCACATCCACGCAATCTATAATGAGGATGTGGCTGCAATCGACTTTATAATGGGCGAAGTGCTGGAAGGCCATCTTCCTGCCAAGGCTCTGGCAATGGTGCGGGAATGGATTTCCATCCACAAAGATGACTTACAGGAAATTTGGGAAACGCAGGAGTTCAAGAAGCTCCCGCCGTTAGAATAAGGAGGCACAGTATGTTTCACAAGGTAAAAAGTGTTGCTCCCATTTCCGATTTCAGACTAAGCGTCCAGTTCAGCGAGGGCGTTACCAAAGTGTATGACATGAAGCCCCTGTTTGCAAAACTTCCTGTTTTCAAGCAGTTAGAGAATGACCCTGCCGAGTTTGCCTGCGTCACTGTAGATGTAGGCGGTTACGGCATCGTTTGGGGTGATGATCTGGATTTATCCTGCGATGAGCTGTGGGAAAACGGAACAGTTGTGGAAACACCCTTTGATGGACTGATGGCATTCAGTGATGCTACCGAACTGTGGGGTCTGAATGAAAGTACCCTGCGCAAAGCAATCTCTTATGGAAAGCTGGTAAATGGTGTTGATGTATGCAAGTTTGGAAAACAATGGGTGGTTTCTATCGATGCTATGAAACGGGAATACGGAGATGCTGTAAACAGATAAACGTGAAAATATGCCGGAGGCACATTGTCTCCGGCATAAATATTATTCCGCTGCATCCAGCGTATTTTCGATAAATCCCATACCCTCTCGTCGGTCATTCACCAGCACATGAGTCACCGCCCAGACCAATTTTCCGTTCTGAATGATCGGCCTCCCGCTCACGAGTGATTGTCATTATGGACAACTTTTTTATTGCATACAATTCATTACCACACTGATCATCATTTCCTTTTCTTCCGGCCTTGATTCCGCAATCATAATTGTAAGAGCAACCAATGTTGCATCTTCTATCTTCTTTTTCCCATCCACAAACAATGCTGCGTTTTTATCGAGGAAATACAAAAACATAGTGGCTGCAATTCTTTTATTTCCATCATAGAAACTATGATTCTTGGTCACAAAATACAAAAGATTTGCTGCTTTTTCTTCCAATGATTCATAAATATCTATTCCACCAAAAGACTGATAGATATTACCGATACTTCCTTTGAAAGAATCATCCTTTTCTTTGCCAAACAGATCCGATTCATCACCAAATCTCATACTCTGGATTACTTCCATACATTCTTCATAAGAAAGAACATAAGTCGCCCGATTTCCATCCGGACGGGTCATATTCTGATGATCATAAGAATCCAGCAAATCAAGAGCATTACTGTATTTTTCTATCACCGAAAGAACCTGTTTGCTGTCTAATTCATTCTCTGTCCGTTTCATGATTCGTATCACTTCTCCCAGTTGCTTGATACGGTTATCATTCACGGCATAGCCTTTCAATATGTATTGTTTTAAAACAGAATTCGCCCAACGGCGAAATTCTACACCACGTTTTGATTTTACACGGTAACCAACGGAAATAATAACATCGAGGCTATAAAAGGCTACTGGTTTATCCGAATTTGGAATTTGCAAAAAATGCAAATTGCTTTTTTCTTCAACTTCATTTTCTTTAAATACATTTCTTATATGTCGGGAAATGACCGATACATCTCTTTGAAATAGCTCAACCATCTGTGACTGGGTCAACCACACGGTTTCATCCTGCAAAGCCACAGATAATTTTACCTGATTATCTTCTGTTTCAAAAATTACAATCTCGTTATTTTTCTGCATTCAACTGCTCCTTTCTCTGTTTTTCAACCAGCTCTTCATATTTTAACTGATATGCAATTAATCTTGGAATATACTCTGGTGGAGTTCTACGTCCTGCTTCCCAATCCTCTACAGTTCTAAGAGGAATGCCAACATGCAGTGCAAAATCCTTTCTCGTCATTCCGGTTTGTTCTCTTAATTTTCTTATTTTATCTGCTGCTTCCATTGTATAGCTTATCTCCCTCCTTCTTTTTCATTATCATATCATACTTTTTAGTTTTACGCAATGCGTGGTTTTTTGTTTTATAGTAAAAATCCAATCCTCCTCACTTCTCTTCCTTTTGTACATAAAAAGCAGGCAGCTCAATGACATCTTCATTGTCTTACCTGCTTTGCAATTAGCTTCCCTGTTCCAACATTGTCTCCACGAAAATCCCATATCCTCTCGTAGGATCATTTACCAGCACATGGGTCACCGCCCCCACGATTCTTCCGTTTTGCAGAATGGGTGAACCGCTCATTCCCTGTATGATTCCTCCGGTCAGTTCCAGAAGTTGTGGGTCTGTGACCCGGATTACCATGCTTTTGTTGGCATCGCCGCTGTTGAGGTTCAGTTTCTCTATCTGGATGTCATATGTCTTTAATTCTCCGTCCACCTTACTTAAAATCACAGCATCCCCAAGTTCTATTTCCTGTTTATATGCTACTTCTATCTCCTGAACCGTCCCTGTATCTTCGCAGCCGCAGAATCCGTCCCCAAATATTCCCAGTTCTGTATTGCTGTTTATATTGCCGATCATATATTTATCCTGATACCGGATCATGCCTGTCAGTTCCCCCGGCATGCCGCTTTCTCCTTTGGAGATTCCCTTAATTTCTGTCTGGTATAAATTTCCTTCTTCCAGAGAAAGTAAGGTGCTGGTATCGATATCGCTGATTCCATGTCCCAGGGCTCCAAAACTTCCATCCTCTTTCCAGTATGTCAAAGTCCCGATGCCCTGCGTATCATCACGTATCCAGATACCGGCTTTATATTCTTCATTCCCGGTCTGAACCACCGGGACTGTCAATTCCACAATTTCATTATTTCTTAATACAGACAGTTCCACACTTCCTCCCACTGCCTGATTCATCTGGTCTACTACCTGTTCCTTCTCCATGACCGGGATATGATTCACTGCAAGGATATAGTCTCCCGACTGAACAAGGTCACCCACCGGCTCCTGCATGTTTCCATCCACATCACACACCTCACCGGTTCCGACAATTAATACACCCTTAGTTTTCATATAGATGCCAATCGGGAAACCACCCGGATATACCTTCTGTCTTTCTTCCACATCCACCTGTATTTCTTTCACAGGAATCACCCCAAATGCGCTGCATTTGATTGCATAGGAATCCACGTCCTGTTCTAATTCTTCCGTAATTCCAGGTAT
>JBJEMC010000011.1:1903-3854 GCA_051879475.1 Muricoprocola sp. | reverse complement strand
CTTATATACTAATGCTGTAAGTGGCGGCACATCAATTGCGATGTATTGCTTTCTGCGATCACACTCGCCTTTTCTTGCCTTCACTGATTTCGATACATTGTTGCCGTTTCCGCCAAATCTGGTATCGTCAGAGTTCAGTATCAGCTTATACTGTGTAATTTCTGGTACACCTACCTTATACTTCGGATATGACACAGGGGTCATATTAATGATAAAGAGCAGCTTCTGCTTGCCATCTTTTGACTTTCTGGCAAAGCTGTAAATACTTCTGTCCTTGTCATCCGCATTCATCCACTCAAATCCAGCCCAGTCATTGTCGATCTCGTAGAGACATGGGCTCTTTCTGTAAAGGTGAAGCAACTCGTTCATATAATCATACATACCTTTGTTGAGCGGCTTCTGCAGTAAAAACCAGTCAAGCTCTCTTGCCTCGCTCCATTCACGTTCCTGTGCAAACTCCTGTCCCATGAACATTAGCTTCTTTCCCTCATGTCCGAACATAAAGGTATAAAGATTTCTAAGGTTCGCATACTTGTCAATCTCATAGCCGGGCATTTTGTTGACCATAGAGCACTTCAAATGTACGACCTCATCATGTGACAAAGGTAAGATATAATTTTCAGAACTATTATAGCTCATTGCAAAGGTAAGTTTATAGTGATTATTTTTTCTGAACAATGGATCAAGCTTCATGTACTCACAGTAGTCATGCATCCATCCCATGTTCCACTTAAATGAAAATCCAAGACCGCCGTCTTCCAGTTTCGCCGTTACCTTTGGCCAAGCTGTTGATTCCTCAGCGATTGTCATAACACCCGGATGTGCTCCATGAATGACGGAATTCAAGTGCTTGAAAAATTCAATTGCATCAAGGTTCTCGTTTCCACCGTATTTATTTGCTACCCACTGTCCATCCTGCTTGCCATAATCGAGGTAAAGCATCGATGCAACTGCATCAACCCGGAGTCCGTCAATGTGGAATTCTCTGATCCAGAAAAGTGCATTTGCAATCAGGAAATTCTTTACTTCATTTTTGCTGTAGTTAAAGATTTTTGTTCCCCAATCCGGATGCTCACCAAGTCGTTTGTCCGGATGCTCATAGAGGCAGGTGCCGTCAAATTCGCAAAGACCATGCGCATCTCTCGGGAAATGTGCAGGAACCCAGTCAAGAATGACACCGATACCATTTCTATGCAATAAATCAATCAGGTATCTGAAATCGTCCGGTGTACCATATCTTGATGTCGGTGCATAATATCCAGTTACCTGATATCCCCATGAACCATCAAATGGATACTCTGCTATACCCATAAGTTCAATATGTGTAAAAGGCATTTTCTTTAAATATGCTACAATTCTGTCAGCGAACTCACGATAATTATAGAAACCGTCCTCTGTACCGTCCAAATGCTTCATCCAGGAACCGATGTGACACTCATAAATTGCCATAGGCTGCTTGTTCATATCCTTCTGATCACGGCTGTTCAGCCACTTCTGGTCATCCCATTTGAAGTGGTTCAGATCGTATATCCTTGATGCTGTTCCCGGCCTCATCTCAGCATAATTCGCATACGGATCCGCCTTATAAAGCTTTCTGCCATCAGGAAGTACGAACATATACTTGTACATCTGTCCTTCCTTTACATCCTCAATAAATGTGGCAAAAATTCCGCCTTGTCCAATACGCTTCATCGGTGCTGCACTTTCGCTCCAGTCATTGAACTCTCCCAATACATAGACTTCCTTTGCATTTGGTGCCCAGACTGCAAAGAAAACACCTTTTTTCTTTCCCTTATGACAAACATGTGCACCTAATTTTTTGTATATATCATAATGTGTACCCTGACCAAATAGATACTGGTCTACATCTGAAATAAATACAGTTGTTTGTTCTTCATTCATAAAAAATCTCCCGTTCATACCTTTCTTGATTAAATAAAGTCTCTTTCCC
>JBJEMC010000011.1:0-1803 GCA_051879475.1 Muricoprocola sp. | reverse complement strand
GAGCTTTCCTGACAAATTAGCAATAGCTGCCGCATCAACTTTATGTGATACGGCAGCTTTGTATATTACTTGCTAATTATCTTACTTAATTAATCCACTTTCTCTAAGTAGAATTTCTACATCGGTTCCTTCCACAGCCTCAAGTACTTTCTTTAATAGAATCTTTTCTTTGAAAGTCATCGGAAGTTCGTCAAGGGTTTTCTTATCAATTGCATAATATGCAGCACGAAGTAATTCTCTTACGTCATACTTGGAACCCCAAACCTCCGGAACACCTCTGTCAACGTTAAGAAGTGTATATACCGCTTCCATACCGGTTCTGATAGAGTACTCTGTTGTGAAAATAGTATCTCTTGGAGTTTCTGCAAACTGACCAACGAATGCAAAGTTTACAGCTCCCTTAGGAACTACCAGTGGTCTGTCCTCTTCCTTTCTAGGCTGGAAGAATGCGTTGATATATGGCATGAAACAGGTTGTTGTGTTACAACGATTCTTTGCCCAATCATCAATCTTATCTGTTGGTACTCCAATATGGTACAGCCATTCACGGCATACCTCTTCTCCGGTACAGTCACGCATAGCCTTCTTTACGTAATTACCTTCTTTGTTGGTAGAAAGTGAATATACCCAAATAAGAACCGTATTTTTATCCTGTGCCTTGAACTGTGGCTGACGATTAATTGTCCATGAAAGATACCAGTTATCTGTGCTATCCTTTACTGTAACAATACCACCGGTTGTAACTTTTCCTTCTCTTGGATCTCTCTTGCACACACCAATGATCTTCTGAATAATTTCTTCATCTGAAGTTTCAACTGTTGCACTCATCCAGTTCGTCGCTTCAACGTCACTACAGAATTTCTCCGGATTACCATACTCACCGTTCTTAGCCTGTGCAGCTATATTTTTCCACAAATCCCATGACTCACCTTCGCCATTCTTGATATTGCTAAGATCCGGTGCAGTATTCTGATCACCATAGCAAGAGGTATCAGTGCAGCAACCATTTGTTATGAACACCAGATCATCCTCAACAAGATCGATAGTATCTGTCTTTCCATCCTTCTCATATACAATCTGAGTTGCAACCTTCTTTCCATTTTCGTCTTTAATGACAACATTTTTTACATCCATTCCAAACTCTACTGTTACGCCGTGACTTTCGAGATATTTTACAAGAGGTAAAATCATGCTTTCATACTGGTTATATTTTGTGAATCGAAGAGCTGTAAAATCAGGTAATCCATCAATATGATGACAGTATCTGCACAAATATCTCTTCATCTCAAGAGCGGATGACCATCTCTGGAAAGCAAACATTGTCTGCCAGTAAAGCCAGAAATTTGTGTCCCAGAAGGAATCAGGAAGAACTTCACTGATTTTCTTATCCTCAAGGTCCTTTTCCGGTGTCATAAATAACTTAGAAAGTGCCATTGCAGATTCCTTATCAAGAGCAAATTTCTTATCCGTATGTGCATCCTGTCCACACTTTTCTGATGCTCTACAGAGAGAGTAATTTGGATCATGCTTGTTTAACCAATAATACTCGTCAAGTACGGAAATACCAGGAGTCTCAATAGATGGAACATCACGGAACATATCCCACATACATTCGAAATGGTTATCCATCTCTCTACCACCTCTCATGTAAAAGCCCTTACTAACATCCTTTCTGCCATCACAGCTACCGCCTGCAAGATCAAGCTTTTCAAGGAGATGAATTCTCTCTCCTTTTACCTGTCCGTCTCTAACCAGATAAAATGCAGCGGAAAGTCCTGCAAGTCCTGTTCCGATAATATACGC
>JBJEMC010000010.1:0-3909 GCA_051879475.1 Muricoprocola sp. | reverse complement strand
TCAGTTGAACCGTCATTGATTATTATAAATTCAAAATTCGAAAATGTTTGATTTGCTTTCAAAGCTAGTTTTCTTATCATTACTTCATATAGACAAAGCTTATTCAAGTGCAAAATATATCACGAAAAGTCTTTTTCATTACTATAAGCTTAATTCACATAAGAAAAAGATTTATCTCTTTGGCGTGTTTTCTGACAAAGAATATGATAAAATAATAGAAATAACAGCCCCTCTGGCAGAGTATATCTATACTGTGGAGACTCCGGACAATCCCCGGGCACTTCCTGCAGAAGAACTTGCCAGAGAAGTGGCAAAGGTAAATCCTGCGGTGGAGCCGGCTGATAGCATTGCAGATGCAGTGAAGAAAAGTCTTATAAAAGCCGGAAAAGATGATGTGATTCTGGTATTTGGATCTTTGTCATTTTTAAAGCAGGCAGAAGAAGCCTTGAATTTTCTTACAAATGAGGAGAACTTATGAGAGATTTATCAGAAATCAGAGAGAAACTGGACCAGGTTGATCAGGAGATTCTGCGCCTGTATGAAGAGCGCATGAAGCTGTGCGAAGAAGTTGCAGAATACAAGATCAGTACCGGTAAGAAAGTATTTGATAAGGAACGAGAAGATGCCAAGTTAGAGGCTCTGGGGAATCTGGCATCCAATGACTTTAACAGACATGGCATACAGGAACTTTTTGCTCAGATCATGGCTGCAAGCCGCAAACTCCAATATCAGATGCTCACCAACAAAGGGGTGAAGGGAAGACTTCCTTTTACAGAAATTGAAGGGCTGGATAAAGAAAATTCCCGCGTGGTATTTCAGGGGGTAGAAGGTGCTTACAGTCAGGCTGCCATGAAGGCATTCTTTGGAGAAAATGTGAATTCCTTTCCGGTAGAGCAGTGGAGGGATGCCTTGCAGATGATTTCAGAAGGATTTGCAGATTATGCAGTCCTCCCTATTGAAAATTCCACTGCAGGATTTGTAAGTGAAATATATGATCTGCTTATGAAGTATGATCATTATATTGTGGGTGAGCAGATCATCCGCATTGACCATAAGCTTCTGGGAGTGCCGGGAGCAAAATTAACGGATATCAAGAGAGTCTTCTCCCATGAGCAGGCTCTGATGCAATGCGAAGAATATCTGAACTGCCATAGAAACTGGAAGCAGACAGCTCTGGAAAATACCGCCCGGGCTGCCAAGAAAGTAGCAGAGGATGGGGATATTACCCAGGCTGCCATTGCCAGTGCCTATGCCGGAGAGACCTTCGGACTTCAGATCCTGGAAGAGGGAATCTGCGCAAACGCAGTAAATTCTACGAGATTTATCATCGTTTCCAATCAGAGAGTTTTTGTAAAAAATGCCAAAAAGATCAGTATCTGTTTTGAACTGCCTCACAGAAGCGGTACATTGTATAGAATTTTGTCTCATTTTATCTTTAATAATCTGAATATGACAAAGATCGAGTCTCGTCCAATGCCAGGCAGAGACTGGGAATACCGTTTCTTTGTTGATTTTGAGGGAAACTTAAATGATACGGCTGTAAAAAATGCCATTCGGGGGATCAGCGAAGAAGCAGTGAATGTGAAAATACTGGGAAATTACTAACATGTTACTGTTCACGTGCGTTCCAGTAACGATGAAAAAGCCATGCAAAACACCTCGCGGAATCGTGGCACCTGAACGGTAGCGTTAATATTTCGTTGTACTTGAATTTTGGAGGAACATATGACACGAGTAAATGAATTAATGATATACAGAGAATTTGAAAATGACGGCATTTTCCGGGACATGGTCTGGATTATGGATAACTATGAGGATGCGAAGGAAGATCCTCACCAGAAAGAGGCTATCAGAGAACTCTTTTATGATGTGGTACATGGTCTTCTGGAAATGGCTGTTTCCTACGGATTTGAAGGAAATCTGTGGCATAATTACCTGACCTATCTTCTGGTCAATAATGAGAATGCCTTCAGCACTTCCTGTGAGATCCGGGGAATGACAGAAGGAAGCCTTAAGGAGATCGCGAAAATGGACTTTGCAATTTTCAGAGAATTGTATCAGTTTGATTTTTCCCGTCTTCATGAGGTGTTGGGTACCGGTGCGACGGCAATCCTGAAGGATTTCAAAGGAAATGGAAACAGTAAGCTTTTTAACAGGCGTATCCGAGACCGTATCTGCAATCTGACCCTGCTTCTGGAACAGTCCAGAGATGAAGAAGAGTTTATGAAAGATATGGTGGAATTTTACCGGGACTTTGGCGTGGGTAAGCTGGGACTTCACAAGGCTTTTCGTGTAAGACATACAGATGAGGGAGCAGTCATTGAGCCAATAACTAATATTGCTCACGTTCATCTGGATGACCTGGTGGGATATGAGCAAGCTAAGAAAAAGCTCATTGACAATACAGAAGCATTCATAAATGGCAAGAGAGCCAACAACTGTCTCCTTTTTGGTGATGCCGGAACCGGAAAGTCCTCCAGCATCAAGGGAATCTTGAACCAGTACTATGACAGAGGACTTCGTATCATTGAAATCTACAAGCATCAGTTCCAGGATCTGAATGACGTTATTGCTCAGGTAAAGAACAGAAATTACAAGTTCATTATCTATATGGATGACCTTTCCTTTGAAGATTTTGAAATCGAATACAAATACCTCAAAGCTGTCATCGAAGGCGGCCTGGAGAAGAAACCAGACAACATTCTTATCTATGCAACTTCCAACAGACGTCACTTGGTTCGTGAGAAATTCAGTGACAAGGAAGAACGAAGAGATGATTTACACAGTTCTGATACGGTACAGGAAAAACTGTCTCTGGTAAATCGTTTCGGAGTACAGATCTTCTTCTGTGCCCCGGATAAGAAGGAATTCCAGAACATTGTGCGGGTACTGGCTCAGAAACACAACATTACCATGCCGGAAGAAGAACTTCTTCTGGAAGCCAACAAGTGGGAGCTTGCCCATGGTGGGTTATCTGGAAGAACTGCGCAACAATTTATTGATTACCTGAGTGCAAAAGTCTGAGACCACATGAGCTTGCTCAAATGTGGACGAAGGACTTTGGCACGAAACAATCCGCAGGTAATCAATAAAGTAGTGAACATCACAAGAAAGGGTGAAATACAAAGATGGCTGTAGCATTGTTTGCTGCGATAGACGTAGGTTCCTACGAAGTGGAAATGAAGATTTTCCAGTTCGGAGCCAGAAAGGATGTCCAGGAAATCGACCATATCCGCTATCGCATTGAACTTGGAAAAGATACGTACACCAGAGGAAAAATCGGTGTAGAGAAAATAGAAGAACTCTGTGAGGTACTTTCAGATTTCAGAAAGATCATGGAGGGCTACAAAGTGCAGGCATACAGAGCCTGTGCCACCAGTGCCGTGAGAGAAGCAGAAAACTGGCTGCTCCTGACAGAATATGTTGAGCACATCACAGGTATTAAAATTGAAGTACTGGACAACTCCGAGCAGCGATATCTGGAATACAAATCCATTGCCTTCGGGGAAAAGGAATTCTACAAAATCATCCAGAATGGTACCGCCATCGTTGATGTGGGAAGCGGCAGTGTACAGATCTGCCTCTTCGATAATGACAAACTGGTAACGACCCAGAACATCCGTATCGGAAACTTACGTATCCGGGAAAAAGTTGCAGACTTTACCAGCAAGACCCTTCATCTGGAAGAGATGGTGGAAGAACTGATCAATAACGAACTGGAAAGTTTCCGCAAGCTGTTCTTGAAAGACAGAGAGATCAAAAACCTCTTCATTGCCGGAGACTACATTCTGGAAATCTTCCAGAAGCCAACCATTACCATAGAAGAATTCCGTAAGATGTATCTGGAGCTTATCGAAAAGCGTCCGGAAGAGATCGTAAGAAAATTTGGAATCCCTTCAGAAAGTGCAT
>JBJEMC010000009.1:0-20630 GCA_051879475.1 Muricoprocola sp. | reverse complement strand
ACTTAAAATCCTGCGGGACTAACCTCCCGTACCGGTTCGATTCCGGTCGCCGGCAGTAAAGAGAAGCATATAAGTGCTTCTCTTTTTGTTTTATAGAATTTTAGTTACTGTTCATGTGCGTTCCAGTAACGATGAAAAAGCCATGCAAAATCACCTTCGGTGATGGCTTTTTCATTGCAGACCTCGGATTTTGCCAAGCAAAATACCTCGCGGAACAGAGGTACCTGAATTGTAACGAATTTTATCAAATATGTGTAGAATTTGTGAAGTAATTTGACATTTATCGTAAAATGAAGTATAATAAATATGATTGGCGAAGATTTAATTTAAATGAAAAAGCTTACTACTCTGAACTTCAGGAGGTTATGAATGAAAAAAAGATTTAAATATATTGCTATGGCAGGAATTTTTTCCGTACATACGATTGCTTCCATGGGAATCACAATGGCGGCAGACAAAAGTGACCAGGTACAAGAAGCCACTGACAAGAAAGAGTCAGAAGATCATGATGTCGTTTTAGTGCCAGAAACAGAGGCAGAGAATTCAACGGAGATTGAAATTCCAATAGATGCACAGACTCCAACAGAAGAAATCATTGAGGAAGAATTGGTGACAGAAGTAATTACGGATGATGTTCCGGAGACAGAGGCACCAACAGAGAGTGAGACAGAAGTAGTGCCATCCACAGAAGAGACAACAGAGACCGATACAGAATCTGAGAGTAAAACAGAGTCTGAAATTGAAACAGAGTCTGAATTCATACCGAAAGAGACTGAAAAGGAAAAGGAGACAGAGAAGGAAAAGGAGACAGAAAAGCAGATTCCCCAGGAAGTTTTAGATGAGTTTGTGAAAGCTATTGGCGAATCCATGTATGATTTTTCCTATTATCCAATTGGAAATATTACAGATAATACGAATCAGATTTATGATTATCTGGTGAAAGAAATGGGACTGAATCATGCTGCAGCATGCGGTGTATTGGCGAACATTCAGTGCGAGTCTAATTTTGCTTCTACTGCAGTTGGAGATGGCGGTACAAGTTATGGGCTTTGTCAGTGGCATCTTGGAAGATTTACATCACTGGTAAGTTTTTGTGAAGCCAATGGATATAACTTCCACAGTATTGAGGGACAGCTTGCATATCTCAAGTATGAATTAGAAACAGGCTATACAGGCGTTTATGAATATATACAGAATGTACCCGACACTGCGAAGGGAGCTTATGATGCTGCTTATTACTGGTGTGTGAATTTTGAGGTTCCATCAAATACACATTATAACGGTGTAGTTCGGGCGAATCTTGCTGAGAATGAATTTTTCCCTCGTACCTTAGGAACAAAGGAGGAGAAGAATAAAGTAAGAATACCTAAATTAGAAAAAGCAGAATTAGAACCGGAAGATGTAAAAGTGATCTTAGCGAAGGCGCCAGAAGCAATTTTAGGTTTATCAAGAATGGATATGACCATGGAAGAGGCAGTTTGGAACAGCGTACTTCAGTAATCTGATACATCCTGATAGATAAAGAATATATAGTGCGATACCGTCATATCTTGAATAAACGATATGACGGTATTTTTTTATGAAAAAAAGTATAAGAAATTATCTGGTGTTTGTTTGCCTGACGGCGGGTTTTATTATGGGAGTACTGTATATTGAGTTAAGCAGCGGTACTTATATCCATGCTGTTGAAGTATTAAAAAAAGAATATATGCTGCGTTTTTCAGAAATAAATCTGAATTATTCTTTTTTAGCTGAGAATATTATACCTAAGAGGGTGTTTGCTGCTCTTTTGATCTGTTTGAGTGTGTTTACTCCGTTTAAAGAAATTATATTTATGCTTTTATGCAGTTGGATTGGATTAGCTTCAGGTATTGAGATTACATATCTCCTGTTACAGATGAAGATGGCAGGAATACTTGTTTTTATGGCGGCACTTCTTCCTCAGGGATTTCTTTATCTGATAGGAATGTCATTTGTATATGATTTAGTCATGGAAAAAGAAGACACACAGGTCAGCAAAATTGTGAAGAGTATCATTGCGTTTATATTCATACTTACAGGAGCAATTACGGAATGTTATGCAGGCTCCAGATGTCTGCAGTGGGTGATCCGTATGATATGGAAATAAAAAGATAAAAACTATTCCAGTAACTAAATATTGTAGAATACAGGAGAAAAATCCCACATGTAGAAATGTGCATAATTTGGTGGAAAAATCGTTGGTATATGTGGATAAATTACAATTGCATTTATGATATCAGATTCATATAATGTTTACATAACTGGTAATTCTGGAGAGAATTATGGAGGGAATGATTACTTTCCCTGTTTTTTTTGCGCTCTTTTCGAGAAAATATAAAATTAACATTGGCTTTTTGTTGTGGTATGGGTGTTATTTTAACGGGATCATACATCTGAAATGAGACATTATAGTTACAGATCAGGTGCACTGTTCCGCGAGGTGTTTTGCTTGGCAAAACCCGAGGTCTGCAATGAAAAAGCCATCACCGAAGGTGATTTTGCATGGCTTTTTCATCGTTGCTGGAACGTACGTGAACAGTAACACATTTTAGAAGGATGAGAAAATATGATGATGACAGTAGAGAAAAATACGTCTTCTTTTGAGGAAGATATGATGCAGTTTATGGTATATCTTGAGCAGGAAAGAAATGCGTCAAACAGTACGATTGCATCTTACAAACGTGATTTAAAGAAACTATTTGCATATCTGGAAGAAAAGGGGATCCACAGGGTAGAGGATATTACGGCAACGAATCTGAATTCGTATATCCTTCAGATGGAAAAGGATGGATTTTCCTCTTCCTCGGTGTCCAGGTCAATTGCTTCTATGAGATGTTTTTTTCATTATTTATTCAAGATAAGGCGTAAGGACGAAGATCCCAGTGAAAATCTGAAAGCACCTCATGTAGATAAGAAGCAGCCGGAGATTCTGACCATGGAGGAAGCAGAGCGGCTTCTGGAACAGCCGGATGTGACAAAGACAAAGGGACTTAGAGATAAAGCCATGCTGGAGCTGTTATATGCTACAGGAATGAGAGTATCAGAATTGTTAAATCTGACACTGTCTGATATCAATCTTTCTATGAACTATCTGGTTTGTCGGGACAATGAAAAGGAGAGAGTGATTCCATTTGTCAAGACAGCAAGTGATGTCATGCAGAAATATATAAAAGAAGGCCGTAATGTGATGCTGGGAGATCATGATGAGGAGTGGCTGTTTATCAATTGTCAGGGGCATCAGATGAGCAGACAGGGATTCTGGAAGATCATTAAGTATTATGCCCAGAAGGCCGGAATTACGAAGGATATCACGCCGCATACTCTCCGTCATTCCTTTGGTGCACATCTGGTACAAAATGGGGCAGATCTTAAGGCAGTGCAGGAAATGATGGGACATTCCGACATTTCCACTACTCAGATTTATGTGAATATGAATATTGGACGTGTCAGGGATATATATGCCAAGGCACATCCAAGAAGATAAAGGAATGAAAAAAGAATGTGCGTTGCCGCACATTCTTTTTTTAACAGTTTTTATAGATATCATAGAGCAACTCTTCAGATTCTTTCCAGCCAAGGCAGGGATCTGTAATAGACTTCCCATATACGTGTGAACCGCATCCGATTTTCTGATTGCCGGATTCAATATAACTTTCGATCATCACGCCCTTAACCAGGGATTTCAGACGGGAATTATGCTGTCTGTTGTCCAGAACTTCTTTTACGATTCGGATCTGTTCCAGATACTGTTTATTGGAGTTAGAGTGGTTTGCGTCCACGATAACTGCAGGATTAGCCAGATTCCTTTCATCGTACATCTGAAGAAGACGAATCAGATCTTCATAGTGGTAATTCGGGATGGAGTTGCCATGCTTATTTGTAGCGCCTCTTAATATGGTATGTGCAAGAGGATTACCGGTCGTGTTTACTTCCCATCCTCTGTAGATAAAATTATGGGATGCCTGTGCAGCGACTACGGAATTCAGCATAACAGAGAGGTCTCCACTGGTAGGATTCTTCATTCCGGCAGGAACATCCATTCCGCTGGTAGTCATTCGGTGATGCTGATCTTCTACAGAGCGGGCACCAATGGCAACATAGGATAAGATATCGGAAAGATACCAGTAATTTTCCGGATAAAGCATTTCATCTGCGCAGGTGAGGTGGGTTTCTTCCACTGCCCGGATATGGAGCTTACGGATGGCAATAAGGCCTGCCAGCATATCCGGTTTCTTTTCAGGATCTGGCTGATGTACCATGCCTTTGTATCCTTCGCCGGTAGTACGGGGTTTGTTGGTGTAGATACGTGGAATAATAATGACCCGGTCACCGATCTTATCCTGAACCTTTTCCAGACGATGAATATAATCCATGACAGATTCCTCATTATCTGCAGAGCAGGGACCGATAATTGCGATGAATTTATCAGATTCACCGGTGAAGACTTTTTTAATTTCTTCATCACGTTCTTTTTTTACTTTTGCAACTTCTTCAGAAACAGGGTATTGAGCCTTGATCTCTTTCGGAATAGGTAATTTTTTAATAAATTGAAAACTCATAATTTCCTCCATAGTATATACGTAAAATCATTATAAACCAGGAAACATCAAAATTCCAGTTCAAATTTCTACTTGATGAAAATACTAAGATTTTGTATACTTAAAGTTGATGCTGGAATCAGAGGTCAATATGTTTTATATAGTACAGGTCAGGTACTATTTATTGTTCCGCGAGGTGTTTTGCATGACAAAACCTGAAGTCCGCAATGAAAAAGCCATCACCGAAGGTGATTTCGCATGGCCTTTTCATCATTACCGGAACGCACGTGAACAGCGACTTTCATATTGATATGGAGGATGCGGCATCAAGAGGATAAATGATAAAAAGAGGCAGAACCATGGCAAAGTCAGCAAAACCGTATTTTCCGGTATTTATGGATATTTCAGAAAAGAATATTTTTGTAATTGGGGCAGGTACTATTGCAAAGCGAAGGATTCGCTCTTTAATAGAATTTACGAATCATCTGACTGTAGTGGCACCGGAAGTGAATCCAGAGTTACTGGGATTAGAAGAAAATGGAAAGATTACGATCCTTAAGAAGAATTTTGAAGAAGAAGATATCCGGGATGCGGATATGGTAATCGTAGCAACGAATGATCATTCTTTAAATAACAATATTTATGAGTATTGTAAAAAGAATGGGATATTCGTCAATGTAAGCAGTGATAAGCATAAGTGCGATTTTTATTTTCCGGGACTGGCGATGAAGGATAATGTGGTAGTTGGTGTCACTGCAAATGGAACGAACCATAAAAAAGCAAGACTGGCAGTGGAAAAAATCAGAGAGTTATTAGATACATGTTGGTAAAGATGTATACCATACTTGAAATAGAAAAAACAGTATGTTATATTGAGGGATAGTAAAATGAGGAGAATAAGAAAATGGGAATTTATGAAGAATTAGTTGCCAGAGGCCTGATCGCCCAGGTGACAAATGAAGAAGAGATCAAGAAAATGGTCAATGAAGGTAAGGCGGTTTTCTATATTGGTTTTGACCCGACTGCAGACAGTCTTCATGTAGGACATTTTATGGCACTTTGCCTGATGAAGAGACTTCAGATGGCAGGCAACCGTCCTATCGCCCTTCTGGGAGGCGGTACAGGAATGATAGGAGACCCTTCTGGCAGATCAGATATGAGAAAGATGCTTACGAAGGAAGACATAGATCATAATATTGAATGCTTTAAAAAGCAGATGAGCCGTTTTATTGAATTTGGGGAAGGCAAAGCCATGATGGTAAATAATGCGGACTGGCTGTTGGATTTGAATTATGTAGATTTCTTAAGAGAAATCGGTCCTCATTTCTCTGTAAACAATATGCTTCGTGCGGAGTGTTACAAGCAGAGAATGGAAAAAGGACTCAGTTTCCTTGAGTTTAATTATATGCTGATGCAGAGCTATGACTTTTATGAGCTGTACAAGAGATATGGCTGTAATATGCAGTTTGGCGGTGATGACCAGTGGAGCAACATGCTCGGTGGTACAGAATTGATCCGTCGTAAGCTTGGCAAGGATGCACATGCTATGACGATCAATCTTCTGCTGAATTCAGAAGGCAAGAAGATGGGTAAGACTCAGTCTGGTGCTGTCTGGCTGGATCCGAATAAGACTTCTCCATATGAATTTTACCAGTATTGGAGAAATGTGGCAGATGCGGACGTATTGAAGTGCATCCGTATGCTTACTTTTCTTCCTCTGGAAGAAATTGATGCCATGGACAGCTGGGAAGGCAGTCAGCTTAACAAAGCAAAAGAAATCCTTGCATATGAATTAACCAAGTTAGTTCATGGAGAAGAAGAAGCGAAAAAGGCGGATGAGGCAGCAAAGACTCTCTTTGTGGCTGGCGGTAAATCTGACAATGTTCCTACTACTACCTATTCTTTGGCAGAAATGGAAGCTGGTAAGGATATCTTAACTCTTCTTGTGGAGACAAAGCTTGCAGCGACACGTTCTGAGGCAAGAAGACTTGTTCAGCAGGGCGGAGTCAGTGTAAATGAAGTAAAGGTTACTGCAATTGATCGTGTATTTACCACTGCAGATTTTGATGCAGACGGTATTCTTCTCATCAAAAAAGGAAAAAAAGGATTCCATCAGGTAAAAGCCCAGTAAAGGAATCTGTAAATATATTTAGGAGGAAATGTTGTGAAACAGTATGGTGTTAATGAACTGAGAAAGATGTTCCTGGAATTTTTTGAAAGCAAGGGACATTTAGCAATGAAGAGCTTTTCCCTGGTACCACATAATGATAAGAGTTTGCTTCTGATCAACTCTGGTATGGCACCACTGAAGCCATATTTTACAGGTGCGGAGATTCCACCTCGCAGGAGAGTGACCACCTGTCAGAAATGTATTCGTACAGGTGATATTGAGAATGTAGGTAAGACAGCCCGTCACGGTACATTTTTTGAAATGCTCGGTAACTTCTCCTTTGGAGATTATTTTAAACGGGAAGCCATTCACTGGTCTTGGGAATTTCTGACTGAGGTGGTTGGCCTTGATCCAGACAGATTATATCCATCTGTATATCTGGAAGATGATGAAGCATTTGATATCTGGAATAAAGAAATCGGAATCGCTCCAGAGAGAATCTTCAAATTTGGCAAGGAAGACAACTTCTGGGAGCATGGTGCAGGCCCTTGCGGTCCTTGTTCTGAGATCTACTATGATCGTGGAGAAAAATATGGCTGCGGCAAACCGGGATGTACCGTAGGCTGTGACTGCGACCGTTACATGGAAGTATGGAACAACGTATTTACACAGTTTGATAATGATGGAAATAACCATTATACAGAGTTGGCGCAGAAAAATATTGATACCGGTATGGGGCTGGAACGTCTGGCTGTAGTAGTACAGGATGTAGATTCTATTTTTGATGTAGATACGATTCAGGCATTGAGAAATAAAGTATGTGAGATTGCTCACACAGAATATAAGGCAGACGAGGCAAAGGATGTTTCCATCCGTCTGATCACAGACCATATCCGTTCTGCCACATTTATGATTTCTGATGGAATCATGCCAACAAACGAAGGCCGTGGCTATGTGCTTCGCCGTCTGATCAGACGTGCAGCTCGTCATGGAAGACTTCTCGGTATCGAGGGCAAATTCCTGGCTGACTTAAGTGCATCAGTTATTGAGGGATCTAAGGATGGATATCCGGAACTGGAAGAGAAAAAGAAATTTATCTTTAAGGTTCTGACTCAGGAAGAAGAGAAATTTAATAAAACCATCGACCAGGGCCTGAATATCCTTGCTGGTATGGAAAGCAAGATGGAAGCAGCCGGTGAAAAGACACTCTCCGGAACAGATGCTTTCACCTTATATGATACTTACGGATTCCCTCTGGATCTGACAAAAGAGATTCTGGAAGAAAAAGGATATTCTATTGACGAAGAAGGATTCAAAGCTGCCATGGAAGAACAGAGAACCAAGGCTCGTAATGCCCGTGAAGTTACCAACTATATGGGCGCAGATGCTACTGTTTATGATGAAATCGATGCAGCTGTAACAACAGAATTTGTCGGTTATGAGAATCTGACATATGAATCTAAGATCACTGTTCTTACAACAGATAAAGAAATCACAGAAGCAATCTCTGATGGTGAAGTAGGTACCATCTTTGTAGAAAAGACACCATTCTATGCTACCATGGGTGGACAGGAAGGTGATACTGGTGTGATCCGTCTTGGAAATGCAGAATTTGTAGTAGAAGATACTATTAAATTACTGGGTGGCAAAGTTGGACATGTTGGTAAGGTGACAAATGGCATGTTTAAAGTAGGAGATACCGTTACTCTGGAAGTGGATTCAGCTAAGAGAAGTGCTACCTGTAAGAATCACAGTGCAACACATCTTCTTCAGAAAGCACTGAAAACAGTCCTCGGTTCTCATGTTGAGCAGAAGGGATCTCTGGTAACACCTGACAGATTACGTTTTGACTTTGCTCACTTTGCACCTATGACAAAGGAAGAACTGGAAAAGGTTGAAGCTATCGTAAATGAAGAAATCGCAGCTTCCCTTCCGGTACAGACTGACATCATGGGAATTGATGAAGCGAAGAAGACCGGTGCCATGGCTCTCTTCGGAGAAAAATATGGGGATGAAGTACGTGTTGTTTCCATGGGAGATTTTTCCAAAGAATTATGTGGAGGTACCCATGTTCCGAATACAAATGTGATCACTACCTTTAAGATCCTTTTTGAATCAGGAATTGCAGCAGGTGTACGCCGTATTGAAGCGTTAACAGGAGACGGTGTATTTGCATATTACAAGAATGTGGAAAAGGAACTGGCAGAAGCGGCTCAGGTTGTGAAAGCAACTCCTGCAAACCTGATCGATAAACTGCATCATCTGACAGATGAATTGAAAGCTGCCCAGAGTGAGATCGAATCTCTGAAGAGTAAGATGGCGAAAGATGCTCTTGGCGATGTTATGGGTAATGTAGTGGAAGTAAAAGGTGTTAAACTGCTTCCTGCAAAACTGGAAGGCGTGGACATGAACGGACTTCGTGAATTGGGTGACCAGCTGAAAGAAAAACTGGGTGAAGGCGTTATTCTTCTGGCTTCTGTGACAGATGGCAAGGTAAGCCTGCTTGCTATGGCTACTGATGGAGCACAGAAACAGGGAGCTCATGCCGGCAACTTGATCAAGGGCATTGCTGCATTAGTTGGCGGCGGTGGCGGTGGACGTCCTAATATGGCACAGGCAGGCGGAAAGAATCCTGCAGGTGTGGATGACGCTCTGGCTAAGGCAAAAGAAGTTCTGGAATCCCAGATTAAATAAAGGTGTGGATAACGTTACTGTTCACGTGCGTTCCGGTAACGATAACTTTCAATTTTTTTATAAAATTGCTTGACGAGACCATATAAAGTGAGTATAATACCACTAGTGCAAAAAAATACCCACAGTTGTATTATGCACAATCTACAACTGGAGGGAGGTTAGGTGTGAGACTATGTCAAATGTTATCGTAAAAGAAAACGAGACTTTGGACAGCGCTTTACGCCGTTTCAAAAGAAACTGCGCAAAGGCTGGTATTCAGCAGGAGATTCGTAAAAGAGAACATTACGAAAAACCAAGCGTAAGACGTAAAAAGAAATCTGAAGCTGCTCGTAAACGTAAATTTAATTAATGTGCAGAATGGAATCCCCGGTCATATTGACCGGGGATTTTTTATATACTGGTATCATGAAGATTAGGAGAGTGATACGATGAGCAGGCTGAAGAAAATTTTGTGGATAACTGTGTTTTTTCTGATCGTGGGGAATCTAAAGTTACATATTGTATCAGCACAGGATGATGCAGATACGCAGACCGTTCCCGGAATTACGATTACATCACCGGAAGCACTTTTGATGGAAGCTTCCACAGGAACTATTCTGTATGAGAAAGATGCGCATACCCGCAGAAGTCCTGCCAGCGTTACCAAAATTATGACAACGCTGTTGATCTTTGAAGCTTTGGATAACGGGAAGATTCATCTGGAAGATGAGGTAGTCACCAGTGCTCATGCAAAATCCATGGGCGGCTCTCAGGTGTTTCTGGAAGAAGGAGAAAAACAGACCGTGGATACGCTTCTGAAATGTATTCTGGTCTCTTCCGGAAATGATGCCTCGGTGGCAATGGCGGAGTACATAGCAGGCAGTGAGGAACAATTTGTCCAGATGATGAATGAGAAAGCAAAAGATCTGGAGATGAAGGATACACATTTTGTGGATTGCTGTGGTTTGACGGATTCGGATGATCATTATTCCTGTGCCTATGATATCGCCATAATGTCCAGGGAGCTGATCAATCATTATCCCCAGGTGCTGAATTATACGACAATCTGGATGGAAAATATGATTCATGAGACACGCCAGGGAAGGAGTGAATTTGGACTTTCCAATACGAATAAACTGATTCGGAGCTATGAGGGATGTAACGGTTTAAAAACCGGAAGCACCAGTAAGGCATTGTTTTGTATTTCTGCCACAGCACTGCGTAATGACATTCAGATGATCAGTGTGATCATGGGAGGACCGGATTCCAAGACAAGGTTTGCAGATGCGGCAGCTTTACTTAATTATGGATTTGGAAAATGTCGTATGTATGAGGACACCGACCCTCCGGCTTTGCCAGAGATCAAACTGAAAAAGGGGACAGAGAAGACTGTAAAATGTTCCCTTGAGTCAAATTTTAAGTTCCTGGATACGAAAGGCAGGGATTTTAGTAAAATTGTAAAAGAAGTACAGCTTGAAGACCAGATGGAAGCACCTGTAGAAAAGGGAGATGTGGCAGGCAAGGTCGTATATAAACTGGATGGTGAGACAATCGGATGTATGAATATATTGTTTGAATCTTCTGTACAACGGGCAAATTTTCTGTTTTATCTGAAAAAAGCGGGAGAAGAATTCTTGCTGGAATTGTAAAAAAGTGCCTGTTTTTCACAATTCCAGGTAAAATACATTGCCAAATCAGAAAGATTTGATTATACTTAATGTTTAAAAGACTGTGAATATCAGTGAGGGAGCTATGAGTAAGATAAAAATCAGAAAATACAGGATTCCCTTTCCAAAGCGTCTTGGAAGACCTGAGAAACCAATCCGCATCGTGGTAATTGGAGATTTGCATAACAGGACATTTGGAGAAGGAAACAGCAGGCTGGTTGAGAAAATTGTGCAGCAGTATCCGGACATGGTTTTGTCCGTGGGAGATCTGACTGTGTGCAACCATGGAAAAGAGGCGAATCCGGATGTAGGATTGGGGCTGTTGAAGCGGTTATCCTGTGAGTGCCCGGTATACTGTGTGAATGGAAATCATGAGAGCCGTGCCAAGACCCTGCCGGATCTGTATCCTGGGGTTTATGATGAGATAAAAAGGCAGATGCAGAGAATGAATATACATCTTCTGGAGAATCAGACACAGAAAGTGGAGATAAAGGGGGTATCCCTGATGATCCATGGACTGGAGATTCCGGAAAAGTATTATAAAAAGTTTTCCAAAGAGTATATGCCGGTAGAGGAGATACGGGAAAAAATCGGGGAACCGGATAAGAATCATTATCATATTTTGCTGGCGCATAATCCTGTTTTTTTTGACAGCTATGCATTATGGGGAGCTGATCTGACTTTGGGAGGACATCTTCATGGTGGACTCATTCGTCTGCCTTTTATTGGCGGACTGGTCAGTCCACAGGTGAAACTGTTCCCCAAATACGATTGCGGCCTGTATCAAAAATACGGACGGAAGATGGTGGTTACAGCGGGGCTGGGAACGCATTCCTTTGCATTTCGGTTCAATAACCCTGCTGAGATTACGTTGCTGGAATTATACTGATGGGGACAAGCTGTTATGGGGATTTCGATAAAATTGCAGAAGTTTGAAGGACCACTGGATCTTCTTCTGCATCTGATAGATAAGAATAAAGTAGATATCTTTGATATTCCGATTGTAGAGATTACAGATCAGTATATGGAATATCTGCAGGAGATGGATGCAGATATGGGAACCATGAGTGAGTTCCTTGTTATGGCTGCTACTCTTTTGGATATTAAGGCAAGGATGCTTCTTCCCAAGGAAGTAAATGAAGAAGGGGAAGAGGAAGATCCGAGACAGGAACTGGTGGAGAGACTGCTGGAGTATAAGATGTACAAATATATGTCTTATGAATTAAGAGATCGCCAGGAGGATGCAGAAAAGGTACTGTACCGGGAACAGAGCCTTCCCAAGGAAGTATTGGAATATAAGCAGCCGGTGGATTTAGATGAACTTCTGGCAGGAGTGACGATTGAGAAACTGAATCAGATGTTCAAGGATATCATAAGACGTCAGGAAGCCAGGACAGACCCGATTCGAAGCAAATTCGGACAGGTTGAAAAAGAAGAAGTAAACTTAGAAGAAACGATTGCGTATGTGGAAGATTATATTTCCAAACACAAAAAGTGCAGTTTTCGAAATCTCCTGAATCATCAGAAAAGCAAAATGAAGATCATCATCACTTTTCTGACAATTCTGGAAATGATGAAGACTGGTAAAATAGAAGTTGAGCAGGACGAAATCTTTGCAGAGATCATGATTACTGCAAAGTAAAGCGAGGATGAAACGTGGAAAAAAAAGAAATGGAAGCGGCGCTGGAAGCAGTATTATTTGCAATGGGAGAAGCTGTAGAAATTGAACGGCTGGCCAAGGTGATTGATCAGGATGTTCCTCACACGAGAAATCTTCTGCAGGACATGATGAAAAAGTATGAGGATGAGGAACGCGGAATTAAAATTATCGAGCTGGAAGATTCTTATCAAATGTGTACCAAGCCGGAAATGTATGAGTATCTGGTGAAGATTGCAAAGCAGCCTAAAAAAGTGGTGCTTTCGGATGTGTTAATGGAGACTCTGTCTATTATTGCATATAAGCAGCCCATCACCAGGCTGGAGCTGGAACAGATCCGTGGGGTAAAGTGTGATCATGCCGTAAATAAACTGGTGGAATATAATCTGGTCAAGGAACTGGGAAGACTGGACGCTCCGGGAAAGCCGATTCTTTTTGGAACAACAGAAGAATTCTTGCGCAGATTTGGGGTACAGTCCCTGGCAGATTTGCCCGCCGTAAATCCTGTGAAGATGGAAGATTTTAAGGCAGAAGCAGAAGAAGAAATTCAGATGACACTTAAAATCTGATGGTATGTTTATGAGAAAGTGTACATATCCTTTACAAAAGAGGGGGTGTGTAGTGCTTATGAAAAAAATAATAGGGATATTCTGGTGCCTGATGATCTGGCTGGGAGCTGACGCAGCTGTGTGGTCAGCGAAAGAGGAACCGGCAGAGTTACAGAATTTATACGCCCAAAGTGCCGTCTTAATGGATGGCAGAAGTGGGCGTATTCTTTTTGGAAAAAATGAGACAGAATTTAAGCCCATGGCAAGTACTACAAAAATCATGACCTGCATCGTTGCCCTGGAAAACTCTGATCTGGATGAAATTGTGACGGTATCTGCAAATGCACAGAGTCAGCCGGAAGTGCATCTTGGGGTAACAAAAGGAGAAAGATTTTATCTTAGGGATATCCTGTATTCTCTGATGCTGGAATCCCACAATGACAGTGCAGTCATGGTGGCGGAACAGGTAGGAGGAAGCGTGGAGCAGTTTGCTGATATGATGAATGAGAAGGCCAGGGAAATTGGCTGCAGTAATACCCATTTTGTAACGCCCAATGGTCTGGATGCAGAAGATGAGGATGGGGCACATGGAACGACAGCGCGGGATCTGGCAAGGATCATGTCCTATTGTATTTTAGAGTCCCCTAAGAAAGAAGAATTCCTGGAAATTACCGGAAAAAAGAAATATGAGTTTCAGGATGCAGATCAGAAAAGAAACTTTACCTGCTATAATCATAATACATTTCTTGATATGATGCCGGGAGCATTATCCGGAAAAACGGGATTTACATCTCAGGCGGGATACTGTTATGTGGGTGCCCTGGAGAGCCGGGGCAGGGTATTTGTTGTGGCACTTCTTGCCTGTGGATGGCCTTTTAACCGAAATTATAAATGGGAAGATACCAGGAAACTGATGCAGTATGGGATGGATCACTATGAGCTGGCTTCTATATATTATGATACAGAGGAATATCAGATACTCGTAAATAGAGCAGTTCCTTCAGATGGAGATCTCACCGGGGATGTTTATCTGTGTGCAAAAGAGCAGGAACACGAAGAAAAAAGCATGCTCATAAAAAAAGAGGAAGAAATAAAGCGAATCGTCATTTTAAATAATGCTCTGGAAGCACCGGTAGAAAAAGGTGAAGTGGCAGGAGAAGTTTCTTATGTTCTGGGAGATGAGGTCATCGCAAAATATCCTGTGCTCACGGAAAATATGGCAGAAAAGATCACGTGGAAACACTGGGCAGTCTATCTTCTGAAAAGGTATTTTACGGTTCAAAGGAAGCAATTGGCAAATATGCAATAAAAAAATAATTATTTCGCGATTTTTTTTCCGTGCAATCCTCGACAAAAACTCTTGCTATGTCTGGAAAAACAAGGTACAATGAGATACGGCAGATAATTGGTCTCAATTTATCTAATATATCAAATGGAGGGCTGAAACATGAGTAACACAGCACAAAGCTTAGCAAGCAAAAGAATCGCGTCTTTGCTTGATGAGAACAGTTTTGTTGAAATTGGTGCAGGTATTACTGCAAGAAATACAGATTTCAACATGGCGAAAGCCGAAACTCCGGCTGATGGCGTCATCACAGGTTATGGCGTGATCGACGGCAATCTGGTTTATGTATATAGCCAGGATGCATCAGTGCTTGGTGGAACAATCGGCGAAATGCACGCGAAGAAAATAGCAGGAATTTATGACATGGCATTAAAGATGGGAGCACCGGTGATCGGTCTCATCGATTGTGCAGGTCTGAGACTTCAGGAAGCTACAGATGCTCTGAATGCTTTTGGCGAGGTTTATTTGAAACAGACACTGGCTTCAGGCGTGATTCCACAGATTACAGCAATATTTGGTACATGTGGTGGCGGTCTTGCATTATTCCCGGGACTGACAGACTTCACATTTATGGAAGAAAAGAAAGCAAAATTATTTGTAAACTCTCCAAATGCCCTGGATGGAAACCGTGTAGAAGTATGTGATACAGCTTCAGCAAAATTCCAGAGTGAAGAAGCAGGTCTTGTGGACTTCGTAGGAAGTGAAGAAGATATCTTTGCTCAGATCCGTGAACTGGTTGGAATGCTTCCGGCTAATAACGAAGATGATCTGGTTTACGAAGAATGTTCAGATGATCTGAACCGTGTATGTGCAGATCTGGCTAACTGTGTTGGCGATACATCCATTTTACTTTCCACAATTGCAGATGACAACGTTTTTGTTGAGACAAAAGCTGCATATGCAAAAGAAATGGTAACAGGATTTATCCGTCTGAATGGACAGACTGTAGGTGCTGTAGCAAACCGTACAGAAGTATATGATGCAGAAGGCAACAAAGAAGCAGCTTTTGATGCTGTCCTGACAAAGAAAGGTGCTGAAAAAGCAGCAGATTTCATCAATTTCTGTGATGCATTTGGTATTCCTGTTCTTTCTCTGACAAATGTAAAGGGATTCAAGGCAGATATGCATTCTGAAAGAGGAATCGCCAAGGCCGCTGCAAAACTGACTTATGCATTTGCTAATGCAACTGTTCCAAAGGTAAATGTGATCATCGGAGCAGCTTACGGAAGCGCATATGTAGCAATGAACAGCAAGGCAATCGGTGCAGACATGACATTTGCATGGCCAACAGCTGAAATTGGAACAATGGATGCAAAACTGGCAGCTAAGATCATGTATGCAGATGCTGATGCAGCAGTAATGAATGAAAAAGCAGCTGAATACGCAGCTCTTCAGACAAGTGCTGTAAGTGCAGCTAAGAGAGGTTATGTAGATACCATCATTGAAGCAGCCGACACAAGAAAATATCTGATCGGTGCATTTGAAATGTTATTCACAAAAAGAGATGACCGTCCAGGTAAAAAACACGGAACGGTTTAAGCGAGGTGAATGATATGAGAAAATTAAAAGGATTATTAGTTTCTGCATCTGCAGCAGCAATGCTGCTTTCAGGATCTGTAGTTATGGCTGAAGACACAACTGAGGCAGCAACAGAAGTTGCAGCTGAAGTGACAGAGGACATTGCTGCAGTAACTGAAGAAGTGGGTGCAGACGGGATTCTGGCATCTGACAGAGACGCTCTGGTTACTTTTGCGGAAAGCAGTATCCAGATGATCGTGGAAATGACAGACGATCAGTTGAACGAATTAGTATATCCATCTTCTGTTCTGAGCGTTCCTCAGGCGAGCGTTGTTACCAGTGTTCAGTCCTGGCAGTCTGTAAAAGATGAACTTGGAGAGTTCGTATCTTTTAGAGAACATGAAATCAGTGTAGATGATGATAACATTACTATTGTATCTGTTTGTGAATTTACAAACACAGAAGGTGTAGTTACCACTACCCTTGAAAGAAGCACTCTTGAAATGGAAGGTATCACATTCAGCACAGGAGATCAGACTATGGGCACTAAGATGAAAGAAGCCGTTCTGAATACTCTGATGGGTGTTGTTATTGTTTTCTGTATGCTTCTTTTCCTGAGCTTTTTGATTTCCCAGTTCAAGCATATCAGCAAACTTGAAAATGCTATGAAGAAGAAAAAGGAAGCTCCGCAAGCACCAGCTCCTGCACCGGCTCCTGTTGCAACTCCGGTTGTACCAGAAGAAGAACTGGTTGATGATGGAGAATTGGTAGCTGTCATTGCAGCAGCAATTGCAGCAGCAGAGGGAACAAGCGCAGATGGATTTGTAGTCCGTTCCATTAAAAAGAGCAATCGCAATAAATGGCTGAGAGCCTAAATAGGAGGAAATCATAATGAAGAATTATACAATTACTGTAAATGGCGTAGCATATGATGTAACTGTAGAAGAAGGTACAGGAAGCACAGCAGCACCAGCTGCAAGAGCAGCAGCTCCAAAGGCAGCACCTAAGGCAGCTCCAAAGGCAGCAGCACCGGCTGCAGCAGCAGGCGCAGGTTCTGTAAAAGTAACTGCATCCGTACCAGGAAAGGTATTCAAAGTAGAAGCAAGTGTAGGACAGTCCGTAAAAGCTGGTGATCCAATCGTTATTCTTGAAGCTATGAAGATGGAAATCCCGGTTGTTGCTCCTCAGGATGGTACTGTTGCAAGTATTGATGTTGCAGTTGGTGCAGCTGTTGAAAACGGCGATACACTGGCAACAATGAACTAATAAGATATCTTGTGACACTACAAAACAGGAGGTAGAAAAATGTCATATGTAACAAGCACATTATCTAACCTGCTTCACCAGACAGCGTTTTTTAATCTGACAGTAGGGAACTATATCATGATTGCAGTTGCCTGTGTATTCTTATATCTTGCGATTAAGAAAGAATACGAGCCACTTCTTCTGGTTCCTATTGCTTTTGGTATGTTGTTGGTAAACATTTATCCGGATATTATGATTTCTCCGGAAAAAGCTTCCAATGGTGTAGGAGGTCTTCTCCATTACTTCTATCTGTTAGATGAATGGAGTATTTTGCCATCACTTATCTTCATGGGTGTTGGTGCGATGACTGACTTCGGTCCGTTGATCGCAAATCCAAAGAGCTTTATTTTAGGAGCTGCAGCACAGATCGGTATCTACGCTGCATACTTCCTGGCTATCTTCCTTGGTTTCAATGGTAAGGCAGCAGCAGCTATTTCTATCATCGGTGGCGCCGATGGCCCTACTTCCATCTTCCTGGCTGGTAAATTAGGACAGACAGCTCTGATGGGACCGATTGCCGTAGCTGCATATTCTTATATGTCTCTCGTTCCGATCATTCAGCCGCCTATTATGAAGGCTCTGACAACAGAAGAAGAGAGAAAGATCAAAATGGAACAGCTCCGTCCTGTTTCCAAACTGGAAAAGATTCTGTTCCCGATCATCGTTACTATCGTAGTTTGTCTTCTTCTTCCAACAACTGCTCCATTGGTAGGTATGCTGATGCTTGGTAACCTGTTCCGTGAGTCTGGTGTTGTTAAGCAGCTGACAGAAACAGCTTCTAATGCACTGATGTATATCGTAGTTATCCTGCTTGGTACATCTGTTGGTGCAACAACAAGTGCTGAAGCATTCTTGAATCTGAACACAATTAAGATTGTAGTTCTTGGTCTGGTAGCATTTGCATGCGGTACTGCTGCCGGTGTAATCTTCGGTAAGATTATGTGTAAGGTAACCGGAGGCAAGATCAATCCATTGATCGGTTCCGCAGGTGTATCCGCGGTACCTATGGCAGCCCGTGTATCCCAGAAGGTTGGAGCGGAAGCGGATCCTACAAACTTCCTGCTGATGCATGCAATGGGACCAAACGTAGCCGGTGTTATCGGTACTGCAGTAGCTGCAGGTACATTTATGGCTATCTTCGGAGTATAATCTGTACGGTGCTGATATTTTAAGGAGGAAACAATAAAATGGCAAAACAAGCAAAAAAACCAATTAAAATTACTGAGACCATCTTACGTGATGCTCATCAGTCTCTGATTGCCACAAGAATGTCAACAGAACAGATGCTGCCAATCGTTGAAAAGCTGGATCAGGTAGGATATCATTCCCTTGAGTGCTGGGGTGGTGCTACATTCGATGCTTCCCTTCGTTTCCTGAAAGAGGATCCATGGGAAAGACTTCGTAAGATTAGAGATAAAGCAAAAAATACAAAACTTCAGATGCTGTTCCGTGGACAGAATATTCTTGGTTACAGCCAGTATGCAGATGATGTAGTAGAATATTTCGTTCAGAAATCTATTGCAAATGGTATTGATATCATTCGTATCTTTGACTGTCTGAACGATCTTAGAAACCTTCAGACAGCTGTTACTGCTGCAAACAAAGAAAAAGGACATGCACAGGTAGCTCTTTCTTATACATTAGGAGATGCTTATACATTGGATTACTGGAAGGATATGGCAAAGAGAATCGAAGATATGGGAGCTGATTCTCTCTGTATCAAAGATATGGCTGGTCTTCTTCTTCCATATACAGCAACAGAACTTGTACAGGCTCTGAAAGAAACAGTTAGTATTCCAATTCAGCTGCATACACACTATACATCCGGTGTGGCTTCCATGACATACCTGAAAGCGGTTGAAGCTGGAGTAGACATAATTGATACAGCAATGTCTCCATTTGCTATGGGAACCTCTCAGCCAGCTACAGAAGTTATGGTTGAAACCTTCAAAGGTACACCATACGATACAGGATTTGACCAGAACCTTCTGGCAGAAATTGCTGATTACTTCAGACCGATTCGTGACCAGGCTCTTGATTCCGGTCTGCTTAATCCAAAGAACCTTGGTGTTAATATCAAGACTCTGCTGTATCAGGTACCAGGCGGAATGCTTTCTAATCTGACATCTCAGCTGAAAGATCTTGGTGCAGAAGATAAGTATTATGAGGTACTGGAAGAAGTACCACGTGTACGTAAAGATCTTGGTGAATGCCCTCTGGTAACACCATCTTCTCAGATTGTTGGTACACAGGCTGTTATGAACGTAATCCAGGGAGAACGTTACAAGATGGTACCACAGCAGACAAAAGACGTACTTTCCGGAAAATATGGTGCTACAGTTAAGCCATTTAATCCGGAAGTTGTTAAGAAGTGTATCGGTGATGAGGAAGTTATCACTTGCCGTCCGGCAGATAAGATTGAGCCACAGCTTGACAAGCTGAGAGCAGAATGTGCACAGTGGATCCAGCAGGATGAGGACGTTCTGACCTATGCGCTGTTCCCACAGGTTGCTACTGAATTCTTCAAATACAGAGAAGCTCAGCAGACAAAGGTGGATGCAACAGTTGCAGATACAAAAAACGGAGCATATCCGGTTTAATCATGTAAAATAACATGGGGGAATGTGCTAAGGCACATTTCCCTTTTTTAAAAGGAATATAGAATGAAAAAAGTAGTGATTATTGGCGGTGGTGCAGCAGGAATGATGGCAGCAGTGAGAGCCGCAGAGGGTGGATGTCAGGTTCATCTTTATGAAAAAAACGAAAAACTTGGAAAAAAGATCTATATTACAGGAAAAGGAAGATGTAATTTTACCAATGCCTGTGATATGGAAAAACTGTTGGAAAGTGTATGTACAAACCGTAAGTTTTTGTACAGCGCATTTTATGGATTTACAAATCAGGATGCCATTTCTTTTTTTGAAAAGAATGGAATGAAAACGAAAGTTGAGAGGGGAGAGAGAGCCTTCCCTCTATCAGATAAATCTGCCGATGTCATTGATACCTTAAGAGATGCCATGAAAAGAGCGGGTGTGAAGGTACACTTAAATGAAGAGGTAGAAGAAATCCTTACGGAAAGAATAGATATTTTGCCAGACCTGGCAACAGAAAAACAGAAAAAGAAGCCACTGGTCAGAGACAAAAAGGTAACAGGTATTCTCCTTAAAAATGGAAAAAAAGAGGAAGCAGATTGTGTGCTGGTAGCAACCGGAGGACTTTCTTATAAAAGTACTGGAAGTACCGGAGAT
>JBJEMC010000008.1:0-3922 GCA_051879475.1 Muricoprocola sp. | reverse complement strand
GGATTTTTCACGGTCAAGGCGAAGCGTCTTTGCAATCGGCTGATTTGCCAGCACCACAGACTTTTTCTTATCCGGCCATGTGAACTGATAGCGTTCCTGCGGACCTTCCACCACTGTAGCAGAGATTTCCTGTCGCAGCACATCAGCGTCAATGGCACGCTCAATAATTGCTTTTCCGTTTTCATCATAACCTGTTATGGTTTCTGTCACAGCATTTGGAAACATAGCAGCGAGCTTCTTGAAATTCTCGTCCGCTAAATCTGGCGTGTGCATCTTAAGCTTTTCCATGTTTCAATTCCTCCAATTTCTGCTTATATTCAAGCAGGCGTGTGTGCAGTTCGAATTTTTTCTTTGGCTGCTGTTCCTTCCACATAGCGTTTTCTGTCTTTTTTATCTGCTTTTCCAGTTTTAGTATCTGCTCCTGCACGGCAAGGCGGTCTTCTACGGAGAGAGAATCGGTTTTCTCTGCACGTTCCTCATATAGGGCAATCTGCTCCATAAATGCGTCCCATATTTCATCGAGGGAGTAGCCCTGCAATTTCAGAGCCACTTTATCGCTTTCCACCCACGATGTGCGGTAGAGATTGCCGTGATAAATCGCCAGCTGTCTGCTGTCTTCAAATATTAGTAGAAATACCAGCTTGTGTGGGTTCTGCCGTGCGATAGCCTCGATCACTTTGCCGTCAAATTCCTGCTTTTTCAGACTGATGGACAGCAGCATAATTTCTTTTATCTCTGCATCGTCTGTAAGATTCAGATTATCTTTGGTCAGGCTGTTTTCAACAACGATTCTATCCACATCGGACACAAATTTATCTTTCAGGACTTTTGTCAGAGGTAGGTGCTTATAAAACGCCTCCTTCGGCAATCTCCTGTGTACTGCCGTAGCAGCAGGAAATTCTATCAATTAAATCACCACCATAAAACAAATCAGTTCAAAGTCATCCAGTCCAGAAAATCCACCAGATAGGAAAGTTGTCTGTCCGCCACTGAAAAAGCTGTCAATATCACTTTCGTCCTTGGCATCAATAATCGACATAATAGCATCCTCCAACAGCTGTGAAATTTTACCCATATCTTTGCCGTTGTTGGTTGCTTTGTTGAATTTCTCACATAAGTTCATATCAGGGGCAGACTTTCCCTGTGCTAAGTGGCGCATCATATCCAGCGTGTCTTTCGGCTGTAGATGGTTTGTAATGACCTCGCCGTTCATTCCAACATATACCATGTAAAATGGGTGCAGTCTATTCTGATTTTCAATATTGATATGCTCGTTCACATTTTTCAGTACAAATATAACGCCGGGCTTTTCACCTTTTACAACGGCATGGATACCCAAAGGCGTGTGGTCAATATCCTTGTGTGTTTTCATATAGGAGAGTAAATCCATACGGAACTCATTCAGCCCCAAATCCATAATGGATACGCCGCTTGTCATATCCTCCAGGTCAACGACTTCCTCTTGCAGCTTCTTCAATTGGCTGCGGCGGTATTCCAGATCGCCTTTTTCTTCCTGGTTGATGAGGTCATCGTCACCCGTGGAGGTCATTACCGAAATACGCATTCGGGTTTCTACTCTAGATTTGAGGTTTATGTATTCGTCCAAGTCCAAATCCGGCCAGAAGTTCACCAACTGTATCACAGCGTTCTTGCTGCCGATACGATCGATTCGCCCGAAACGCTGAATGATGCGCACCGGGTTCCAGTGAATATCATAGTTTACGCAATAGTCACAATCCTGCAGGTTCTGACCTTCTGAAATACAATCCGTGGCAATCAGAATATCAATGTCCGTCTTGTCTTTCGGGTACAGCACATCTCTGTCTTTGGATTTCGGAGAGAAACAGGCAAGCACATGGTTCATGTCCGCTTTGAATTTCGGAATGGTGGTTTTGCCGTCCACTGAGCCGGTAACCAGGGCAGTATGCAAGCCAAGTTCGTTCAGAGCTATACCGCTGATATTATCAAAGAGATATTCTGCGGTATCCGAAAATGCAGTGAAAATCAGTATTTTTTTGTTACCCGGATTGATAGGTGAATCCACTTTTTCACGTATAATGCGAAGCAGTTCGTTCAGCTTGAAGTCGTACTCCGGCGTGATGTCCTCTACCATAAGAATCAGCAGCTGGAGATTTTCAATATCCTCGTCAATCTCACGTTTCCAAGAGATGTAGTCCATATCATGCAGGTCGATTTTTACTTTTTTGCCAACATTGAAAAAGTCCGTGTTCTGGTCATCATAATCAAAGTCATCAGCCTCACCGGACAGATCACATATTTCATCTAGGTTATTTGTACCGGTTGCCATAAAATCATCGATTGCCTGCGAAGTATCATACAGATAGTCGTAAATGCGTTTTACAGTCAGCAAAAAAGAGTGAACGGAGCTTTCCATACGCTTTAACAGGTTGATGCTCATTAGACGTTGAATACCTAATTCACGACCGTTACGAAATTTCTCAGTTTCATCTTCGCTCAGGTATTTTTGCAGTTTGCTTGGCTGAATGAAAGCTGTCGGTGTATAGATTGTCAAATGAAGCTTTGACAGCAGTTCAAACACTTCTTTGTAGTTGATGGCGTTTGGCAGTGTTGTCAGCTTTGGACGCAGCGAGATAGGTTTATTTCGTTTCGGAAAGTTGCCGATATCTGCGACATCGTAATAGGTCTGTATGTGCTTTCGGGAGCGGGCAATGGTTACGCTGTCTAGCACCTCAAAGAAATCAAAGTCGAGCTGAGAGAGAAGATTGGCAGTTGTGCGTTCTTTCTCCGGCAGCTTACACCATGCGTTATAAACCTTCTGTGCCTGTCGGAAGATGGTGTCGATATCCGATTTTGTGTTTAGCTTTTCGTTGAACTCAGAAGGATCGCCCTCATAGGCAAGTGCCAACTGATTACGAAGATCATAAAAACGGTTGTTTACCGGCGTAGCAGAGAGCATCAGTACCTTTGTTTTTACGCCCGGCTTAATAACACGGTTCATCAAACGCATATAGCGGTTTTCTTTTTCTCCGCCTTTGCTGTTTGTGCCGTTTCCGTTGCGAAAATTATGGCTTTCATCAATGACCACAAGATCGTAGTTTCCCCAGTTGATGCGGTCAATCGGTAGACCGATTACTGTATTGCCGCTGTCTCTGGAAAGGTCTGTATGATACAGAATATCATAACGTAGTCGATCCGCAGCTAGAGGGTTATTAATCAAATTGCCGCGATATGTCATCCAATTTTCAGACAGCTTTTTCGGGCATAGAACAAGGACATTTTTGTTGCGACCTTCGTAGTATTTGATAACTGCTAGTGCTGTAAATGTTTTACCAAGGCCAACGCTGTCTGCAAGAATACAACCGTTGTATTGCTCCAGTTTGTTGATGATAGCAAGAGCGGCATCCTTCTGGAAATTAAACAGCTTGTTCCAAATCACACTATCCTTAAAACCAGTGGCTTCATTTGGAAGAACATCTTCCGAAATGTCCTCAAGAAATTCACTGAAGATATTATACAAGGACATGAAATAAATTAGCTCCGGCGAATTTTCCTGATATACAGATGAAATCATTTCAATTACTTCATCGGTAACATCTGTGAGCTTTTCATCATCGTTCCAAACAGAATCAAACATATGAAGAAACTCTTTACTTGCCGGGTTCTCCATACGAGTGATCATGTTGGTCAAATTATTACCGCGTTCACAGCCAAGGTCAACGGTTGTGAATGTGTTCATCGGCATATAGGTATAAGTATCTTCATCGCCATCTACCAGAAGAAAATTGTTCATGCCTTCACGGGTTGTATTGGTTTTGAAGTGTACCTTACGACGCATCCATTCCGCACATTCTTTGGCTATGGCCTTTTGCTTTAATTCATTGCGAAGACGTACTTCAAACTCTGTGCCGTATAAACTTTTTTCACGCTGGAGTCGTGGAAT
>JBJEMC010000007.1:0-3929 GCA_051879475.1 Muricoprocola sp. | reverse complement strand
GACTTTTTGATGTTAGCACATGAATATATATTTGTATTAGAAAAGAAGTAATGTATTTTGTCGCAGAATACAGAATATTGATTAAAACAGGATACCAAACTTGTCATATTGTCGTAAATTCAGCAAACGCTGAATTATTGATTGCTTTTGCTGAATTTTGGAGGTATACTTAATGAAGAAAAAGAACGAATGTTCATTGGTATAGAGTATAAGAGGTGTAAGATGGCAATTAGCTATAAGAAATTATGGAAGTTATTGATAGATAGAAATATGAAAAAGAAGGATTTGTGTATAGCTGCTGGTATTAGTCATGCATCCATGGCGAAGCTGGGAAAAAATGAGAATGTCACTACGGATGTGTTGGTAAAAATCTGTACAGCATTAAAATGCGATATAAGTGACATTATGGAAATGACGGAGATTGAGTCATAATGAAAGGATATAGTATGGCAAAACAGGCAATTGAAAAAACGAACAAGGTACAGGCAAAACCTATATTAAAATGGGCTGGTGGAAAGACTCAGATGTTGGGAGATTTATTGCCAAAAGTACCAGCTTCGTATGGCAGATACATAGAGCCATTTATTGGCGGTGGTGCGATGTTTTTTGCATTAAATCCAAATGATGCAGTTATTGCAGATAGCAATCCGGAATTGATCAATATGTACAGGCAAGTTGCGAATAATGTTGATGAAGTGATTTCTTATCTACAAAAGTATGAAAACACCCAGGAAATGTTTTATAGTGTTCGTGCCTTAGAATGGCAGACATTGCCAGAAGCTGAAGCAGCAGCCAGGACAATTTATTTGAATAAAACTTGTTTTAATGGACTTTATCGTGTGAATAAAAAAGGGCAGTTTAATGTTCCGTTTGGAAAATATAAGGCTCCCAAATTTTGTGATGTTGAAGCATTGTATGCAGCATCAGAAGTTTTGCAAAAGGCAACTATAGTATGTGGAGACTATTTGTCAGTGTTGAAAGAGTATGCGAGACCGGGAGATTTTATCTTTTTGGATCCACCTTATTTACCTATTTCAGAATATTCTGATTTTAAACGCTATACAAAGGAACAATTTTATGAAGAAGATCATGTAGAGTTGGCTAAAGAAGTGTTTCGTTTGCAGGAATTGGGATGTCATGTAATTCTTACAAATTCGAATCATCCACTTGTGCATGAATTATATAAGCCATTTAATATCGAAGTAATTCAGACAAAGCGATATATATCGTGCAGTGGAAGTAGTCGAAAGGGTGAAGATGTAATTGTTACTGTTCTTCCAAAAAGAAAAATGATGTTTAAGTTGGTTCCAGACCCATTACCAGAACAAGTATCTAAATATCCGACTACAAGATTCATGGGTTCTAAAAGCAAATTGCTCTCTGAAATTTGGGCTGTTGCATCGCAATTCCAATTCGATACAGTAGTTGATTTATTTGCTGGTTCGGGTATTGTGGGATACATGTTTAAATCGCAAGGGAAGTCTGTGATAAGTAATGATTATATGGCTATGTCAGCAACATTTGCAAAAGCAATGATTGAAAACAATGGAACCACTTTATCTATGGAAGAAGCAGAAAAATTGTTGTTACCATTAAAAGAGTCTGATCATTTTGTGGCAAAAACATTTCAGGGATTATATTACACAGACGATGAGAATGACTTGATTGATACTTTGAGAATGAACATTGCAGCAATCAAAGACCCATATAAACATGCTATTGCTATGACTGCGTTAATTCGTGCATGTACAAAGAAGCGTCCACGGGGTATTTTTACCTATACTGGAGATCGGTATAATGATGGACGAAAAGATTTAAAGAAATCATTAGAGCAGCAGTTCTTAGAAGCCGTACAGGCGGTAAATAAAGCGGTATTTGACAATGGTAAAATTAATAAAGCTAAGCATGGAGATGCGATGGAACTTAAAGCCGGGATGCCAGATCTTGTCTATATTGATCCACCATATTATTCACCGCTTTCTGATAATGAATATGTAAGACGTTATCACTTTGTAGAAGGGCTTGCTCGTGATTGGAAAGGTGTAGAAATTCAGCAGAATACATTGACCAAAAAATTCAAATCCTATCCGACTCCTTTTTCAACACGGAAAGGAGCAGCAGATGCGTTTAATCGGTTATTTAAGAAGTTTAAAGACAGTATTCTAATTGTTTCATATTCTTCAAACAGCTTGCCGACACAAGATGAGATGGTTGCTATTATGGCAAAATATAAAGAGCACGTAGAAGTGATTCCAATAGATTATACATATTCGTTTGGCAATCAGAGTAGAGCAAAAACTAATAGAAACAAAGTTCAGGAGTATTTATTTGTTGGATTCTAATGGGAGAGTATATTATGAACAAAAAAATTGATATTTGGTTGGTAGGTAATACTGGTTTGCGTAATCCCAATCGCATTCAGGACGGTTTTAAAGTATTTGCCGGTTCTCCCTTTGTAGGAAATCTTCACGGCAAAGATAATGAAATTGGATTTATGAATTACCTGAACGAGAAAGGCATTATCCAGAACGAGGAAGGTAAAGATGGATCCGGAAGCCATGCAAGAAAATGGCGCTTGATGTTTGCAAAGAACGGATTTATCTATCCTCAGATTAAAAAGAAGGATGGTATCCAAGAGGAACTTGGTATTTTGGATGACATTACCCCATTCGGTAGATCGTTTTTGAAAGCCGATACCTACCCTGCCGTCCAAGAGTGTTTTCTTCGTTCAATGAGCGTTGAACAAGAAGAAGCACCAGATGGCACACTGTATTCTCCTTTGAGATGGCTTTTAGCAATTATGTTGGAGTTAGAAAAACGTACCGGTTCTTCTGAAATTAGCCGTATAGAATTTTCTTTATGGGCACAAACAACCAACCCAACGTATAAGCTCGATGATGTAGTATCCGCCATTCTCGATTTACGAGAGAGAAGAACTCGTGCAGTATCCAAAAAGGTATTTGATAGGAAAGAAGTTGAGGAACGAGCGAAGAGTTACGATAAAAAGAGCGACAATTTCTTCCAATACAGCGACATGAATATGCGCTACCTTCGTATTACTGGTGTGCTTCAGCGCAAAGGTAGAGGTTTGATTATTGTTCCAACCAAGCATATAGTGGCCGAAAAGCTTGCAAAAAGTACTGCCAATACTGAACCGATCACGGAGCAATATAAACTTCTTTGTAATGGAGCACCATTGCCTACAGACAACGTTGAGGTAGCAAAGTCCCTACTGGATGACCTGATTAAACAGATGAAAGAGCGGCATATTGCGTTTGATATTTCTGATCTTCCGTTAACCAATGCTGCAGAGATTAATATAGCCAGACAGCGTTTGGAAAACATATTGGCTCAGACAGATGAAATTGCTTATGCAAGCGAACAGTGTAATCAATGGAAAGAGATTGCAGATTATATGTCCCTTCTTATTAAGGGCGGCGGTAAACTTGTTTATGACGAGGATAATGCTATTGAAGTTCCTAAAGACGAAACACCAGCATATCTTGAATGGGTATTATGGAGGGCAGCACTTGCAATTGATCATATGGTTAATAAACCTTATGAAGTTCGAGGTTTTCGATTAGATTCTGATTTTTTGCCAGTATCAGCAGCAGGTGGTGGAAAAGGAGATTTGTATTGGGAATATGAGGATTTTACAATTTTGACAGAAGTAACAATGTCAACTTCGTCTCGTCAGGAAGCTATGGAAGGAGAACCGGTTAGACGACATGTTTCTGATGCAGTTTTAAAATATGACAAGCCTGTATATGGAATGTTCATTGCAGTTAAAATTGATACAAATACTGCGGAAACTTTCAGACATGGTATTTGGTATGCAAAAGGCGATGTAAAGCAGCGATTAGATATCGTACCACTTACATTAGAACAATTCCAAAGATACTTTGTAGCAATGTTCGAAGCGAAAAAGG
>JBJEMC010000006.1:0-3965 GCA_051879475.1 Muricoprocola sp. | reverse complement strand
AAGGTGATTTTGCATGGCTTTTTCATCGTTACTGGAACGCACGTGAACAGTAACGGAAATAGGGAGCGATAATGGATGGCAGGAAAAGTGCGCAGAAAAAGAAGACGTCGAAGAGTAAGTAATCGCAGAGAGATGATTGCTATTTCTGCTGTAGTACTGATCTTATTGGTTTTGATGGTGACACAGAGTAATAACCTGCGGAAAAAGAATGCAGAATACCTCGTGAAAATCGAAGGGATTGAGAAACAGATCGATCAGGAGAGCGAGCGTGCACTTGAGATTGAAGAACTGGAAGAACGTGTGAAAACACCGGAATATGCAGGAGAAGTGGCAAAGGAAAAGCTGGGGCTTGTAGAGGAAGATGAAATTCTTTTTAAAGCGATAAATTAAGTATTGACAAAAGTTGAATCATCACGTATAATTCTTTTTGTTGTGGCGGAATAGCTCAGTTGGCTAGAGCACACGGTTCATACCCGTGGTGTCGAGAGTTCAAATCTCCCTTCCGCTATGAAAAATTATTCGAGAGGATGCAGAGTTTGACAAATTCTGCATCCTTTTTTTCATATACTGAACGTATTCGGGGCCATGCAAGGCAGGAAGGAATACCCTGAATAGTTGGAGGATTTGGAGATGAACGAGTGGACAGTATTGGCGGAAAAAGACCGGGTGGAACGGTATGCACAGTCCTTTCGGAAATTAGCGGAGCTGTTTCAGTATATGCCAGTAAAAAAAGAAGAATTAAGTGAAGAAGATATACAGGATATTTTTGAAGATACAAGAAATAATCTTTGCAGTGTTTGCGGAAGAGAAAAAATATGTTGGGTGGACGAGGTAGAAACGACCTGGAAACTGGCTTATGAAATGTTAGAAGAGCTGGAGCAGGGGGAAGAAACCAGGAATCTGGAAAAATCCTTTACAAGGCATTGTGTAAAAGGGCGGCAGTTTCGGGAAGAACTGAAAAATGGTTTCGTAAGGGCAAGATTAAACCTGCTGTGGAGTAACCGTATGATGGAAAACCGGGCGGCTATGGCAAGACAGTTAGAAGAGACAGCACAGATCATTGAGGAAATAGCCTGTACAGTCTACGATACGGAAATGGTAGAAGGAGACCTTCGAAGAAACCTGGCTTTTCGTCTGAAAATGAACCGTCTGGTGGTAAAGGATATCCGAATTTTGAAAAATCAGGAGGGCCGTCCTGAAATTCTGCTGACGCTGCGTGCCGGTTATGGAAAGTGTGTCCAGGTAAAGGAAGTGGGCAGGATTATATCTGAGATTTATGGAAGAGAAATGGTGCCTCTCAAAGAGAGCAGGGTGACGATAGGAAATAAAATCTGCAATATCCATTTTGTAGAGGCTACCCCCTATTATATGATCACGGGAGCTGCCAGGGAAAAGTGCAGCGGAGAGCCGGAATATGGAGATCAGTTCTCTTTTTTAAACAGCAATTATGGACAGGCAATTATGGCATTGTCAGATGGCATGGGATGTGGAGTTAAGGCAGGAAGGGAAAGCCAGACAGTCATTGAGCTGCTGGAGCAGTTTCTGGAAAGTGGTTTTACCGCAGAGACCTGTATTAATATGCTCAATTCTGCCATGGTAATGCAAAGGGGGATGAGAGGATATTCCACCCTGGATCTCTGTGAAGTGGATCTGTATACCGGAAACTGCCGATTGCTGAAAATGGGAGCAGCAGTGACTTTTATTAAGACAGGAAACAAATTAGAAACCGTGCATACGGCGACGCTTCCGGTAGGAGCCCTTCAGGAAGTGAAGGTAGAGGAAATTCCGCGTAAACTGGAGTCAGGAAGTCTGGTAATACTGGTATCAGATGGGGTGATGGATGCCCTGCCTTCAGGGCGAGAGGAAGAGCTGTTCTGCTTTTTTATACGTCAGTTTCTGGTGGATGATCCCGGTGAAATGGCACGTCTTTTGCTGGATAAAGTGATGGAATTTTGTGAGGATGGACCCCAGGATGATATGACCATTCTGGTGGGAAGGATGTGGAGAAGATGAAGAAGTTTTTTGAAACTGTAAAAAAGTACAATATGATAAATAAGGGAGATCATATTATTGTGGGCGTTTCCGGGGGAGCAGATTCGCTGTGCCTCCTTTTTCTGCTTATGGAACTGCAAAAAGAAGTCCCGTTTCAGATTACAGTGGTACATGTGGAGCATGGAATCCGTGGGGAAGAGAGCATGGAGGATGCCAGATATGTGGAAGAAATCTGTAAAGAAAATCAGGTGGAGTTCCATATGGAGAGAGTGGATATCCGCCAGATGGCAGCCAAGGAACATCTTACCGTAGAAGAGGCAGGAAGAAAGGTAAGGTATGACACTTTTAAAAGAGTACTGGCGGAGCAGGGGGCAAATAAAATTGCAGTAGCCCATAACAGAAATGATCAGGCTGAAACCATGCTCTGGAACATGGCCAGGGGAAGCGGCATGAATGGTGCGGCGGGAATTCGTCCTGTAAGAGGAAATATTATCCGTCCGCTTCTGGAATGTGACAGAAAGGAAATCGAAGGTTATCTGAAGAGTAGAAATATTATCTGGAGAGAAGACAGGACAAATCAGGAAATGGATTACACCAGAAATGTGATCAGAGGACAGGTCTTTCCTTTGCTGAAGGAAAAAGTAAATGCAAGGAGCCTGGAACATTTTGCATCTCTTGGGGAAGAAATGCGAAGGACAGAGGAGTATCTGGATAAACTTGTGAATGAAAAATTAAAAGATATTCTGCAGTTAAATTCACAGGGAGGGGTTCTTTTTATAGAAGAACTTTGTAGGGAAGATGATTTTTTACAAGAGAGGATGATCCGCCAGGCACTGAAGATAGCAGGGTGTCCTCTAAAAGATCTCACAAGAGCGCATATAAACCAGATCTGCAGTTTATTGCAGGGACAGTCAGGAAGGCAGACGATGCTGCCAGGCGGGTGGACGGTACGCAGAGAATTTGAAAAATTATACATGGAAAAGCGAAACCTGTCATATAGTGTTACAGAGGGAAATGTAGAAGAAAAAAGAGCGAAGATTCGTATTTTTCCTAATAAAAATCAAATAATTCCAAGAAAGAAGTATACGAAATGGTTCAGTTATGATAAAATATCCTGTGACTTTCAAATTCGTACCAGACAGCCTGGGGATTATCTGATTATCAATCAACTGGGACAGAAAAAGAAGCTGAAGGAATACCTGGTGGAGGAAAAAGTTCCCTTAAGTATCAGAAATCAGATCCCCTTAGTAGCCAGAGGACATGAGATCATCTGGGTTGTCGGATACCGGATCAGTGAGAATTACAAAATTACCGAAGAAACAAAAGAAATCATAGAAATACAGTTTGAGGAGGAAGAATCATGGCTGAGAAAGTAAGTGTTATGATATCAGAAGAAGAGATTGATAAAAGAATTGCAGAAATGGGAGCAAAGATCAGTGAAGACTATGCAGGCAAGTCTGTGCATCTGGTTTGTATTTTGAAGGGAAGTATCTTTTTTACCTGTGAACTGGCAAAAAGAATCACAGTTCCGGTTACCTTTGATTTTATGTCCTGCAGTAGCTATGGTGCGGATACCAAGTCCAGCGGCGTAGTAAAACTGGTAAAGGACCTGGATGAACCACTGGAAGGCAAACATGTCATCGTCATTGAAGATATTATTGACTCAGGAAGAACTTTAAGCTATCTTCTGGAAAACTTAAGTACAAGAAAGCCGGCAAGCTTAAAACTTGCTACTTTACTGGACAAGCCGGAGCGCCGCGTAAAACCTGTATATGTAGATTACACAGGATTTGAGATCCCTGATGAGTTTGTAGTAGGATATGGGCTGGATTATGACCAGAGATACCGCAATCTTCCATATATTGGAAAACTGGAATTATCATAATAAATGAAAGGGCTGTATCAGCAGCTGGAAAGGAGATTTTTTTGAAAAGAAATACAAGAGGAACGGGACTTTACCTGATTTCACTGGT
>JBJEMC010000005.1:0-3985 GCA_051879475.1 Muricoprocola sp. | reverse complement strand
GCTTCCCTCTGCAGGGTGGTCAGATCATAAAGCTTCGGAGGGCGGACCGTTTTCTCTTTCACATCATCCTTCTCCACTTCGCACATGCGCTCCTGACACTCTGCAGCCACTTTATCTGCATCTTCTTTTTTCTGAAAATTCTCTGTGACCGCATCCATATCGTCAAATTTGATATGAGCCATATAATATTTCTCTTTGGTAAATTCCTTGATCTTCTGATTTCGATCCACGATCATGGCAAGTGTTGGTGTCTGTACTCTTCCAACTTTCAGATTCTGGTTATACAGAACAGAAAAAAGACGGCTCGCATTGATTCCCACCAGCCAGTCAGCCTTTGCCCTGCAAAGAGCTGACTGATAGAGACTGTCATAACACGAACCGTCTTTTAATGACGCAAATCCATCTTTAATTGCCTGTTCTTCCATGGAAGAGATCCAGAGTCGCTTCATCGGCTTTTTACATCCTGCCTGCTCATACACCAGACGGAAGATCAGCTCACCTTCACGTCCTGCATCAGTGGCACAGATCACTTCATCTACTTTGGAATCTCTCATAAGTTTCTTTAAGATTCCAAACTGCTTTTTCGTACCTTCCAATACCTTATGTTTCCAACATTCTGGCACAATCGGCAGATCATCATATCTCCATTTTTTATATTTTTCATCGTATTCCGATGCATCACATAATCCAACTAGATGTCCTACGCACCAGGAAACGATATAACCGTTTCCCTCCACGTAGCCATCTTTTCTTGTTCTGGCTCCAAGCACGGAAGCCAGTGCCATCGCAACCGATGGCTTTTCTGCAATCACTAATTTCATTTACTCCTGCTCCTCTTCTTCATCTTCTAGTACCTCATCATTGAAATCTTCATCTTTCAAAACTTCTGTCCCTGCATTTTCCTGTTCTTCCTGCTCATCTGCATCGTCTACTTCCCGTTTTTCTGACTCTGAATCTTCGGATTCATTTTCATCCTCTTCCATCTCATCTTCATCATCATATTCATGTTTCGGTTTGTAGACTTTCAAGTAATAACCACCTGCCGCAGCTCCAACAGCAACCAATCCGATCAGTAGATAAGTCCCTGCCAAACTTTTGTCTTCTGGCATCTGAATTTCATCCTCTACCTTATCTTTCTCATCTGTCTCTGTCGTTTCCGGCTTTTCTTCTTCAGCCTGTTTCTCTGGTTCTGCATAAACAATATCTACTTCCGGAAGTGTCACAGAATCAGAAAGTGTGAAGTTCATCAGGTCTTTCTCACTGACTTCGGTAAGGAAATACACATTATCCTGAGATTTTGAATTGTCGATGATCAGATAAAAAATCTTACCACTCTTAGTTGAAATGGTATAAAACTCTTTTGTGCCTTCCGTAGCTGTTTTGGTAACAGAATCTGCTGTCTCGCCTTCTTTATTAAGCTGTTCCTCAATACCTGTCACTGTCCGATCATCCACAGTTCCTTTTGCATCTGTTGGCTCAGAAGCCTGTGCATCCTGCGGAAGTGGTGAAGTCGTTGTTTTCTCAGTCCCAGTTGCATCTGCACTGGTCGTGGTTGCCATCGCACCATTGCTGTCACCTGAAGTTTTCTGTTTCTCTGCCTGCTTCTTTGCCCATTCATAATAAGGATTCTGCAACACATACTTTTCAGAAGTATTTCCGGCACCATCCGTTACCGTGATTTCAATCTGTTTTGTTGTAAAATCTTTCTGTGTCAGTTGCACTCTCAGCATTCCATCCTTCAGATCTGTATAAGTGGTGCCATTAACTGTCACAGAAGTAATGCCGGAAACGGTATCATTTCCCTGAATCGTCAGTACACCATCTGTCAGAGATGCAGAAAGCGTAGGCTTTTCTGTGTCATAACACTTAATAGAGCGATTCTGCTCATAGACCTTCCCCTCACCATCTGTCACACGCACATAGACCGTCTGATTACCAGTAATGGAAATACTTCCATTCCCTGTCACATCCTGCCAGCTTCCGTCTTTCCCAGCTTTCGCTTCAATTTTTGTGATAGAAAATCCTTCTGGCATATGACTGGCATCCACAGTAATTGCGACTGCCGTTTCCCCCTGTCTCCAGCCATCTGGCTTTTCAATCGTAATTGCGGGTGCTGTATTCTCTGCCGCTAACACACTCTGTGTCTGCAACATAGGCGATGTCAAGCAAAGAATCGTTGTTGCCGCAAGCAATCCTTTTTTCACGCTATTTTTAGATTTCTTCTGTTTCATCTTCTCTAAATTCATCATCAGACCTTGTTTCCTCCTTCTGTATTTCTACCCTGCCGGGCAGTTCATTTTTCATTCTCTTTTTGAAAGTTTCCAGCTCTGGAATGCTCATATCCATTGCACGGATAATTTTTACAATTTCCAGATTTTCCGCTTCTGTTTTTGCTATCTCCGCAGCCTTGAAACGCTTTAAATCTGCTTCATATCTGGCTTTGGATGCTTCCATTTTTTCCTTGGCTTTCTCATAATCTGCTGTTGCTTTTTCAAGACTTTTCATCGCTTCTCCTTTCCGGACGGCTGTTACACCGCCCTTTTCCTTACCATCGTCCGAATCCATAGAAATGACTCTGCCAGTATGGAGAGTTGATGGACGTATACTGCACCGGATGCCCACAATGGATCATCTGACCATTGCCCACATAGATTCCGATATGCGTTACCGGAACTCCTGCATCGTAAGTACCTGTAAAGAAGATCAGATCTCCTGGCTGTGCTTCTGACTGAGATACCGGCGTACAAATGTCATACAATCCCTGTGCCGTTAATCTTCCTGTATTCCTTACACCTGAATGTGTCAGGCAGTAACTTACGAATCCAGAACAGTCAAATCCACTTGGCGAATATCCACCCCACACATACGGTGTCCCAAGATATCTCGCTGCTTCATTTAACAAACGCTGTGCTGCTTCACTGGTATATTCATTGCCGCCAAATCCTGCCCCTTCTCCTGTTTCCAGATAAAAGATCGGGTTTAACCGCTCTCCATTTTTCAGAAGTTCAATGTGAAGATGGCTTCCTGTAGAATTTCCAGTATTTCCTACAAGCCCTATCTCATCACCTTTCGTGACGGATGCTCCTGCAGATACACTCCGGCTGCTTAAATGTGCATACCGCAGTTCATAGCCTTTACTGTCCTTGATCACAACATAATTGCCATAGCTGTCGTTATAAGCAGAAGTTGTAACCGTTCCGGTCAGCCCTGCCATTACTTTTGTCCCTTCCGGTGCTCCGATATCCATACCATTATGAAGCTGATTTGCTCCTGATATTGGATGAATCCTGTATCCATAATAGCTGGTCACACTGGAATACCAGTTAAAATCAACCGGTGTTGCAAACATCTGCAAGTTGCCTTTTGTATCGTTGTAGGCACTGAACAGTTCTTTCTGGAAAAATCCCAACCTGTCCTGACAGATTGACATCAGGTTTCCACTATTTAAGGTGACATTCAGCACATCTACATCTCTTGTCCTGGTCACTTCCACTTCATTGCTTCCATTATCATCTGCCAGATAACATTCCCATGTTTGATGTCCATGTGCAGATGCTGCCGCATGACTGTCATAATAGACATCAAACTGTACACCGTATCTTGCGAAAGCTCCGGTATCTTCTACAGTATATTCGACACCATTCATAACTACCTTTGTTCCCATTGGTACAAACGGATTGGAAGCATCTACCGCTAAGGTATGATTGGCAGTTGGATATGCTCCACTGGCAGTCGGTCCTCCGCTCCAAATACCACAACAAATTGGGCAGTTACAATACCCACTGGTCACAACCTGTCCCAAAGATTCTCCAACTCTTACAGTTGCTGTCTCTGTCACAGTCTCATTGACTGCTTCTGTTTCTAACCGATACTGCAATGCAAAAAGAGCATCCAGTTCTGGCTTTACCTGTTCAAAGGTAAATTCTTCATACTTTGCTGACAGATAACTGATCAGGATAAACGGATCATGCTCAATAGGTCCGAT
>JBJEMC010000004.1:0-21026 GCA_051879475.1 Muricoprocola sp. | reverse complement strand
CTTAGGAGGCGCTTGTTATATCCATTTAACTAAGAGAACAACTATTTACTTATCAACATTACCGTACTATTCTATCTCAAAACATGTGGATATGTCAATATTAAAAATTAATAAAGCCCTGTAACCAGATATCACCTTTGAATCTTCTTCCCACATCCGGATCTCCTGTCAGATCTGCTTCGTTGATACAGATATCCATTTCCATATCATTGCAAAGAAGCTTCATCTGATAGACATACTCCCTGCTTTTTATATTACGCAGCTTATGCACATCCAGTATTTCTCCCATAATCTGATAGTGATCACATTCCATTCCAAATGGCATAAAGAACGTATCCACGATACTAAATACATCTTCCTGAAGGATTCTTCTGGAAATCATACTGTACGTATCCATATCATCCATAGTAAGACTCTCAATGGCGTCCTGATCCCCGTTTCTGGCTGCAGCAATCATCTGTGTGCGCAAAATAGATGCCTGTTTCTCTATGAGAACCTGTTCCGGTTCTTTATATACAGGTAAAAGAATAGAACCCTTTGAGGAAAGACCTGTAAAGGAAATGTTGATATTCGTTCCGGAAGTAAAATTTACAATACATTTTTGTTGATAATCTACAGCATTCTGAAGATAAAAAATCATAGAGGTTCCCATTCTGGTGTCTTCACATATTCCGCCAAAAGAATCTTTTCCTGCATGTTTCTCAATTGTCATATCTGCTGAACTACTGATGGTATCTGTTCTGAAATACGGGAAATAATAATCCTGATGAAACCCCTTTGCATCCATTTCTCCACAGACAATAATTCCGCAGCCTGGCAGAAAGCTTTTTCTATATTCAACAAAAGCCTGTCCATTTTCTAATCTGACCGCATTACGTTCATCACAATCCTGGCAGATATCTTTGATCAAAGTATCGATCTGCTCTCTGTCTCTTATGCTACTAAATCCAATGCTACGCAGATAACTATGCATTCTTATGCCTCCATGATAATTAATATATGATCAGGGTGTTAAAAGTATACTTTCTTTTAACATCCTGATCATGTTATTTATTAGTGTTTTGGAACAATTTTTTCGATTCCGCCCATGTATGGCTGAAGTGCTTTTGGAATATTTACACTTCCGTCTGCATTCAGATTATTCTCTAAAAATGCAATCAACATACGTGGTGGAGCAACTACTGTATTATTCAGTGTATGTGCCAGATATTTCTTTCCGTCTTTTCCTTTTACTCTGATACGAAGTCTTCTTGCCTGTGCGTCCCCAAGGTTAGAACAGCTTCCTACTTCAAAATATTTCTTCTGACGTGGAGACCATGCTTCTACGTCACAGGATTTTACTTTCAAGTCAGCCAAGTCACCGGAACAGCATTCCAGAGTACGAACCGGAATATCCAGGGAACGGAACAAATCAACTGTATTCTGCCACAATTTATCATACCACATCATACTGTCTTCCGGTTTACATACTACAATCATTTCCTGTTTTTCAAACTGATGGATTCTGTAAATTCCACGTTCTTCAATACCATGTGCACCCTTTTCTTTACGGAAACATGGTGAATAGCTTGTCAGTGTTTTTGGTAATTCTTCTTCTGGTGTTAAAGTATCAATAAATTTACCAATCATAGAATGTTCGCTGGTTCCAATCAGATACAGATCTTCGCCTTCGATTTTGTACATCATGTTTTCCATCTCTACAAAGCTCATTACACCAGTTACTACATTACTTCTGATCATAAAAGGAGGGATACAGTAAGTAAATCCACGGTCAATCATAAAATCTCTTGCATATGAAATTACAGAAGAATGAATTCTTGCAATATCTCCCATCAAATAGTAAAATCCGTTACCTGCTACTTTTCCGGCTGCATCCATATCAATTCCATCGAAGCGTTCCATAATATCTGTATGATAAGGAATTTCAAAATCCGGAACAAATGGCTCACCGAATCTCTGGATTTCTACATTTTCACTGTCATCTTTTCCAATTGGAACAGATGGATCAATGATATTAGGAATTACCATCATGATACGTTTAATTTTTTCTTCTACGTCTTTTTCTTCTTCAGAAAGAGCAGATACTCTATCAGCCTGAGCAGTTACCTGTTTTTTAATTTCTTCTGCTTCTTCCTTCTTTCCCTGAGCCATCAGAGTACCAATCTGTTTTGATAATTTATTTCTGTTTGCTCTTAATGCTTCTACTTCATTCTTAATATCTCTGTTTTTCTGATCAAGAGCAATTACCTCATCTACTAATTCTAACTTTTCATCCTGAAATTTATTCTTAATATTCTGTTTTACGATATCAGGATTTTCTCTCAAAAATTTAATGTCTAACATGAATTTATAATCCTTTCATTTCATTTTACGAACGGTTACTTTATTTCATTAACTATACAATCATACCTCATTTTACAGATTTCGTAAAGGCTTTTTGTATTTAATCCATATACATATTTACTGCCTGGCGAAGTGCTTCTTTTTCCTCTTCTCCAAGAACAATATAGGATTCTCCTTTTACGATTTCTTTGATATACGTATAGCAGCCTTCACGGCTGTGAATTGCATTAATCACGAATCCACTGTTTTCCTGATCCAACATTGCCAGGGCAAAACTTAACTTTCCACCCATTTCTTTAAATGCATCATATTTAACAATAGCAGTTTTATTTAATGTATGTGTTTCCATCTCTTTTAACTGCTTGATCTGTTCCATGTGATTTTTACTGGATTCCATTAACATTTCAATATCATTAATATTACGAAGTATGGTTTTTTCAAGAGAAACTCCATCTTTTCCTTTCATAAAGCTTTTATATTTCTGCATGAACCGATTAATCTTAAACACCGTTTTTATATGTAACACGAATAAGATCATAATCATAGCCATCATCAAAATTAAAATATAACCAGGATCAATGGCCAGATTGTTCAACATTGAATTTTCCATTTTTTATCCCCTTATTTAATCGTCTCTAATAAATATACAATTCTCTCTAATTCTTCATTGGAATAATATTCAATAGATATTTTTCCTTTATTATTTGCCTTATGTTCCACCTTTACTTTTGTTCCCAAAATTGTCTTTATTTTTTCTTCAATATCTTTATAGATAAAGCTGTTTTCAACTTCTGCTTTTTCTTTTGGTTTTTTCTCTTTCTGCAGTGACTTGATTAATTTTTCTGTTTCACGTACACTTAACTTTTCATCAAAAATTTTACAAGCCAAACTATACTGTAATTCTGGATCTTCTATGGTAATCAGTGTTCTTGCATGACCTGGTGAAATCATATCATCGATCACCATCTGCTGGATTCTTTTTTCCAGTTTTAAAAGCCTGATAGAATTTGTTATAGCGGTACGACTCTTTGACACCTTTTCTGCTATTTCATCCTGTTTTAGATGATACTCATCCAGAAGTCTTTTATAAGCAAGTGCTTCTTCAATTGGATTTAAATCCTCTCTCTGGATATTTTCAATGAGGGATATCTCCATTACTTCCTGGTCAGAATAGTCTTTGATAATTACAGGTACTTCTCTGATGCCTGCCAGTCTTGCAGCACGCCACCTTCGTTCTCCTGCAATAATCTCATAATGTTCCCCCTTTTTCTGTACGATTAAAGGCTGAATCACACCAAATTGTTTAATAGATTCTGCTAATTCTAACAGACTATCTTCATCAAATTTTTGTCTGGGCTGATCTCTGTTTGGTTCAATATCTGTGATCTTCAGTGTCTCTACACCTTTCTTTTCCATCACTGCACTTTTTTCAGCCTGTTTACTTATTGCACTTGGAGCAATTAAAGCATCCAATCCCTTACCTAATCCTGATTTTTTTGCTACCATATTTCTTCTCCTCTATGCATTACTTCTTCTGCCAATAACCGATAGCTTTCTGCCCCTGTTGATTTTGGATCATACAGATTAATAGGCATACCATAACTCGGTGCTTCTGCCAGGCGAACATTTCTTGGTATAATTGTTTTATAAATTTCCTGTTGCAAATTATTCTTAACACTTTCCACAACCTGTAAAGATAAATTTGTTCTTGCATCATACATAGTAAATACAACGCCCTCAATTTCCAAATTGGGATTTAATCTTTCTTGTACCAGGTTAATGGTGTGTATCAATTGAGATAATCCTTCCAAGGCATAATACTCACACTGAATTGGAACCAATACCGTATCTGCAAAACACATAGAATTGATAGTTAACATATTTAAAGATGGAGGGCAGTCAATAATAATATAATCATATTGATTCTGTATCTTTCCAACATACTTTCTTAAAATATATTCTTTTCCTTCTGTTCCTATTAATTCTATTTCAGCCGCAGCCAAATTTATATTTGAACCTATTACATACAAATTATCTACTACACTGGAAACAATACATTCCTCTGCACTTGCTTCTCCCAGTAATAATTCATAAACCGTATTTTCAAGTTCATCTTTTTCAATTCCAAGACCACTTGTCATATTACCCTGAGGATCCATATCAATTGCCAAGACTTTTTGTCCTGCTTCTGCAAGACTTGCAGACAAATTAATTGCTGTAGTGGTTTTTCCTACACCACCCTTTTGGTTTGCAACAACAATTGTTCTTCCCATTCTCATTCATCCCCTTTACGTTCACTTGTTTCAGTATAACATACTTTTATTTACAATTCTACTGTTTATAAAAATGTTTCACGTGAAACATTAAAGTTTATAAAAATATTTACCATAACGCAAGAAAAAGATGTTTCACGTGAAACATCTTTTCTAACTATAAATATTCTAACCCAATGGTTCTTTGGACGGCAATCCAGCTTTTCTGGGATACTTCTTCCCAGTCGGTTTTATTTTCTTAATCTTAATTAGAGTTCTTTCAATATCACTGTTTTCCAATACAAATTTTTCAACGTGTTCTGTTGTACCACCGAGGATTGAAATAGCCTTTTTGGCATTGTTTAATTCTTCCTCTACTTTTCCTGATTTGTATGGAATAAACCATCCATTTAATTTTGTATATGGTATACAATATTCGCTGAGAGAAGAAAGATTTGCTACTGCCCTGGATACCACCACATCAAAACTTTCTCTGTATTCCGGCTTTCTGGCAAAATCTTCTGCTCTTCCATGAATGGCTGTAATATTTGTCAGACCAAGTTCTTCAATTACTTTGTTCAGGAATTTTACTCTTTTTCCCAGGGAGTCCAGAAGTACCACTTTCAAATGAGGAAAAGCGATCTTCAATGGTACACCAGGAAATCCGGCCCCTGTTCCAACATCCAAAAGTGAATCTATTTTCTTCACATCTATCACCTTTGTCAATACCAGACTATCTTCAAAGTGTTTCTGAAGGACTTCGTCAAACTCTGTAATGCCAGTAAGATTCATAAAAGAATTCCACTCTACCAGAAGTTCATAATAACGAACAAACTGATTCCACATAGCGTCAGTGATTTCTATATTCAGTTTCTTACAATTTTCCAGAAATTGTTCTTTATTATACACTCATATTCTCCTTCTCTTATTTTTGTTTCATATAAATCAAGAGCACTGAAATATCTGCTGGAGAAACACCTGAGATCCTGGATGCCTGACCTACAGATACAGGACGAAACTGATTTAATTTTTGCTGTGCTTCAATACGAAGTCCATGTATTTCTTCGTATTTGATATCTTCTGGAATCTTTTTATTTTCCAGTTTTTTAAAATGTTCCACCTGTTTTAACTGTCTCTTGATATATCCATCATATTTGATATTAATATTAACCTGTTCTCCCACACCTCTGTTCAATACAGGGCGTTCCGGATCTAATACAGATAACATGTCATAATCTAATTCCGGACGACGGATTAATTCTCCTAAAGTCGTTCCTGTCTTTAAAGGAGTACTTCCATGTTGTTCCAGGAATTCCTGAACAACCGTATTAGCACCAATTTTGACATTTTCTACGCGTTCCATCTCTTCCTTTATCTGACGTTCTTTTATAAGAAGCCGTTCATAAGTTTCATCATCAATCAGACCTATTTTATGTCCTAAAGGAGTCAGTCTTATATCCGCATTATCCTGACGAAGAAGAAGTCTGTATTCTGATCTGGAAGTCATCATACGATATGGCTCTTTATTTTCCTTCGTAACCAAATCATCAATCAACACACCAATATAAGATTCTGAACGGTCAAAGATTACCTGTTCTCTTCCCAGTGTTTTAAGTGCTGCATTAATACCAGCTACAAGCCCCTGAGCAGCCGCCTCTTCATATCCTGAACTTCCGTTAAACTGGCCTCCGCTAAATAATCCCTTTATCTGTTTAAATTCCAGTGTAGGAAAGAGCTGTCTTGCATCAATACAATCATATTCAATCGCGTATGCATTTCTCACAATTTCTGCATTCTCAAGTCCCGGAACACTGCGGTACATGGCAATCTGTACATCTTCAGGAAGAGAACTGGACATTCCTCCCACATACATTTCATTTGTATACCTTCCTTCCGGTTCAATAAATACCTGATGCCGGTTCTTATCTGCGAATTTTACAACTTTATCTTCAATGGATGGGCAATATCTCGGACCTGTTCCTTCTATCATTCCAGAATAAAGAGGGGAACGATCCAGATTCTGCCGGATAATCTCATGAGTAGTTTCATTTGTGTAAGTCAGCCAACAGGAAACCTGATCAATCTGAACCTCATCTGGATCTGTAGAAAAAGAAAATGGAACAACTTTTTCATCTCCGAACTGTTCTGTCATTTTTGAAAAATCTATTGATCTCTTATCTATTCTGGCAGGAGTTCCTGTTTTAAAACGATACATTTTTATTCCATTCGCCTTTAAGGAATCCGTCAGATAATTTGCAGCCTGCAATCCATTTGGACCTGTATAATTACTGATATCCCCATAGATACATCTGGCTTTCAGATACGTACCTGTACATAATACACATGCTTTGCAATGATAGATTGCACCTGAATATGTCTTTACACCTGTCAACACACTATCTTCCACAATAATCTCAGTTACTTCAGCCTGTTTGATAGTAAGATGATCTGTATTTTCCAAAGTTTGTCTCATTCTGCTGCTGTAGTCTTTCTTATCTGCCTGAGCTCTGAGGGAATGAACGGCTGGTCCTTTCGAACCATTTAACATCTTTGACTGGATAAAAGTACGGTCAATATTTTTTCCCATTTCACCTCCAAGAGCATCTATTTCACGGACTAAATGCCCTTTTGAACTTCCTCCGATATTAGGATTACAAGGCATCAATGCAATACTATCCACACTGACTGTAAACATAACCGTATTCAACCCCAGCCTCGCACATGCCAATGCCGCTTCACATCCTGCATGTCCTGCACCAACTACAACCACATCTGTTGTTACTTCTAAATGATTCATGTTGTCTCCTTTTCCTCTACTTACCCATACAGAATTTGCTGAATATCTCATTCACCAGATCTTCACCTACAGTTTCCCCTGTCACATTTCCAAGTTCTTCGTAAGCATTCATCAGATCAATAGAAAAGAAATCTTCCGGCATATTCATATGAATACTTTCCTCTACTCTCTCAAGACTTTCCTTTGCCTCTATCAAAGCATTTTTCTGTCTGATATTGGTAATATATATCTGATCATTAAAAGAAATCTCTCCCTGATAGAACATTTCCTTTATTGTATTTTCCAGTTCCTCAATTCCCTGTTCTTCTTTTGCAGAAATCGTAATAACAGGATGCTTTAAAAGTTTTTCAATATCTTCTTTTGATGTCCTTGTCTCCAAGTCTGCTTTGTTTAATAAAACGATAACTCTTCTGTCACGGATCAGATCAATGATTTCCAGGTCATTTTCATCTAATGCAGTAGAAGAATCTACTACATACAATATGAGATCTGCTTCCTGTGCATACGTTCTGGCACGGTCTACTCCTATCTTTTCCACAACATCCTCTGTACTTCTGATACCTGCTGTATCAATCATATTCAGGCTGATTCCATGAATCTGAATCTGTTCTTCCAGAATATCCCTTGTGGTACCTGCAATATCCGTTACAATGGCTCTATCCTCCCCAAGAAGCACATTTAAGAGAGATGATTTTCCAACATTCGGCTTACCCAGGATAACCGTCTTAATTCCTTCTTTCATAATCTTTCCATTTTTGAAAGAATCTATCAGTTTCTGAATTTTTTCCTTTTGCTGACCTGTAACTTTCAGAAGCTGATCAGGATATCCCTCCAGACTGATATGTTCCGGGTCATCCAGTGCAGACTCAATAAATGCAATATGATAAAGGATCACTTCTCTGATTTCCTGAATTGCTTTTTGAACGGATCCCTTTAGCTGACTTACAGAACTTTTTAATGCATACTCATTTTTTGCATTTATAACGTCAATGACAGCCTCAGCCTGAGATAAATCAATTCGACCATTTAAAAAAGCTCTCTTTGTAAACTCTCCTGGTTCTGCCGGACGTGCCCCTGCTCTGATTACCAGCTCCAGAATTTTTTTCATGGCAAATACTCCACCGTGGCAGTTAATCTCTACGGTATCTTCTGTTGTAAAACTTCTTGGACCTCTCATCAGCATAACCAGAACTTCATCTACTGTTTCCTTCTGATCTGCAATATATCCGTAATGAATCGTATGAGACTGCTGATCACAAAGTTTTTTTCCTGACTTCATATGAAATACGCGGTCTGCAATCTCTACTGCGTCTTCTCCACTTATTCTCACAATCCCAATCCCCGAATCGGTCATCCCTGTTGAAATTGCAGCAATCGTATCTTTATTCATAAATCAACCCTCTTTATCACTCTAAATTCGCCTTAGTATACCACAGTTTTCTTTATTGTTCCAGAAAAAAGCGGACAAAGAAAAAATATCTTTGTCCGCTTTCACTTTTTCCCTTCATGACGCACTTGCTGCGTCAATAATGGTAGATTTGGAAGTTCACTTCCAAACTTAACCTTTACTGTCTCTCTTTCTGCTGTTTTTTATTTCCACGTTTTAACGTTACCACTACTTTTCTGTAAGGTTCTTCTCCTTCACTGTGAGTAGTAACATATGGATCATTCTGAAGTGCAGAATGGATGATTCTTCTTTCATATGGATTCATTGGCTCCAAGAATACAGGTCTTTTTGTTCTCTTAACCTTAAATGCAATATTCTTAGCCAGATTCTCCAGAGTTTCTTTTCTGCGGCTTCTGTAATTTTCTGTATCAACCTTGACACGAATATAACCACTTCTGCCCTTATTTACAACAAGACTCGTCAGATACTGAAGAGAATCCAATGTCTGTCCTCTCTTACCAATTAAAACACCCATATCTTCACCGGTAAGTTCCAGATTCAGAACACCCTCTTCGTAATCTGAAGTAATTCCAATTTCCATATCAATAGTAGCAAATACATCTTTAAGGAACTTTGTTGCTTTTTCTTTTACTTCAACGATCTCTTCCGGTTTCAGTTCAGCCAGCTTACGTTCTTTCTTTTCTACTTCTTCAGATTCTGTTTCAGAGACAACTACCTGTGCTTCAACTGGTTTTTTAACCTCTTCCACAACCTCTGCTGCCTGCTGTTTTTCTTCTTTTACAGGTTCTTCTACAGCTGCTTTCACAGGTTCCTTTACTTCTTTGACTTCTTTTTTCTCTTTTTTGAAGTCTTTTTTCACTTCCTTCTTTTCTTTCTTGAAGTCTTTTTTAAACTCTTTCTTTTCTTTCTTAACTTCTTTTACCGGTTCTTCCTTCAGAATGTCTTCTATAACAACTTTTTTTCTTGCCTTGATTACAGCTTTTCTGCTGCCAAATCCAAGAAAACCGGTACTACCTTCATCTATTACTTCATATTCAATATTGTCACGAAATGTTTCTAATTTTAAAGATGCTTCTAAGATTGCATCTTTTACTGTTTTAGCAGTGACAGTAATAAACTCTTCCATCTCTACTCTCCCTTATTTCTTATAAGCCTTTCTGTTCTTTTCATACCTCTCATTATACTGCTCAACCATTCTTGCCTTTGCTGCAATACTTCCCGGTTTTGCCGTCTTATTATAGTACTCTGTAGATTCCTTGATACCTGCTAATCTCTTCTCATTTCTTTCCTGGATAGCTTCTTCAGATTCCACTACAGGATTTTTCAGATTCTTCAGGTTCTTTTTAGCCTGTCCGCTGATATCTTCCGGACGAAGTCCCTGTTTTACACGTTTTTCATTATATTTTTTCAGGTTCTCCTTTACCATTTCATCAATATCAACTTTTTCCATCTTTTTATTTACAATAACCTGAATCACGCATCTGACTGCAGAACTTGCCACCCAGTAAATACCAATACCCATGGAGAAAGTAAAACAGAAAAATACTGACATCAAAGGCATTACCATATTCATGGTCTTCATAGAAGATGCCATTGCATCACTTCCATCCCCACTTGATTCGGCCTGAGGAATAAGCTTTGTATTTAAATACTGTGTCAGACCTGCAAGAATCGGAATCATGATTGCAACGATCAGTGGCAACCACGCATGTGATATAAAACTGTTTTTAATAACTGTCATTGGCGCATCAGCAATATTAATAGATAAGAAGTTATTTACATGCGCTGCCTGAGCAGATGTCTGTTCGATCACTGTCTTGGCATTCGGGAATGCATTTGCAAATTCAGTCCAGTTTGCCGGTGTCAGGCTATGAAGAATATCTACCACAGAATTATTAGTAAATCCAACTTTCTCTAAGTTTACTCTGGCAGCTGTTGCAAACTGAGTTAAAAATTCCTGCATCTGAGTAGAAGCCAGAACCTGATCTACCAGTACTGTATAAATTTCCTTTACACTCTTAACATATGCAGGAATTTTCATAATTACTTGGTACATGGCAAAAAGAATTGGCATCTGAATCAGCATAGGCAGACAGGTTCCCATAGGGGAAACGCCGTATTTTTCATATACAGCCTGCTGCTCCTGCTGCATTTTCATCATGGATTCCTGGTCATTTTTATTCTTATACTTTTTGGCAATTGCCTGAATCTCAGGATTCATTGCCTGAGTCAGCAATGATGACTTCTGCTGCTTAATAGTAAGTGGGAGCAAAAGAATATTCACAACAATGGTAAATAAAATGATACAGATACCAATGTTCTGAATATTAAATACTCCATGCATGAACATATAAAGTGCGTTAATAATAAAACCAAGCAATGTTGCAACCGGTCCTATAATAAACGTTTCACTTTTTGTAAGTAATGTTGTTTTCAATTTTTTTCCTCCTGAAAGATAAGAATTTATCCGGAACCATATCTATTCCCCCATGGGAAAACGGATTACATCTTAAAATTCTCCATGCTGCAAGAATACTGCCCTTAATTGCCCCATGTTTCTCTATAGCTTCTAACCCATACTGTGAACAGGTGGGATAATAAGGACATCTGGTACTCTTCATCGGTGACAAATACTTCTGATAAAATCTTATCATTAGAATCAGTAATTTTTTCATTCTTCCTTCATCATTTCCCTGTTTCGTACATGATGCAGATTTCCTAAATGCAACAATGCACTTTCAATGTCATAATAACTTCTATCCTTAGCAGATGGTCTCGCAATTACAACAAAATCATATCCACACTGGAAACTTTCTTCATTCAGACGATAACTTTCTCTTATCAGTCTTGCTAAGTGATGTCTTACTACGCTGTTTCCTACTTTTTTGCTTACAGATATTCCCAGGCGATTCCTGGTTCCAGCATTCTGTAACGCATACATGATTAAATATTTGTTTGCATAAGATTTTCCCTGACTATACACAGCCTGAAAATCCTTATTCTTTTTTAATGATTCACTATACTTCATATTAATTTTCTTTATCATGAAGAAAAAGGCCACATACAGTCATGCGGCCCGTCACATCTATTAAGCAGATAATACTTTTCTTCCTTTAGCTCTTCTTGCAGCTAAAACTTTTCTTCCACCTGGTGTACTCATTCTGGATCTGAATCCATGTACTTTAGATCTCTGTCTTTTCTTAGGCTGAAATGTCATTTTTGCCATACTCCCCGGCACCTCCTTCTTATTAACCAACGAATAATCTATGATTATTGGTACTTATTCATTTAGCATAGAAAACATCATTTCAATTATATGCAGAAAATTTCAAATCGTCAAGTAAAATATATGCCATGTGCAAAAATTTATAGTTTACGTAATGTTATCCACAAAAAGTTGATAACTTGTGGATAACGTTTGGATAACCCGTGTATAAATACCTATATAAGCTTATTTTTCCCTGTTTTCTTCATGTTTATATTGTGAATATACTTTTCATCTTATACACATACCAAAAATTATGTACCTTTTTATTATCATACTTATGTAAACTTATTGGTATTTTATGCACTTATACGCAGTTATGCACATGAGCTTTATCCACATTCTTTTCTTTATATAAATCTATTTTTTAAAAAATATACTTTTTTGCCTTTTGAATTTCCCTTGATTAAATAGGAAATTTGATTTATTATAAATAATAGAGTTTTTATGTGCAAAAGGAGAATTTCTATGAATGTGATAGAAGAAAACTGGGAGGCAATCTTACAACATGTCATGATTGAACATGATGTATCAAAAGTTTCCTTTGATACATGGCTTGTTCCACTAAAAGTATACGATTTTCATGATAATATTGTAGACATACTTGTAGAACAACAAATGACCATTAACTATATACAGAAAAAGTATGCTCTTCCTATTAAAGTAGCTATCGCTGAAATAACCGGTTTAGATTGTACTTTGAACTTTATTCTTCCTGAAAACGTAGCCGCTGCTTCAGAACAGAAAGAAGCCCAAAAGTCCACTTTAAACCTTGAAAAAGCTAATCTGAATCCAAGATATACATTTGATACTTTCGTAGTAGGAAATAATAATAAGTTTGCTCATGCGGCATCTTTAGCTGTGGCTGAATCCCCCGGAGAAGCATACAATCCTTTATTTATATATGGAGGAGTAGGTCTTGGAAAAACGCATTTAATGCACTCCATTGCACATTTTGTCCTGGAAAAAGATGCGGAAAAAAAGGTTCTTTATGTTACCAGTGAGACTTTTACCAACGAAGTTATTGATAATATCCGAAATGGTAACAGTGCAGCGATGTCCAAGTTCCGAGACAAATACCGAAATATTGACGTCTTATTAATAGATGATATTCAGTTTATCATTGGAAAAGAATCAACTCAGGAAGAATTTTTCCACACTTTTAACGACCTTCACAGTGCCGGAAAACAGATCATTATATCTTCCGATAAGCCTCCAAAAGAAATGATCACGTTGGAAGAACGTCTTCGTTCCAGATTTGAATGGGGTCTGATCGCTGATATTTCCTCTCCTGATTACGAAACAAGAATGGCAATTCTCAGAAAAAGAGAAGAGTTAGACGGATATCAGATTGATGACGAGGTAATTCAGTATATTGCAACAAACGTGAAATCAAACATCCGTGAGCTGGAAGGTGCCTTAAATGTTGTTGTAGCTTATGGTAATTTAAATAAGAAGAAAATTGATCTTGATCTTGCAAAAGAAGCCTTAAAAAACATCATCTCCCCAGATGAAAAGCGTATTATTACGCCAGATTTTATCATTGAAACCGTATGTGAGCACTTCCACATCAGTGTTTCTGATATTAAAGGAAAGAAAAGAAATGCAGATATTGTCCTTCCCCGTCAGATTGCCATGTATCTATGCAGAGAAATGACACAGACTCAGTATAAAGAAATCGGTACGATTATGGGAGGAAGAGACCATTCAACTGTAATCCATGGCTGCGATAAGATTGAATACGATATGAAGCATACGGAGAGTGTAAAAAATATCGTCAATATCCTTATTAAGAAAATCAATCCTACTTAAGATTAAGGTTATACACAGCATATTCACATGAATTTAAAGTAAAATCCACATTTAACCACATAGTTATACATTGAATTTTTCTTGTAAATATAGGGCTTGTCAGGGTTTTACACAAATCCACATCCCCTAATAAGACTACTACTAATCTTTTATTAAATTATTATATCGCCCGCTGAAAGGAGCGCTGCTTTATGAAAATAGTTTGTTCAAAGTCTGAACTGATGAAAAGTGTAAATATTGTTATGAAGGCAGTTCCTTCAAAAACAACTATGCCAATATTGGAATGTATTTTGATTGATGCCAGTAAAGGTGAAATTAAATTTACAACCAATGACATGGAACTGGGAATAGAAACCATTGTAAAAGGAGACATTCTAGAACGAGGTATGATTGCCTTAAATGCAAAATTATTTTCTGAAATTATCAGAAAATTACCTGACAATGACGTAACTATATCTTCAGATGAAAAATATCAGGCAACAATTATCTGTGAAAAATCTAAATTCTCCATATCAGGTAAAGCCGGAGATGATTATCCTTATCTGCCATTTGTAGAAAAAGATCATTTTATCAGTATTTCACAGTTTACATTAAAAGAAGTCATCAGACAGACCATCTTTTCTATCGCCCAGAATGAAAATAATCGTATGATGACAGGGGAACTTTTTGAAATCAATCAGAATATACTAAAAGTTGTATCATTGGATGGACACCGTATTTCTATCAGAAAAATTGAATTAAAAGAGAGCTATGAAAATAGAAAAGTAGTAGTTCCGGGCAAAACTCTGATAGAAATCAGCAAAATCTTATCCGGTGAAACAGAAGATATGGTTAATATTTATTTTACAAAAAATCACATTCTCTTTGAACTGGAAGACACCATTGCTGTATCCAGATTGATTGAAGGCGACTATTTCCGAATTGATCAGATGCTCTCCAGCGATTATGAAACAAAGATCAATATCAATAAAAAAGAATTTTTAGATTGTATTGACAGAGCTACTCTCCTTGTGAAAGAAGGAGATAAGAAACCAATTATTATCAAAGTAGATGATACCGATATGGAATTAATTATTAATTCCCAGATTGGTTCAATGAATGAGCATCTTTCCATCGAAAAAGAAGGAAAGGATATTATGATCGGATTTAATCCGAGGTTTTTGATCGATGCGCTTCGTGTAATTGACGATGAAGTAATCCAGATTTACATGGTAAATTCTAAAGCACCATGTTTTATCAGAGATGAGAATGAGTCTTATATTTATTTGATTCTTCCGGTAAATTTTAACCTATAGGAAAAGAAGGCGGACATATGGAAATAATAAAATTAAAAGATGAATTTATAAAACTTGGCCAGGCTCTGAAAGCTGCAGGGTTTGTTGATTCCGGAGTAGAAGCTAAGATGGTGATTTTAGATGGACTCGTGAAGGTAAATGGTGAAGTAGAAGTTCAGCGAGGAAAAAAACTTTACGATGGTGATGAAGTAGAATTTGAAGGAAATATAATTAAAATCACAAAGTAAGCTGGGAAGAACATGATTATAGATTCAATTGAACTTGAAAAATTCCGTAATTATTCTTTCTTGAACCTTAAATTTGATCCTGGAACGAATATATTTTACGGAGATAATGCTCAAGGGAAGACGAATATTCTGGAATCGGTTTACTTATGTGGGACAACAAAATCTCACAGAGGAAATAAAGACCGGGAAATGATACAATTTGGCGAAGATGAATCTCACTTGCGTATGAGAGTGATAAGAAATAACAGTCCCATTGAAGTAGATATGCATCTGCGCAAGAACAGATCAAAGGGAATTGCAATCAATGGAGTTCCAATTCGGAAGGCAAGTGAATTGTTTGGTATTGCCAATTTTGTATTCTTTTCTCCGGAAGACTTAAGTATTATCAAGAATGGACCCGGAGAGAGAAGACGTTTTATTGATATGGAGCTTTGTCAGCTGAACAGAGTGTATCTTCATAATCTTTCGGAATATAACAAAATCGTGACACAGAGAAATAAGCTTCTGAAGGATATTTCTTTTCAGCCTGAGCTTATGGATACTCTGGAGATCTGGGATATGCAGATGGTGGAATATGGCAAAAAGATCATCAGGGACAGAGAAGTTTTTGTAGAATTACTGAATGAAATTATTCAGCAGATACACCAGAAACTTTCCGGAGGAAGAGAAGATTTGCAGATTTCTTATGAGAAAAATGTATCTGCAGAAGAATTTGAACAGACCTTAGCCCAGGGGCGAACAAGGGATCTGAAATTTAAAATGTCTTTTACAGGACCCCATAGAGATGATATCTGTTTTAAAATCAATCAGATCGATATCCGAAAATTCGGGTCTCAGGGACAACAGCGTACAGCGGCACTTTCTTTAAAACTTTCAGAAATAGAGCTGGTAAAAAGAAATATAAAAGATACACCGATTCTGTTATTGGATGATGTGTTGTCTGAACTGGACAGCCACAGGCAAAAATATCTGTTAGACAGTATTTTTGATATACAGACACTTATTACCTGTACCGGGTTAGATGATTTTGTGGCTAACAGATTTCAGATCAATAAAGTTTTTCAGGTAACAGATGGACATGTAAACAGTTTGTAAAAATAGGAGGAACACATGGGAACAGAAGTAAATCATGAATATGGGGCTGATCAGATCCAGATACTGGAAGGATTGGAAGCAGTCAGAAAAAGGCCTGGTATGTATATCGGCAGTACTTCACTTCGTGGATTGCATCATCTTGTTTACGAAATTGTGGATAATGCCATTGATGAAGCATTGGCAGGATTCTGTAATACAATTGATGTGACAATTAATGAGGATAATTCTGTTACCATTATTGATAATGGCAGAGGTATTCCTGTTGGCATCAATCATAAAGCAGGCATCCCTGCCGTAGAGGTTGTATTTACAATCCTTCATGCAGGCGGCAAGTTTGGCGGCGGCGGATACAAGGTATCAGGAGGTCTTCATGGTGTAGGTGCATCTGTTGTAAATGCACTTTCAGAGTGGCTGGAAGTAACGATTTATAAAGATGGTAAAATATACAGACAGCGTTATGAAAGAGGACATGTTTGTTATAAATTACAGATCATTGGTGACTGTGAGCCGGAAAAAACAGGAACTACGGTTACTTTCCTTCCTGACAAAGAGATTTTTGAAGACACTGTTTTTGACTTTAATACCTTAAAGGATCGTCTTCGTGAGATGGCATTTCTGACCAAAAATGTCAAAATCATTCTCAGAGATAAAAGAAAAGGACAGGAGACAGAGAAGACATTCCACTATGAAGGCGGAATTAAAGAATTTGTTACGTATCTGAACCGGGGAAAGACACCTCTTTATCCGGATATTATTTACTGTGAAGGAACCAAAGATGATATTTACGTAGAAGTATCCATGCAGCATAATGATTCTTACACAGAAGGGTCCTACAGTTTTGTAAATAATATTACGACACCGGAAGGTGGTACGCATCTGACAGGATTTAAAAATGCATTGACAAAAACTTTTAATTCCTATGCAAGAATGAATAAGCTGATCAAAGAGAACGAAACTCTGTCAGGTGAAGATATCCGTGAGGGACTTACTGCAATTGTAAGTATTAAAATCGGAGAACCTCAGTTTGAAGGACAGACAAAACAGAAACTGGGAAACAGTGAAGCCAGAGGAGCTGTGGAAGGAATTGTATCTGAGCAGCTTATGATTTATCTGGAACAACATCCTCAGGTTGCTAAGATTATTCTGGAAAAATCCATTATGTCTCAGAGAGCCAGAGAAGCCGCCAGAAAGGCAAGAGATCTTACCAGAAGAAAATCTGCCCTGGATGGACTTTCTCTCCCTGGAAAACTAGCAGATTGTTCTGATAAAGATCCGAAAAACTGTGAAATTTATATTGTCGAAGGAGATTCTGCCGGTGGTTCTGCAAAAACGGCAAGAAGCCGTGCCACTCAGGCTATCCTTCCGCTTCGTGGAAAAATTTTGAATGTAGAAAAAGCCAGACTGGACAGAATCTATGGAAATGCAGAAATCAAAGCCATGATTACAGCATTTGGAACAGGAATCCATGACGATTTTGATATCTCCAAGCTCAGATATCATAAAATTATCATCATGACAGATGCCGACGTAGATGGTGCCCATATCAGTACTTTATTGTTAACTTTTATTTATCGTTTTATGCCTGAACTGATCAAACAGGGATATGTATATCTGGCACAGCCTCCACTGTATAAACTGGAGAGAAATAAAAAAGTATGGTATGCATATTCCGATGAAGAATTAGATAAAATTCTTCAGGAAGTAGGGCGTGATCAGAATAATAAGATCCAGCGTTACAAAGGTCTTGGAGAAATGGATGCAGACCAGCTTTGGGAAACTACCATGGATCCGGAGAGAAGAGTTTTGCTTCGTGTAAACATGGATGAAGACAGCGCATCTGAACTGGATCTTACTTTTACAACTTTAATGGGAGATCAGGTAGAACCAAGAAGAGAGTTTATTGAAGAAAATGCAAAATATGCGAAGAATCTTGATATTTAGGAGGGAAGATTTTGGAAGATAATATTTTTGATAAAATACATGAAGTCGATTTGAAAAAGACCATGGAAAAATCCTATATCGAATATGCCATGAGTGTAATCGCTTCCCGTGCCCTTCCAGATGTAAGAGATGGCCTTAAACCGGTACAAAGAAGAGTTCTTTATTCCATGATTGAGCTGAACAATGGTCCTGACAAGCCGCACAGAAAATGTGCCCGTATTGTCGGTGATACCATGGGTAAATATCATCCTCATGGAGACAGCTCTATCTATGGGGCGCTGGTTAATATGGCTCAGGAATGGTCTACCAGATATCCCCTTGTAGATGGACATGGAAATTTTGGTTCTGTAGATGGTGATGGTGCAGCTGCCATGCGATATACAGAAGCAAGACTGAGCAAGATTTCCATGGAAATGCTGGCTGATATCAATAAAGACACCGTTGATTTTGTTCCAAACTTTGATGAGACAGAAAAAGAACCTACCGTTCTTCCTTCCAGATACCCGAATCTTCTCTGTAATGGTACTTCCGGTATTGCTGTAGGTATGGCTACGAATATACCGCCGCATAATCTGAAGGAAGTAATTGCTGCAGTAATTAAAATTATTGATAACCGCATCGAAGAAGGCCGGGAGACAGAGATTGAAGAAATTCTGAAAATCATAAAGGGACCGGATTTCCCAACGGGAGCCCAGATTCTGGGAACCAGAGGAATTGAGGAAGCATATCGAACCGGACGCGGTAAGATTCGTGTCAGAGCGGTTACGAATATTGAATCCATGCCAAATGGCAAGAGCCGCATCATTGTTACGGAACTTCCATATCTGGTAAATAAAGCAAGATTAATTGAAAAAATTGCAGAATTAGTAAAAGAGAAAAAGATTGATGGAATTACTGCGCTGACAGATGAATCCAGCCGTGAAGGTATGAGAATTAATATTGAGCTACGACGGGATGTCAATGCAAATGTAATTTTAAATCAGTTATATAAACATACACAGCTTCAGGATACTTTTGGTGTCATTATGCTGGCCCTGGTTAATAATCAGCCGAAGGTCATGAATCTTCTGGAGATGTTAAATTATTATCTCAAACATCAGGAAGAAGTAGTAACCAGAAGAACCAGATATGACTTGAATAAAGCAGAAGAAAGAGCACATATTTTACAGGGATTACTGATTGCTCTTGATAATATTGATGAAGTGATCCGTATTATCAGAGGTTCCAGAAGTACTGCGACAGCAAAAGAAGCCCTGATGGAAAGATTTTCCTTAACAGATGTACAGGCTCAGGCAATCGTTGATATGCGTCTGAGAGCTCTGACAGGTCTGGAAAGGGAGAAAATTGAAACGGAATATGCAGATCTTATGAAGAAAATCTCTGAGTTAAAGGCAATCCTGGCAGATGAAAAGCTTCTTCTTGGGGTAATCAAAAAAGAAATTGGAGAAATCAGTGAGAAATACGGTGATGAAAGAAGAACATCCATCGGTTTTGATGAGTTTGATATCTCCATGGAAGATCTGATTGAAAAAGAAGATGTGGTCATTACTATGACAAAACTTGGCTATATTAAACGTATGACCAGAGATAATTTCAAGAGTCAGAACCGGGGAGGAAAAGGAATCAAGGGAATGCAGATCATTGAAGATGATTATATCGAAGATCTGCTTCTGACTACCACCCATGATAGTCTGATGTTCTTTACCAATAAAGGTAAAGTATTCAGCTTGAAGGCATACGAGATTCCGGAAGCATCCAGAACTTCCAGGGGAACAGCGATTATTAATTTACTTCAGCTGTCACCGGAAGAAAAGATCACTTCCATTGTCACTGCAAAGGAATACAGAGAAAATGCATTCCTCTTCTTTGCAACAAAGAATGGTATTGTGAAAAAGACCTCTCTGGAAGAATACATGAACATGAGAAAAACAGGTCTTACAGCCATTACTTTAAGAGAAGATGATGAATTGATCGAGGTAAAATATACCGACAGTGAACAGGACATCTTCCTGGTAACCAAATACGGTCAGTGTATCCGTTTCCATGAATCTGATGTTCGTGGAACAGGAAGAGCATCTATGGGAGTAATCGGTATCAATCTCATGGATGGGGATGAAGTAGTCGGTATGCAGCTGGCAAGCCAGGGATCTTATATGCTTATCGTATCTGAAAAAGGTATGGGAAAACTGACAGATATTGAAGAATTTACTGCTCAGAACCGTGGCGGTAAAGGTGTAAAATGCTACAAAATTGTGGAAAAGACAGGAAATGTAGTTGGATTTAAGATCCTTGAACAGGAACATGATGTGATGATGATCAATACAGAAGGCATCATTATCCAGATGGCAGTACAGGATATTTCTGTACTTGGCAGAATTACATCTGGAGTAAAACTCATGAATCTTCCGGAAAATGTAACGATTGCAAGTATCGCAAAGGTAAGGGAAACGGAAAAATCAGAAGAGGATCTGGAAGAAGACGGTGAAGAAGTAATAGAAGAAACAGAAGAAACAATAGAAGAGAATACAGAAGCTTAAGGAGATGAAAATGAATTTACGTAGAATTGCAGCTGTATGGACTTCTAAATTAAC
>JBJEMC010000003.1:0-4004 GCA_051879475.1 Muricoprocola sp. | reverse complement strand
TGATTTTGCATGGCTTTTTCATCGTTACTGGAACGCACGTGAACAGTAACAATTTGTAATGGAGTTTTTTAGCGTTCCATTGGATTTTCATTGAAAAAAATAAATAAAGATATTATAATAATTTCCTGAGTGAACTGGGAGCACCACTTTTCACTGACAACAAAGGCGCTGGATGAATATACTATGGATTGGTATATCCCGGCGTGGAATCGATACGATGATAAGCGTTTATGGATGAACGGTCCATAGACGCTTTTTTTGATGAAAAATACGAAAAGGAGAACAGTATGGTAACTGTAAATGGAGAACCAAAAGACATTGCCGGGAAAAACCTGCATCAATATCTTCTGGAAGAGGGATTCGACATAAACAGAGTTGTCGTAGAGCGAAATCTTGAGATTATTTCAAAAGATAAGCTTGATACGATCACGATCCAGGATGAAGATTCCATAGAAGTGCTTCGGTTTGTGGGAGGCGGCTGATGGAAAAAGAGATACTGGATCAGGCATTTGATGCCAGATTTCCAAAAGAAATAAAAGAAAAACTTAAGCATGCCCATGTGGCAATCGCCGGACTTGGAGGGCTTGGATCCAATATTGCAGTGATGCTTGCAAGAAGCGGTGTCGGACATCTGCTGTTAGTTGATTTTGATGTAGTAGAGGTAACCAACTTAAACAGACAGGCATATGGAATCTCGCAGGTAGGGAAAGAAAAAACGCAGGCATTGAAAGAACTTTTATGTGAGATCAATCCCTATCTGGAATATGAATGTAAATGTGTCAGGGTAACACCAGAGAATGTAAAGGAATTATTCACAGGATATCCGATTGTATGTGAAGCCTTTGATCAGGCAGAACAAAAAGCCATGCTCGTACAGGAAATGCTGACACAGTTTTCGGATACCATCGTGATTTCCGGAAATGGAATGGCAGGTTATCGTGACGCAAATGAAATTCAGACAAAAAGAATGATGAGGCGCCTTTATGTCTGCGGAGACCAGAAAACCGATATCGCAGAGGGCATCGGGCTTATGGCACCCCGGGTGACAGTCTGCGCCGCGCATCAGGCAAATAAAGTATTACAAATTATTTTAGAGGAGAAAATTGATGGAAGATAAATTCATACTTGGTGGAAAAGAGTTTAAGAGCCGTTTTATCCTGGGCTCAGGAAAATATAATATCAATCTGATCAAAGCTGCTGTAGAGCAGGGGGGAGCAGAAATCATTACCCTGGCACTTCGCAGGGCAAATACACAGGACAGTGAAAATATCCTGGATTATATCCCAGAGGGAGTAACCTTACTGCCAAATACCTCCGGAGCCAGAAATGCAGAAGAAGCAGTTCGTATCGCAAGACTGAGCAGAGCCATGGGATGTGGAGATTTTGTAAAAGTAGAAATCATGCGTGATGCGAAATATCTCTTCCCAGATAATCAGGAAACCATAAAGGCAACAGAGATCCTTGCAAAAGAAGGATTTATTGTTCTTCCTTACATGAATCCAGATCTGAATGTGGCAAGAGATCTTCAAAGCGCAGGAGCTGCAGCAGTTATGCCTCTGGCAGCACCGATTGGCAGCAATAAAGGCCTTGCTACAAAAGCGATGATTCAGGTCCTCATAGATGAAATTGATCTACCCATCATTGTAGATGCAGGAATCGGAAAACCATCTCAGGCCTGTGAAGCCATGGAAATGGGAGCAGCAGCCATCATGGCGAATACTGCTATTGCCACAGCAGGAAATGTACCAGAAATGGCAGAAGCATTTAAGCTTGCAATTGAGGCCGGCAGAAAAGCATATCTGACAGGCATGGGACGTGTCCTTGCCAGAGGAGGAAGTGCTTCTGACCCATTGACAGGATTTTTAAGATAAAGGGGTGGCTTGTTTTATGAATGAAGAAAATCAGGTATATTTTGTGGATAGTGATGTCCTGCCTCCTAAGGCACTGGAGCGTAAACACCGATTGGAACAGGATCCTTCTTTTCGTACCAACCATATGGAATATATGCCGGGCATGCAGGTGATCTCATCTGACATCAAGGATAAAGTCTTAAAAGCCATGGCAGAATATGACTATGACGTTTATACCGCAGGAGATGTGCAGAGAGCACTTTCCAAAGAATCCTGCAGCATTGAAGATTTCAAAGCCCTGTTATCTCCAGCGGCAGCTCCATTTTTGGAACAGATGGCAAGAAAAGCAGAAGAAGTTACGAAAAATCATTTTGGAAATACGGTATACATTTTTACACCGATTTATATTGCAAATTACTGCCAGAATTATTGTGTATACTGTGGGTTTAACTGCTACAACAATATCCGCCGTAAAAAACTAAGCTTTGAAGAAATTGAGCATGAGATGCAGGTAATTGCCAAGACCGGCATGGAAGAAATCCTGATACTTACAGGAGAAAGCCGGGCATACTCTGATGTTCCGTACATAGGGGAAGCAGTAAAAATCGCGAAGAAATATTTCCGTAATATCGGAATTGAGATCTATCCTGTAAATGTGGACGAGTATCAGTATCTCCATGAATGTGGAGTGGATTATGTAACGGTATTCCAGGAAACCTACAATCCAGATAAATATGAAACCTTACATCTGATGGGACATAAACGTGTCTGGCCATATCGTTTTGATGCTCAGGAGCGTGCCATCATGGGCGGTATGCGAGGCGCAGGATTTTCCGCACTTTTGGGGCTGGATGATTTCAGAAAGGACGCCCTGGCCACAGCTCTTCATGTATACTATATCAATCGTAAATATCCACATGCAGAATTGTCCCTTAGCTGTCCGCGCCTTCGTCCAATTGTAAATAACGACAAGATCAATCCGAGAGATGTAGGGGAAAAGGAACTTTGCCAGATCCTTTGTGCTTACCGTATTTTCCTTCCTTTTGTAGGCATTACGGTTTCCAGCCGTGAGAGCAGCAGCTTCAGAAATGGAATCACAAAGATCTGCGCCACAAAAGTTTCGGCAGGGGTTTCTACCGGAATCGGAGACCATGAAGAAAAATACGAAGGCAAAACAGATGCGGATGCCGGAGATGAACAGTTTGAGATCAATGACAGCCGTTCTTTTGAAAAAATGTATCAGGACATGGAGCAGGGAGGTCTTCAGCCGGTGCTGAATGATTATATCTATGTGTAAGAGTAATATTCTGGATGATACCATTGTAATTACAAACCGAAAACTGGTGCAGGGAGATTTCCTAAACCAGCTGCAGAAGGTTACAGCGTTATCTCCATACGCAGTTATTCTTCGAGAAAAGGACTTATCGGATGAAAAATATGAAGAACTTGCCAAAAAGATGATGGAACTTTGTGAGCAGCAGAAAGTCCTCTGTTTTATCCATTCGAGGTTTGAACTTGCCAGGAAAGTGCATTGCAGAGCCATCCATGTATCCGTATCTGCGCTTTCGGAATTACAAAACTACAGACAAGATTTTGACCACATCAGTGTTTCCTGCCACAGCATGGAAGATGTGCAAAGTGCCATCCAAAGTGGAGCTACTCAGATTATCCTTGGAACGATTTTTGAAACCGAGTGCAAGAAAGGATTAAAAGGACGGGGACTGGAATTCGTCCGGGAAATCAGCCAATACTGTAAACAGCATGGAGATATTCCCATTTATGCCATAGGAGGCATCACGCCGGAAAATATGCCGGCAGTGAAAGCAGCAGGGGCAAAAGGAGGCTGCATGATGTCGTACCTGATGAAATTATGACAAAATGGACACTCAAATCATAATATATGATAACAGTAATTAAGGTATGAGTGTTCATGGAAAAATATATCGCAAGATCATTGGAAACCCATTTGTTTTTTGCAAGAATTATGAAGGAACATGCACTGTTTCTGGAAGCCGGTTTTCCCTGTAAAGACAGTGAGTGGATTCAGAAGGCAGAGTGGTTTCGCAGGCAGTTTGAGCAGTTTTTGCTGAGAGTGGTTCAGGTCAGTCAGGGTATGATTGATGAAAACGTTCTGAAATCAGGAGAGATTGTGAC
>JBJEMC010000002.1:0-21054 GCA_051879475.1 Muricoprocola sp. | reverse complement strand
GTTCCATTATGAATCCGCTGGAAAAAGAAGAAGGTTATGATCCAAACTATGCAGTAGCAGTTAATATCTGTTCTGCACCTACCGGTATCATTATCCCTCCTTCAGGTCCATTGATTCTTTACTCCATTACAGCAGGTGGTGTATCCGTTGCAGCTCTGTTTATGGGTGGATATATTCCTGGTATCCTTCTTGGCTTATGTGTAATGGCTGTAGCTATTTTCATGGCAAATAAGAGGGGATACAAGGCATCCCAAGTAAAAGATGATGCACCTGTAATTAAGATCCTGATTGATGCGATTCCGTCCCTGCTGGCAGTCGTTATCGTAATGGCAGGTATCCTTCTTGGATGGTTTACACCGACAGAAGCCGGAGTTGTATGTGTATTATATTGTGGTGCACTTGGATTTATTTACAAAGAACTTACTTTGAAGAATCTCTATGAATTACTGGCAGATACCATGGAAAGTTCTGCGACGATCCTGTTCCTGATCTCAGCATCTACCATTATGTCCTTCGTAATGACAGCTTCCGGTATTCCGGCTGCAATCAGTGCGATGATCATGGGAGCATCTTCCAACAAATATGTGATCCTTCTGATCATGAACGTATTCCTTCTTGTTATGGGTATGTTCCTTGACCTTACACCGGCAGTTCTGATCTTTACACCGATTTTCTTACCAATTATCAATTCTATTGGTATGAGCCCGGTTCACTTCGGTATTATGCTGATCCTGAACCTTGGTATCGGTTCCGTAACTCCACCGGTAGGTTCCTGCCTGTTCGTAGGTTGTGGTGTTGGTAAGGTTACGATTGATGGAGTAACCAAGTATATCGTACCAATGTTTGTGGCCATGGTTGTGGCATTACTTCTGGTTACATACATTCCGGGATTGTGCCTGTTTATTCCAAAACTTTGCGGACTGATCTAAGATTTTGGAAATCTCACGTGCTGTGATAATATGAAATAATTTAAGGGGATGTTGTGTTTGCAAAAGAGTGCGAACACGGCACCCCCATGATTTTAACTTTTTAGGAGGGAATATCGTGAAAATTTGTACAAAATGTGTGGGATTTGAAACCGTTGACGGTGGATATCTGATTCATACAGATGCGGCAGATGTGAAAATTGTATTTCTCACAGACGAGATCATCCGTCTGAGAGCTTCCTTCGATAAAGAGCTTGCAGAGGAATCCTATGTACTTGCAACAACTGCATGGGATGATCGTATGGATGGACTTTTTGAAGGAGAAAGAAACAGGATCCAGCCGTTAGTTCCTGTTGTAAAAGAAACAGAGACAACTCTTAGTTTTGAAACCGCTGCTGTAAAGCTGGAAATGACAAAAGATCCTCTTTGCTTCAGTCTGTATGACAGCGAAGGAACGCTTTTATACCATGATGTTTCTGGCAGTCCTTTTATTCTTGATTCCAATTCCCGTGTGATCCATCGCAACCGAATGCTGGATGAAGAAGAATGTTATTATGGATTTGGAGAGAAGGCAGGTCTGCTAAATAAGAATAAAACATTCCTGAGAGAACGTGCGACAGATGCCATGGGATACGACGCAGAGAAAATGGATACTTTATACAAACACATTCCATTTTACATCCGTATGTCAAGAGAGACAAAGAAGGCAGTAGGTCTTTATTATAACAACTTCTATGAGTCCGTATTTAATATGGGATGTGAAAAGAGTAACTACTGGCCAAGATATACATACTGGCAGGCAGATGGCGGTGATATCGATCTGTTTTTCCTTGCAGGAAACAGTATCAAGAAAATTGTTGATAACTATACATACTTAACAGGTCGTCCGGCGCTGCTTCCGAAACGTGGTCTTGGTTATCAGGGTTCATCCATGTACTATCCGGAACTGGAGAAAGACAGCGATGATGCAGTACTTGGCTTTATTGATACGATCAAAGAAGAAGGTTTCCCAATTGACGGTTTCCATCTTTCTTCCGGATACACAGCCTATGAAAACCGTCGTTGTGTGTTCACATGGAATACAGAACGTTTCAAAGATCCAAGAGCTTATTTTGCGGCAATGAATGAAAAAGGTGCACAGAATGTACCAAATGTGAAACCAGGTATCCTTCTGATGCATCCATGGTTTAATGAATTCGAAGAAAAAGGCGTATTTGTAAAAGATTCCACAGGAGAAAACAAATTTGGAAAGGACTATGCTATCGGCAGCTGGTGGGGCGGTGACGGAGCATTCTGGGATTATACAAAACCGGAAGCCAGACGTGCATGGAAAGATTATCTGATTGAAAATGTAATCGATGTGGGAACTGATTCCATCTGGGATGATAACTGCGAATACGACAGCCTTTTAGATAAAGATGCCATCTGTGATTTTGATGGAAAAGGCGGTACGATTGCAGAATTAAAGCCAATTATGTCTACATTGATGTGTAAGCTGGCAAACGATGCAGTTAAGGAACACAATGAAAATGCCCGTCCATATGTAGTTTGCCGAAGTGGAAGTGCCGGTATCCAGAAGTATGCACAGACCTGGTGCGGAGACAATTACACAAGCTGGAAATCCCTTCAGTATAATATTCCGATCATCACAGGCATGGGCCTTTCCGGACAGCCAAATGAAGGTGCGGATATTGGTGGTTTTGCAGGACCGGCACCAGATGAGGAACTGTTTGTAAGATGGGTACAAAATGGTGTATTCCAGCCTCGTTTCTCTATTCATTCTGCAAGTAATGATAATACAGTTACAGAACCTTGGATGTTCAGTAATTCAGCTGACATTGTCCGTGAAGCAATCCTGCTTCGTTACCGTCTGACACCATATCTGTATTCTGCAGAATATGAGGCAACACAGACAGGTGCGCCAATCATGCGTGCTCTGGTATATGAGTTCCAGGATGATCCGAAGGTATATGATGAAAGCTTTGAATTTATGTACGGCAAGGATATCCTGGTTGCCAATGTCATTGAACCGGGAGCTAAGGTAAAGGAAGTATATCTTCCGGCAGGCTGTAAGTGGTATGACTGGAACGACAACTTCAAATGCTATGAAGGCGGACAGACGATTGAAGTGCCGGTAACTCTGGAAACCATCCCTCTGTTTGTCCGCGAGGGTGCAATTATTCCTATGGCTTCCAATCAGCTGATGAGCATGGAAAGAGATCATATGACATCCATGCATCTGATCGTGGCACCTGGAGAAGAGCAGACCTATGTTCTGTATGATGATGATGGTGTGACAAATGATTTTGAAAAAGGTGTCTTCCGTAAGACTTCTATTCATATGGAAGGAGAGCAGGTTGTAAAACTTCAGTTTGTATCAGAAGGCAGCTATACAGACTTTGTGGAAGATGTCAAAGTAGAAATGATCCGCAAAGACAAGAGTCCTTTCTGGGTAACTCTTGGAGAGAAGAAGATGGAACATTTCTTAAACCGCAAGAAATTTGATGCTGCACAGGAAGGCTGGTATTACAGCCAGACCAAGAAAACAGTAGAGATTAAATATCAGAATCCTAAGAAAGATATCACATTAACTGTGTCATTTGAAGAATTTGACTTAATTGGAATGTAAAAGGAGAACACATAACTATGATGCTTCATAAGTTTATCAGCATGGAGAAAACAAATGAGGGTTATCTTATCCATGGAGATCAGGGAGATGTTAAACTGATCTTCATGACAGATGATATTATCCGTATCCGTGTGAGCTTTGACCGTAATTTTAAAGAAGCTTCTTATGCTCTGGTAACAACAGCCTGGGAAGATGAATTAGATGAGCTGTTTGTTAAGGAAAGAAAAAGAGTAACTGCTCTGGATGTTCCTTATGAAGAAACAGAAAAGAAGATTACCTTTACAACTGCTACCTGTAAATTGTTTCTCAGAAAAGAACCGTTTAGTTTCGCTTTATTTGACCTGGAAGGAAACAAACTCTATTCTGACCTGAAGGAACGTGCTTTTGATAAGGATCAGCTGGGAAGAGTCACTCATTATAGCTGTGTTGACCGCTGGCATGATCATTTCTATGGATTTGGCGAAAAAACAGGCCATCTGGATAAAGCCGGACGAAGACTTCGTATGTCACCAAAGGATGCCATCGGACATGACCCGGAATTTGGCGAACCATTATATAAACATATTCCGTTTTATATCCGTATCAATGACCAGCAGAAGAAAGCATTGGGATTATTCTATAATAATTCCTATGATTCTGTGTTTGATATGTGCAATGAAATCAGTGGTTACTGGGACCGTTACTGCTACTATCAGGCAGATGGCGGGGATATTGACCTGTTCCTGATCAATGGACCGGATATGAAAGATGTTGTAAGTCGTTATACCTGGCTGACAGGAAGAAGCGCAATGCCTACAAAGCAGGCTATTGGATATACTGCATCGACAATGTATTATGCAGAGCTGGAAAAAGACTGTGACCAGGAAATCTATAAAGTCATCCAGAAACACAAGGATGAAAAGATTTATATTGACAATTTCTGGCTGGCAAGTGGATATTCTTCCGGTGAGGAAGATAATCTTCGTTATACCTTTAACTGGAATTCAAAACGTTTTCCAAATCCGGAAGAATTTTTTGAAAAGATGAAAGGAATGGGAATCAATGTAATTCCAAACCTGAAACCAGGTGTACTTCCAAATCATCCATATGTCAAAGAATACGAGAAGAATGATGCCTTTATCAAGAATCCGGATGGTAATGGAGATTATATTGGACGCTGGTGGGGAGGATATGGAAGATTTGTCGATTTTACCAGTGAAGGTGGACGGAAAACCTGGAAAGAACTGTTAAAGAAGACCATTCTTGAAAAAGGTGCCACAACTGTATGGAATGATAACTGCGAGTTAGACGGAGTGGAAGACCGTAATGCAAAATGCGAAAGCGGTGATATGGCAGAACTGAAGATCATTCATTCTAATATGATGGCATATCTGGCACATCAGGCAATTGAAGAGGTTTATCCAAATGAAAGACCTTATGTCATCAACCGCGCAGGCTATGCGGGTATCCAGAGATACGCACAGGTATGGGGCGGCGATAACCTTACTGATTGGAGAACTTTGAAGTTTAATATTGCAACCATTATGGGAATGGGACTTTCCGGTGTTGCAAACATGGGATGTGATATTGGTGGTTTTGCAGGACCTGCACCAGAAGGTGAGCTGCTGCTCAGATGGATTCAGAACGGTGCGTTCCAGCCACGTTTCTGTATGAATTCCGCAAATGATGATAATACAGTTACACAGCCATGGATGTATGAAGAACATCTGGAAAATGTACGGGCAGCTTTTGCTCAGCGCTACCGTATGATTCCATATCTGTATTCTCTGATGCGTGAAGCATATGAAACAGGTATTCCTGCATGGAGACCATTGTTCCTGGAGTTCCCTGAGGATGAAAACTGTTACACAGACAAGAACCTGACCTTTATGTTTGGACCATCTGTATTAGTAGCCAGTGTAGTAGAAAAGGGTGCAACAACACGTACCATTTATCTTCCAAAAGGAGCAACATGGTATGATATGGCTGATAATCTGCGTGCCTACGAAGGTGGACAGACCATAGAAATCCCTGTAACTCTGGCATCTATGCCAATGTTCCTGCGCGGTTCAGCAGTCTACATGACATCAGAGGATATCCATCAGGCATCCACAGATGTGGCAAAGACAATGGATTATCTGATTAGTGCTGAAACTGACTGTAATTTTGTATTGTACGATGATGATGGACATACCAGGGATTTCGAAAAAGGTGTTTATGCAAGAACGAACATCAGCGTAAAAGCCGGTGACAGAACTGTGATCACCTTTGATAAAGAAGGTTCTTATGAAGATACCGTAGAGAACCTTACCTTCCGCGTGGTAAGCAAACAGAAAGGTGCATTCTGGGTAACTGTAGATGGAGAACGTTTAACCAGATACCTGGTTAAAGAAAACCTGGATGAAGCAGAAAGCGGATGGTATTACAATTTATCAGACAGAACAGTCATGATTAAATGTAAAAAACCAAAGAAGGATCACTTTGAAGTAATAGTAAGTACCGAAAAATTTGACCTGATTGGTATGGTTTTAGATAGTGAATAACAAATAACTGAAAAGAATGAAAAAGTGCACAAAAAAACCAAACAATTTTTGTAAATTTTGTGCACACAAAAAAAGGAACCCATGATATACTACTAATCGTAAAACCCCCCAATACATTATATAGTTTTTTGCAACACCCCATAAGAAGAAATACCTTCTCCAAAAAAGAGTTCTGCGTGCAGAACTCTTTTTTATTGTATAAAGAATAAAAAGATTGCAAACAATGTTTCAATGGTGTAAAGTAATAGAGATTATGAAAAATATCTGCTTAAGTGGAGAAGAAAATCTTGAATTGGGAAAAAATAGAATTACTAAATAATATTCAATATTATATATTACGAATGCGCCCTGCGTTTCAGCCAAAGGCACTTTTCAGTGATGAGACGGAGAACTACGTGACTCCAATGGAGCCGGAGATGGGAGATACCGTTACGATTCGTTTTCGGACAAAGAAAGATAATGTTGACACTGTGTATCTGCGTTATGGAGAGTCATCTGTGAAGATGGAAAAATACAGTGATGACAGATATTTTGATTATTATAAAGTCGATATTAAACTGGGTACAAAAGCAATCAGATATTGCTTTGAAGTTCGCGTAGGCCGTCTGGTTTGTTATTATGATAAACGTGGCGTTGCCAAGGAAATCCGGAATGAATATCTTTTTGGCATTGTGCCTGGCTTTAAGACACCGGATTGGGCGAAAGGTGCAGTTATGTACCAGATCTTCGTGGATCGCTTTTATAATGGTGATCCTACCAATGATGTAGAAGACCGGGAATATTTCTATATTGGAGATATGACTACAAAAGTGACAGACTGGAATAAGATGCCAGCATCTGATATGGGAATCAGGGAATTCTATGGCGGAGATATTCAGGGAGTTATGGATAAACTGGACTATCTTCAGGATCTGGGAGTAGATGTGATTTATTTTAATCCGATTTTTGTTTCTCCGTCCAATCACAAATATGATATTCAGGATTATGATTATATTGATCCTCATTATGGAAAAATTGTGGAGGATGGGGGAAGTTGCCTGGAACCCTGGGATCATGAGAACAGGAATGCCAGCAAGTATATCCAGCGTGTTACCAATAAAGCGAATCTGGAAGCCAGCAATCAGCTTTTTATTGAATTTGTAGAGGAAGCCCACCGCAGAAATATGAAGGTTATTCTGGATGGAGTATTTAATCATTGTGGTTCCTTTAATAAGTGGCTGGACCGTGAACGGATCTATGAAAATCAGGAGGACTATGAAAAAGGAGCTTATGTATCTGCAGATAGCCCTTATAGAAGTTTCTTTAAATTCACGAATCAGGATGCGTGGCCGTATAATGAACATTATGACGGATGGTGGGGACATAATACCCTGCCAAAGCTTGCCTATGAGAATTCTCAGAAGCTTCATGATTATATTCTTCATATTGCGAAAAAATGGGTTTCCCCTCCTTATAATGTGGATGGATGGAGACTGGATGTGGCTGCCGATCTGGGATTTTCCAATGAATATAACCATCAGTTCTGGAAAGAATTCCGAGAAGTGGTAAAAGAAGCAAATCCCAATGCGCTTATTATTGCAGAGCATTATGGAGATCCCCGTTCCTGGCTGCAGGGAGATGAATGGGATACGGTAATGAACTATGATGCTTTTATGGAGCCGGTAACCTGGTTCCTGACAGGTATGGAAAAACACAGTGATGAATACCGTCCGGATATGAAGGGAAAAGGAAGTCATTTTGAATGGGCTATGGGGCATTATATGGCAAGCTTTCTGGCTCCTTCTTTGCAGGTCTCCATGAACGAACTGTCTAACCATGATCATTCAAGATTCCTCACCAGAACCAATCACAAAGTTGGACGCGTTGCGCATCTCGGACATGAAGCAGCATCCCAGGACGTGAATAAGGCGATTATGCGTATGGCTGTTGTCATTCAGTTTACCTGGCCTGGAGCACCTACGATTTATTATGGCGATGAGGCGGGTGTGTGTGGATTTACCGATCCTGATAACAGAAGAACTTACCCCTGGGGACAGGAAGACCATGAACTGATCGACTTTCATAAGCAGATGATCCGAATCCATAAGTCCTGTCCTGCTATTATGAAAGGTTCTGTCAAAATCATTGAAACAGATCAGGATTTTCTTGCCTATGGAAGATTTACAAGAAGAGATCAGATCCTTGTGGTTGTAAACACCAGTAATGATACCATGGAAAGAGGAATCAGGGTGAAAGATATTGGTATCCTGGAAAATGACAGGATGATTCAATTGATTCAGACGACTGTGGATGGCTATCACATGGACGGTATATTTTATGAGGTGAACCATAAAAATATTACACTGACATTGCCGCCAATGTCTGCGGTAGTACTCAGGGCATATCGGGGAAATCAGAAAATCTGATAAGAGTTTAAGGTTTTTTAAGATTATTTTAGAGTTATTTCATTTCATTGGTTGACATAATCTTGTATAATAAGTGTCATTATGATGATTATGATAGAGAGACAGGAGGCCAGGATATGATAAGAAACATAGGAGACTATATTTGGGAAAAGAGTCAGGACTGTATCAGGAATGACAGGATTGAGCCGGCATTATATGAAGAGTATGGTGTAAACCGGGGATTGAGGGATCTGAATGGAAATGGAGTACGCACTGGGCTGACAAAGATTTCCAAGATTGTTTCACAGAAAGAAGTAGACGGTAAAAAGGTTCCCTGTGAAGGTGAATTATGGTACAGAGGATATCAGGTGAATAAACTGATCGCAGATCTGGGAGAAGAGGAAATGGGATTTGAAAAGATCGCATATCTGCTGCTTTTCGGGGATCTGCCGACACCTGAGCAGCAGACAGAATTTTTTGAACTTCTCAGTATGTTTCGTACTTTGCCGACCAATTTTACAAGAGACGTTATCATGAAGGCCCCCAATGCGGATATCATGAATGGGATGACCAGAAGTATCCTTACACTGGCATCTTATGACAAGACTTTGTCAGATAACAGTATAGAAAACAGTTTACGTCAGAGTATACAGATGATCAGTGAATTTCCTCTGTTGGCAGTATATGCATATCATGCCTTCAATCATTACGAAAAGGGCGGCAGTATGTATATTCACAGACCGGATCCTGCGCTTTCCACAGCAGAGAATATTCTGATGATGCTGCGTGCGGATAAGAAATTTACAAAGGTGGAGGCAAAGACACTGGATACGGCACTGATTCTTCATATGGAACATGGCGGAGGAAATAATTCCACTTTTACGACGAGAGTGGTAACATCATCCGGATCAGATACTTATTCTACAATTGCGGCAGCCATGTCTTCTCTGAAAGGTCCGAAGCATGGCGGAGCGAACATCAAAGTCATGGAAATGATGGACAATATCCGGGAGAATGTCCGGGATTATGCAGACAAAGAAGAAATTGAACATTATCTGTCCAGGATTCTGGATGGAGAAGCCTTTGACAGAAAGAAACTGATCTATGGAATGGGACATGCGGTATATTCTATTTCAGATCCAAGAGAGAGGATTTTCAAACGATACGTAGAAGAACTTGCTGAAGAAAAAGGAAGACAGAAGGATATGCTTCTCTATCAGAATATTGAGGAAATCGCTCCTAAGCTGATTGCAGAAAAACGCAAGATCTATAAAGGTGTCAGCCCGAATGTGGATTTCTACAGTGGGTTTGTATATGACATGCTGGGAATGCCGCGGGAATTATATACCGCAATGTTCGCGGTGGCAAGAATTGTTGGCTGGAGTGCCCACAGGATGGAGGAACTTGTCTGTGCAGATAAGATTATCCGTCCGGCATATTTAAGCGTGATGGAAGAAAAAATGTAATAAAAGAAAAATGTAAACGGGAGGAAGACTGCATATGGCAGGCCATGTGTTTTTCTTTGAATGGGAAGTAACTCTCATGCAATGGATTCAGCAGCATACGGGAACAATTGGAGTGCAGCTGGCATCATTTTGTTCTGAATTTGGGGAAGAAATCGTGATGATTGCGATATTGGGATTTCTTTACTGGGGGTATGATAAAGCCTATGGAAAGTACGTCGGCATCAACATGTTGACGGCATTGATCTGCACAGCGCAGTTAAAAAGCATCTTTTTAAGACGCAGGCCATACCTGAACCATGAAGGAATTGAATGTCTCAAACCGGTATCAAAGGAGGCCGATGTTACGAATCTGTCAGCGCAGGGATATTCTTTCCCCAGTGGCCATTCTACGAATGCCGCAGCGGCATATGGTTCCCTGGCAGCCTATAAAAAGAAGAAAACATTATGGATCCTGTCAGTTGTGTTGATACTGTTGGTGGGCTGTTCCAGAGTGGTGCTGGGAATGCATTACCCTACGGATGTCCTGGGCGGCTGGCTGATTGGAGGACTGGCAGTGTTGGTCGGTACAGTTTTGCAGAAAAAGATAAAAGATCAGAGGCTGATTTATCTGCTTCTGATTCTGGCAGGACTTCCAGGGATGTTCTATTGCAGGACAGAAGAATACTTTACCTGTTACGGAATTATGATCGGAGCCTTTGCAGGCTTCCTCTTCGAAGAAAAATATGTGAATTTTAAAGAAACAGAAAAATGGCAGACCCGGATCTTGAGAATATTGGGAGGAATGGTAATCTTCCTGGGACTGGGAGTGATACTGAAGCTTCCGTTTTCAAAAGAATTCCTGGAATCCGGTACATTGGCAGCGTATCTTGTACGTCTGTGCAGATATGCAGTGATTACTTTCGTAGATATTGGGATATATCCTATGTTTTTTAAGAAAAAAGAGCTCTGATTGTTCAGAACTCTTTTTTTCGTAAGGTGATTTTTTAATAAACGTATACTGTTGTTCCTATCGGACAGTTATCATAGATATAATACAGATCCTCTGGTTTTAAACGTACACAGCCGTGGGAAACGGAAACTCCATAGTTCTTGTCCACCAGATTGTGGAAGGCGCATCCCATAGGACTTTCAGCAGTTCCACCTTTATCGGTTCCCGGAGAAAAGAATATGTAAGGTGCTCCGTATTCTCCATAATAGATTTTTTGAAGAATCTTTCGGATCCCGCTGGCGGTACGAGTGCTCCATTTCCCGGAAGCGCAGATGGCAGAGCGCTGTAATTTCCATTTGCCTCTGGAACCCTTGAAGATATTTACCCGCAGTTTATATTCAGAGACCCAGATCAGCCATTCAGTGCTGCTTTGCAGACCTTTCAGGTTTACGAATTTTTCTTTGAGGGCGGTACTATAATCGTTCTTTGTAGAAGAGTCCAGACCTGTATAGGTCAGGGCTGCCCGGGGAAGGGTAACGATATTGCCGTTTTTCAGATATCCGGTAACCGTTGTGCCCGTTTTAGAGGTAACGGCCAGATGAGTTCCTTTTTTTAATTTCTGTGTGGTGTTTGTGGTCTTATTATTGACAGTAACAGCAGAATTTACTTTTACAGTATAATAAGGATCTCGGATGGCTTTGACGTCATCAGGAAATTCTACGGCTGTGATCGTAACGGGATCAGAAAAACTGCTGTAGATTTTTTTGCCATTCTTTAATTTTTTTACGCTGCGGATTCGGAACTTGTAGTACTTTCCAGGCGTCAGTCCGGTAATCTGCACTTTGTTTGATGTCTTGTACCAGATGGTACGTACAAGGCGGTAATTTTTGATACTGCTGTCATAGCGGGCAATCTCATAACCGTCGGATTCCTCCACAATCTGCCATTTCAACGTCACTGCCTTATCGCCCAGGGCAGTATATTGAAAATACTTTGGGGTGGCCGGCCTGGAGGTGGATGCTGCAAATGCTGTAAAAGTACACAGGTGAAGAACCAGAAAGAAAAACAGCAATGCAGGAAAAGTGGGTTTCTTTAGATTCAACTCGATTCTCCTCTCTAAGATGATAATGTTTACCTTTATCTTACCATAGGTTGACAGAAGAAAGCAATTAGATATAAATTCTCTCTTAACATATTTCATAAATAATGATACAATAAAAACTAATGGAAATGGTTTAATTATTACAGAACCGTGAATATTGAATTTAAGGAGAAACTTGATGAAAAAGATTATTTTGACAGGTGACCGCCCAACAGGAAGACTCCATGTTGGACATTATGTTGGTTCCCTTTCTGAACGAGTAAAATTACAGAATTCCGGTATTTATGATGAAATCTATATTATGATCGCGGATGCGCAGGCTCTGACAGATAACGCAGAGCATCCGGAAAAGGTACGCCAGAATATTATGCAGGTAGCACTGGATTATCTGGCCTGCGGAATTGATCCGGACAAGTCAACGATTTTTATCCAGTCCATGGTGCCGGAACTGACAGAATTGACATTTTATTATATGAATCTGGTTACAGTTTCCCGTGTACAGCGTAACCCTACCGTTAAGGCAGAAATTCAGATGAGAAACTTTGAGGCAAGCATTCCGGTAGGCTTCTTCTGTTATCCGATCAGCCAGGCAGCAGATATCACTGCCTTTGGTGCCACACAGGTGCCGGTAGGTGAGGATCAGCTTCCGATGCTGGAACAGTGTAAGGAGATTGTTCATAAGTTTAACAGTGTATATGGGGAAACTCTGGTGGAACCGGAAATCGTGCTTCCTTCCAACAAGGCATGCCTGCGTCTGCCGGGAATTGATGGCAAGGCAAAAATGAGCAAATCTCTTGGAAATTGTATCTACCTTTCTGATGAAGCAGAAGATGTGAAAAAGAAAGTTATGTCCATGTTCACAGATCCGAATCATCTGCGTGTAGAAGATCCGGGAAAAGTAGAAGGAAATCCTGTATTTATTTATCTGGATGCCTTCAGTCGTCCGGAACATTTTGAAGAGTTCCTTCCGGATTACAAGAACCTGGATGAACTGAAAGAACATTATACCCGCGGCGGACTTGGGGATGTGAAGGTGAAGAAGTTCCTGAACAATGTAATGCAGGCAGAGCTTGGACCGATCAGAGAACGCCGTAAAGAGTGGGAAAAGAGACTTCCGGATGTATACGATATCCTGAAAGCGGGAAGTATAGCAGCAGAGGCTAAGGCAGCAGAAACACTGAGCAAAGTAAAGGCTGCCATGAAGATCAACTATTTTGAAGACGATTCATGGGCAAACCTGGCAGATCTGAATAAGTAGAAGAAAAAAGATTCCTGCTGACCAGGATGAGAGGGAATGTATGGAAAGATATGATATTGCAATTATTGGAAGTGGACCGGCAGGTGTTTCTGCAGCAATCACTGCAAAAGTAAGAAACAAGAAGATTATCATGTTTGGCTCAGAACGTTTGAGTGAAAAGATTCAGAAGGCACATCAGATTTTAAATTATCCGGGGCTTCCGGAAGTAAGCGGTCAGGAACTGGCAGAAGAATACCATAATCATCTGGATGCAATGGGAATAGAGATTACCCCAGAGCAGGTCGTTACCGTATATTCCATGGGTGAGTATTTTGCAGTCCAGACTCTTGCTGGTAATATGTATGAGGCTGAAACAGTCATCCTTGCCATGGGACTGTCACAGACAAAACCGTTGGAAAATGAAGACGAATTACTGGGAAGAGGTGTAAGCTACTGTGCAACCTGTGATGCACAGTTTTACCGTGGGAAAAAAGTAATCGTGGCCGGTTATCATAAGGAAGCCGAGGAAGAAGCCCGGTTCCTGGCAGAGATTGCAGAGGAAGTACTATATTTCCCTGTTTACAAAGGAGAACCGGAATTGCCGGAATCTATTAAGGTAGTAAAAGAAACCCCGGTTTCTATATTTGGTGATTTTAAGGCCAATGGAATCAGGACAAAAGAAGGGAATGAGTATGAGGCAGACGGAATCTTTATTTTAAGAGAAAGCGTTTCTCCCAAGAATCTGGTTCCGGGGCTTAAGATGGATGGAAATCATGTAGAGGTGAATCTTCAGATGGAGACAAATCTGAAAGGCTGTTATGCCTGCGGAGACCTGGCAGGAAAGCCTTATCAGTATATCAAATCTGCCGGACAGGGAAATGTAGCGGCTTTGTCAGCAGTTGCTTATCTTGGCCGGAAATCCAAATAATGAAAAGAAACAGACATTACTGGGACGCACGTGAACAGTAACAGACAGGAGGAATAGACAATGATAAAGAAGATCAATAACAGTGATATGACAGAAGCAAAAAACAGTAAAGTGGCTCTGATTGATTTTTCCGCAGTATGGTGTGGACCATGCAAGATGCTGGAACCTGTTCTGGAAGAGCTTTCCGAAGAAATGGCGGGACAGATCGAATTTTTCAGTGCAGATGTAGATTCTAATATGGAACTGGCACAGAAATACCGTATCATGAATATCCCGGCAGTGATTGTTCTGAAAGATGGAGAACAGGTGGGGATGACTGTGGGTTTCAGACCTAAGGAAGAAATGAAAAAGTTCCTGGAGCAGTATTGCTAATCCAGATAATTCTGAGAACATTTTACACAGGCGGAGTTGCGGCTGCAGACGAAGGAAGTCATGGTATCTTCCGGGTAGCGGCTGCAGCTCCCTTTTGTATATGTGACAGTGTGCTGGACCTTTGAAGAATCGACCGGGCATCTTGATTCAAAATTTTTTGTATATTCCATGGGATACTCCTTTTTGATATTATTATAATTTTTATTTAGTATAAAGCAGATGAGAAGAAACGTCAACCACATGGAATTCAAGAAATCGGTTGAAAATGCGCAGATAACCAAGTATAATGGAAAACGATGTTAGAGAAAGTAAACTAATGTTACTGGAACGGCGTGAACAGTAACGAGGTTACAGAAATGAGGAAGAGTAAATGAAGAAAATTCTGGAGCTGATTGCCGGAGAACTGGTTCCGGCATTTGAAAAAGCTGGCTATGATGCATCCCTTGCAAAAGTATCACTTTCCAATCGCCCTGATCTGTGTGAGTATCAGTGCAACGGTGCCATGGCAGGAGCAAAGAAATATAAAAAAGCACCTATCATGATTGCGAATGAAGTTGTGGAAAATCTGAAAGGCAGCGAGATGTTTGAAGAAATCACAGCTGTAAATCCAGGCTTTATCAATCTGAAGCTTTCAAAGGAATACCTGGCAGATTATTTAAGACAGATGCAGGCAGATGAAAATCTTTCTGTAGAGAAAGCAAAGGAGCCGAAGACCATCATAATTGACTACGGCGGAGCCAATGTTGCCAAGCCACTTCATGTAGGTCATCTTCGTGCAGCTATCATTGGGGAAAGCATTAAGCGTATGGGACGCTTTATGGGACATGAAGTAATCGGTGATGTGCATTTGGGAGACTGGGGACTTCAGATGGGGCTGATTATTACTGAACTTAAGAGCAGGCAGCCGGATCTGGTGTATTTCCAGGATGACTATACAGGAGAATATCCAAAAGAGGCGCCATTTACCATCAGTGATCTGGAAGAAATCTATCCTGCGGCAAGTAAGAAATCCAAAGAAGATGAAGCATATAAAGAGGCTGCCCTGGAGGCTACCTTCCAGCTTCAGCAGGGAAAAAGAGGCTACCGCGCGCTCTGGGATCACATCATGGCAGTTTCTGTAACTGACCTGAAGAAAAATTATGGAAAATTAAATGTTTTCTTTGATCTCTGGAAAGGGGAATCAGATGCTCAGCCGTATATTCCGGATATGGTGCAGAAGATGAAAGAAGACGGTTTTGCCTATGAAGACCAGGGAGCATATGTGGTGGATGTAAAAGAAGAGACAGATTCCAAGGAGATTCCACCATGTATTATCGTAAAATCTGACGGTGCATCTCTTTATGCCACCACAGACCTGGCAACTCTTGTAGAACGTATGAAGCTATATCATCCGGCAGAAGTGCTGTATGTAACAGATAAGAGACAGGAAATGCATTTTGTTCAGGTGTTCCGCTGCGCTAAGAAGACAGGCATTGTACCGGAAGACGTAAATCTTCGCTGGCTGGGATTTGGCACAATGAATGGAAAAGACGGCAAACCGTTTAAGACTCGTGACGGCGGCGTTATGCGTCTTGAAAACCTGATTCGTGAAATCAATGAAGAGATGTACAGAAAGATCATGGACAATCATGAGATTGATCCGGAAGAAGCAAAGGAAACAGCCCGCATCGTAGGATTGTCTGCAATTAAGTATGGAGACCTTTCCAACCAGGCATCCAAGGATTATGTATTTGATATTGACCGTTTCACTTCTTTTGAAGGAAACACAGGCCCATATATCCTGTATACCATGGTCAGAATCAAATCTATCCTGAACAAATATAAAGCAGCAGGTGGAAACGTAGAAGAGGGCATGATCAGCAGCGCGGTCAGCGACAGCGAAAAAGGTCTTATGCTGGAAATCTGCAAGTTTAACGGCGTCATGGAAAATGCTTTTGAAGAAATCGCACCACATAAGATTTGCTCTTATATCTATGATCTGGCAAATGCATTTAATAAATTCTATCATGAGACAAAGATCTTATCCGAAGAAAATGTACAGCAGAAAGCGGCATGGATCCGTCTGCTGGCACTGACTCTGAAAGTACTGGAAATCTGTATTGATGTTCTGGGATTTGAAGCACCGGAAAGAATGTAACTGATACCAGGGGCAAAATGTCTTTCACCCACATGAGCTTGCTCATATGTGGGTGAAAGACATTGGGATCCGCCCTGATATGAGCATAAAAGTGAGATGATAATCTCGCAATATGCGAATGGCGGGGCGGATTGTGAGAGTGCGAAGCACGGAACAATCCGTAGGTATCTAAGCAGAAAATGGGCACATTTTTTCTGGACAAAAAAATCGAAATGCCGTATAATACCCTTATCTTAATTTTTCTTGAAATCATTTCCTGGCGTTCGCCAACGATTTCAATTAAGGACATTTGAAAATAACATAACGAAAAGGAGGCTTTTTTTGGATGCTGGTAATCTGATTGATGGCCGATACCGTATTTTGCGTCCTCTGGGAAAAGGCTCAGAGGGAACTGTATATCTTGCCAGGCAGGAACGCATGTGCAGGTTTTATGCACTAAAGGTATTGGAGAAGGACAATCCATGTTTTTTAAAGGAAGGAGTTGAGGCTTGGAAAAGGCTCACACATAGTGGACTTCCGGAAATTGTTGATATTCTGGAAGATGAGAAACAGCTGATTCTTGTTATGGAGTATGTGGAAGGGGAGACGCTGGAATCCTATCTGGAAAAAGGAAAGCAGCTCTCTTTTACACGGATTTTGGAGTGGGGAATTCAGATTTGTGAAATTCTGGAATATTTGCATCAGCAGAACCCTCCGATTCTATATGGCGATTTGAAGCCATCTAATATTATGCTGCAAAATGGCCGAATTGTATTACTGGATCTGGGGTCTGTCAGTCTGTTGGGCAGTGAGGGAAAACGTACAGGCAGCCTGCTCCTCCAGAAAGAGGAGAAAAGCTGGAGAGATTTCTTATGGCCGGATATCATGGGAATAAAAGTTCTTCTGGATTATCTCCTGCAATGTATGGAGAAAAAGGAGAAGATGTCCCAAAACAAAAAGCAGGATTATGTAAAAAAAGAAATAGAATCAGCTATTCATAAAGTGACAGACACAGAAGATTTATTCAGAGATGCTACGAGGATTCTCAGAAAAGAATTAAAAAAGATACGTAATAAGAATAAGAAAAGAATCCTGCTTTTGCTAATCTGTGCAGGGCTTTTGACGGGAGCAGGGGAGAGTCTGTGGAGAATTCAGAAACAGACTCAGATGCTGTATGAATATGATGAACTGTTAGATGCTGCCAAAAAGGGAGAACCGGAGGAACAAAGAGAGAAGCTGCAGGAACTGATCTGTCTGGAGCCCCAGAGAGAAGATGGATATGTATGCTTTATTCAAATGTGTCTGGAGGATCTGGTTCTGACTCAGGAAGAGGGAGGATATCTGGAAGAAGTTTTGAAAAAAGAAGATCCGAAAACAGGCATTTCCATGGAAGAATATCTGAAAAAGAATGAAGGAGGATATGCAGAAGTTTCTTATCAGATGGGACTTGCCTACTGGTATTTTTATGAAGGAAGGGATGGAAGAAAAATTGCGGTAAACTGGTTTCAGAATGTTTGTGACAGCTCTGAGAAGGCTTTCGGAGAGGAGGAAAAGCGGAATCGCAGTCAGATCTATGCCAGAATCGGAGCGTATCAGGCAGAGTTGGAACAATATGCTGCCACTGGACTGGGAAAAGAGTTTTTCGGCAGGTATTGGGAAGATTTATTGGAACTGTGGCAGTTTCCCGTCAGCAGCAGTGATGGAGCAGTTACGACCCTGGCACTCTGGCAGGAAATGCTGTCAGCTATCTTACGTTATACATATGAATTTTTGGACAGTGGAGTGACAAAAGAGGAAATGATGCAGATTGTCGATGAAACAGAAAGGAGAGAAAAAGAAATTCTCCAGGACAGTAAGGTACTGCAGGAAAACGCAGAAGCCATTGCATCATTACGGCAACAGATAATAGAAAGCTTTGAAAGAATGGAGAGGGATTATTGAAAGTAAAAAACGTTGTTGCAGGTGCTGTGATTCTCGGAACAGTGGGATTGATGCCAGTACAGGCAGGAGCATGGGAAGAGGTCGGTTTTTCGGAATTTTCTGATACCTGGAACCCTTTTGAGGAAGAAACCGGATGGGAGTATGACGAGGGAGGGGAAACAGATACGCAGCCGGAAACAGAAAGCATGCCAGAAAGTGAAACCCAGGCAGAGATAGAAACAGAGACAGAGAGCCAGAAGAGGCAGATTTATATCACAGAGATTTCTGTGGCTTCCTCAGACGGAACGAAGGTTTATGATGGTTCCAGAAATGTGCCGTTAAAAGTGAGAGTCAGCGGACTTCCCGCAGGAGTCCGCCTGGAAATTGTGGGAAAGACAAAAAAGGCAGATGTGGGAACCTGGAAGGTGGAGTGTGACTTTTTATTATATGGAGAGGGAGGCGAAAGATATGAACTAAACACAGATCTGGTAAAAGATCAGATACAGAAATTACAGGTCGAGATTCTTCCCAGACCTCTGACGGTATGGATCGGAGATGCAAGAAAAGAGTATTATTCAGAATGTGAGATGGAGAATCTGGATTTTTTTATGGGGGATATGATCCAGGTAAAAGGTTTTGTAACAGATGCATCTGGAAATGAACTAATACCGCCAGATTTTTGCTATCCTGAACTTACCCTGGATGCAGATGTAATCCAGAAAGACAGTCCCATGTATTCTTATAATAAAGAAGTAATTTATCACAATGCGGTCATACTAAAAAGAAAAAGTAATGGAGAATACACAGGAAATCCCTCCAAGAACTATTATTTTTCTGAAGAAACCGTTTATCCGGGAGATGTCTACCTGGTGGAGAAATCTGTGACAAATAACAGAAATTTTGAAGTAACAGGAGAAAATCCTGAGGCTTTCTGGAAAGATACAGATGGTACTCTATGGGTTCGAAAGGGAGAGCAGCTCAAGGTGAATCTTTTAGAGGATTGTGGTTTTTCAGAAGGCATCGTAGAGGAAGAGACTTACGGCAGCGGAAAGGTAACATTGCTGAAACGCTCTGAAAAAGGAGAGATTCTGGCTGTGTCCAGTCCAGCGGAGGTCACCTGGAAAGTGGATGAAACTGCTCCTGAGGGAATGTGGGAAATAGATGGAAAGACAGAAAATGTGGGAGATGTTTTTTATTCGAATCAGGCAGTTACCGTCCGGCTTTTGGGAGAATCAGATCAGGGAAGTGGCTTGAAAACTACAGAGATCATAGTTTCAAGAAAAAATCAGGAAGAAAACGAGAACAGATTAGCGGATTCTGTCAGCTGGATAAATACCAAAGAGCAGGTGATCACAGAAGAAGGAATCTGGAAGATAAAAGCAAGGTTGATTGACCAGGTGGGGAATGAAAGGATTCTGGAAGGACCGGAAATTGTGATTGATAAAAAGAAACCGGAAATCGCAATATCGGGAATTGTTAATGGGAGTGCAAATGGCGGAATCGTTGCACCGCGGATTATCTGTTCGGATACAAATTATAAAGAAGGAAGCCTGAAAATCAGTCTGGAGGGAGGCATGACAGGAAAAAGGAATCTTCAGCAAAAGATACAGGAAAATGCCAAGGGAGCTGAGGTGGAAACAGAAGATCTTCCAAGAAAAAAAGAGTGGGATGATCGATATGAGTTGACTGTGGGGGCACAAGATCTGGCGGGAAACGTATCACAGGAAAAAATCGTATTTTCCGTTAACCGTTTTGGTTCGGTATATGAACTTGAGGAACAGACAAAGGAGAGACTGAAGCAGTTTTATTTAAAAGAGTCACCAGAGGTAATTATAAAGGAGATTAATATAGATGAGATTACCGCCTCTCATATTGTAGTTCTGCATGATGGAGAAGTGAAAGAACTAACCCGGGAAGTAGATTATGAAGTGGAAAAAGGAGGAACCTCCTGGGCCTGGAAGGAGTACCGATATATGATTCATCCGAACACTTTTGAGAAGGAAGGAATGTATACGGTGATTATTTCCAGCCAGGATGGAGCCAATAACAGTTCAGATAATCGCATGAAAGAGCAGAAAATAGAGTTCGCCGTAGATAAAACCATGCCAGATATCATGGTAAGTGGGGTAAAAGATGGAGAGATTTATGATGGAGAAAAGGGAAAAAGTGTTCATATCCAGTGCAGAGACAATCTTGCCTTAGAAGAAATCTGTGTGTATTTAAATGGAAAACTGATGATGCAAAATCTGGAACAAGAACAGGAAATTTCTCTTGAACAGGCGCAGCAGTGGCAGAAGATACAAATCATTGCCCGGGATAAAGCCGGAAATGAGAATGTAGCAGAAGAAATCAGCTTCTGGTATGGAAAAAGACAAAGCGTAACAAAAAATTCAATGCAAAAGCCACAAAAAGAAACGGATGCCCCCAAAGAAGCAGAAGAAGTGAAAAAGAAAAAACTGGATATATTCTGGTTATTTCCATCAATATGTGTACTAATATATGTGCTTTTTCGACATGGAAACAA
>JBJEMC010000001.1:0-21085 GCA_051879475.1 Muricoprocola sp. | reverse complement strand
AAAGTATAAAAAAACACCCACGAATCAGTATTAGCAACTACTGTCCCGTGGATGAAAATTCCACTGTCACCTTACGTGACCCGACTCCATGACATCCTGTCACGGTCTGCTCAGTTTGTACTGTAGATTTATATGCAGTGCAAAGAGTTGCTAGTATAATAGCATAAGGAGCGGTTTTTGGCAAGGAAAAGATTGCATACGTATCATTGATTTTTGTGACTGGTATTGTATAATACAGGAAGAAAGTATGCAAGATAATACGCAAGTATTATGGAGGAAAATAAAATGGAAAAAATTATATTAGCTTCTGGTTCACCAAGACGCCGGGAACTTCTGACCTTAGCAGGCATTCCCTTTGAAGTAATCGTAAGTGACGTAGAAGAGTATACAGAAAAGACGTTGCCAGGTGAGATTGTGGAGGAATTATCTGCCATAAAAGCACAGGCAGTAGCCAAAGAGCACCCGGGCAGATTCGTGCTGGGATCAGATACCGTAGTAGTCAAAGATGGAAATATTCTTGGAAAGCCAAAGGACAGAGAAGATGCTGTCAGAATGATAAGAAGCATTCAGGGAACGACCCATGAAGTATATACGGGAGTAACCTTTATTCGAGATGACTGGAGATATTCCTTTCATGAAGCAGCACAGGTTGAAGTATATCCCATGACAGAAGAAGAAATCCTTTCCTATGTAGATTCAGGGGAACCTATGGATAAGGCAGGGGCATATGGGATTCAGGGAATATTTGCCCGTCATATCAAAGGAATATCCGGGGAATATCAGACCATTGTGGGACTGCCGATTGGACGAGTATGGCAGGAACTGAAAAAAATTGACAAAAATAATCCGCATCAAATCAGTAATGAGGATGTGGAGATGAGAAGAAGATTATGAAAGATATGGAACATCACATCAATAGGAATATGATGATCGATGGAGTGTTATTGTGGTAATCCTGGAATGTGCATATTTTGGAGAATATTTGAAGGAAATTTGGTCCCTGTCCTATTTGCTTTTATTCTATCTGGTGACTGTAGCACCACTGGCAGTATAAAAAAAGCTGGTTTAGAAACCAGCTTTTTTTAATATCTCTTCAGCTTTTGCTGTGTCATCTGTTACACAGAAGACTACATAATTTCCAACGGATTTGATAATAGCGGAATCGAGTTTGGATACCTCTGCTGCATTGTAGTCTGCAAAGAGGTTGGACTGATTCTCAACACGGTTTTTGAAAAGATCCTCTACTTCTGATACATAATCGCTGTCTTTACATTTTACAATGGCGATTTCGCAGGCATTTGCTCCGGAGTTCAGAGCTGCGATGCTTTCCTCTAACTTATCCATATCGAAAAAGTAAGTTGCGGCCAGATTGTTCTCATTAGCAAGGATCAGATCTCCACTTGTTATAGTTTCCTGCAGGTCGCCGCAAAGCTGGCTGATATCAACAGTAACATCGTTGGATTTCTTATCGCCGCAGGCAGTGAATAAGAACACAGCCAGAATGGCGAGAGCTGCGAGTGTAAATTTTTTCTTCAGATTCTTCATATGTTTCTCCTTTTTTATACAGCCGGGATATAATGGGTCTTGGTGTATTCCAGGCTTTTTTCACAATATTCCTGATTCAGATGGATACCGTCTTCGGAAGCTCCGGAAATCAGGGAGTGATTTCCATCTGTCAGAATCTCGTTCAGGTTGATGTAATGATATCCGTTTTCCTGGCACATCTCAAGTATGAGAGTATTGACCTTGTCCACGTTCTCATTATTTACATAATCTCCGGTAGTAACCAGAGCTTCTTCCACATACATAACAGGGTAGACATAGACAACAGGATCTGTAGAGGAAGAGCAGGATTTCACATCCTTTATGATCTTGGTATAAGAATCCTTAACAGCAGGCATATCATATGCACCAAGCTCATTCGTTCCAAGCATGATGTAAATCTTGGAATAATTTAAATTCTGCAGAGCATCCATAGCCAGAACCGGACCCTTTGCAGAGGCAATCTGTGCATCGGTGTAGAAATTCTCCATCTCCATACCTACTGCAGTTACAAAATTTCCCTTTGTAATGCCGGAAAAATTGCGGAAACCCTCCATACGGGAATCTCCAATAAAGACAGCATCTTCAAAATAAGATTCATCAATCTCTGTTGCCTGAGCAGGAAGAACACAGGAAAGATAAGCTTCTGTGCCATCTGGAAGACCAACCATGCGCGTATCTTCTTTCGGTTCTGCTTCTTTCACAGGAGCTTCTGTAGATGCCACACTTTCTGTTGCGGCCTCTGTCTCTGTCTCTGTTTCCGAAGTCAGTAAGTTTGCACTGGCAAAGATCTCTTCTTCTTCGGACCGGATTCTTTCACGAATACTGATATCAGAAAATAAGCTAATCAAGCTTTTCCCCTCAAAAACGAGAAGGATCAGAACGATTAGCGTTAATACATTAATAATAAACCCGCTGCGTCTTTCCTTTGCAGTGGGTTTCCTTTTATTTGGTGCCATATATCCCCCTCACATTCGTTCGTTACTGTTCACTTCGTTCCAGTAACGAGCAAAATCCATGCATAATTTGCTTCGCAAATGGATTTTTGCTTTCAAAACTCGGGATTTTCTTACGAAAACCCTCGCGGGACAGTAACGCCGGAACAGTATCATTCGTTTTCCTTAACGCAAAAAATATTGTTTTTTGACATAGTCTATTATATAATAATTGAGGTAATTGTAAATAGTTTTCAAAAATATTTATAAAAAATTATGATTTTCAGGGGAAGTATATGGTATTTAGTAGTTTACTGTTTTTGTTTCGGTTCCTGCCTCTGGTACTGGTATTGTATTATGTATTGCCGGCAAGATTTCGAAATGTAGTATTGTTTTTATTCAGCCTGTTTTTTTATGCCTGGGGAGAACCGAAGTATGTTCTGATCATGCTTTGTTCCATAACAGTGGATTATTTTGTAGGACTGCGCATCAGCAGTTGTAAGAAAAAGAAGAAAATGGGAAAGGCGAAGGCATGGCTTCTCCTTTCTGTTGTTTATAACCTGGGAATGCTGGGATTTTTCAAATATACAGATTTTCTGATCGGAACGGTGAATGGAGTCTTGGGAACATCGATTCCATTGCTTCACATTGTACTTCCTATTGGGATTTCTTTTTTTACATTCCAGACGATGTCCTATACGATTGATGTATATCGAGGGGTGACAGATGTTCAGAAGAGCTGGATGAAGTATGGAACGTATGTATCCATGTTTCCGCAGCTGATAGCAGGACCGATCGTGCAGTATAAGACCATAGCACAGCAGCTGGAACACCGGACAGAGAATACGGATGATTTCGTCAGTGGAATCAACCGCTTTATGATTGGTATGGGTAAGAAGGTATTACTTGCCAATAATATAGGAAGTCTTTGGGATACGATTTCTGCCATGCAGGTGGGAACACTGCCGGTGGCAACTGCCTGGCTGGGAGCAATTGCTTATACATTCCAGATTTATTTTGATTTCTCCGGGTATTCTGATATGGCAATCGGTCTTGGCAGGATGTTTGGATTTCATTTTCTGGAAAACTTTGACCATCCCTATGTTTCCAGAAGTATTACAGAATTCTGGAGAAGATGGCACATGTCCCTGGGAGCATGGTTCCGGGAATATGTATATATTCCCCTAGGAGGAAACCGCAAAGGGATACCAAGACAGATCTGCAATCTCCTGATTGTCTGGATGCTGACCGGTATCTGGCATGGAGCCAGCTGGAACTTTGTGTTATGGGGATTATATTACGGAATACTTCTTATTTTGGAAAAGTTTGTATTAAAGCGTTTTATGGAAAAATGGCCGGATGCTCTGCAGAATCTGTATACGATGATTCTTGTCATCATCGGATGGGTACTGTTTGCACTGGAGGATGTGGGAAAGGCACTGGCCTATATCAGAGCTATGTTTGGAGGATTTGGTGCAGCTCTTGCAGATAATACAACCGTTTATCTGTTTTACAATTACGCGATACTTTTGGTAATTCTGGCCGTTGCAGTGACCAGGCTTCCACAGAAGATGGGATGTTGGCTGGAAAAAAGATGCGGCAGCGCAGCTGGTTTGCAGATGATACTGAGAATATTATTTTATGGAGGAATCTTTTTCCTCTCAGTTGCATATTTGGTGGATGCGACGTATAATCCATTTCTATACTTTAGATTCTAATGATACCAGCATCAAAAGGTTTGAACCCACATGGAACCCACATGAGCTTGCTCATAAGCGGGGAGAATTGTGGGAGTGCAAAGCACGGAACAATTCGCAGGTATCATATGATTAACGGAGGAAAGAATGACAAAAAGACAAAACTGGATCATAATCAGCTTCTTCCTGATTCTGATCTTTGGATTTACAATTGCGACAATTGTGTTGCCGGACAAGGAGTTTTCTGAGAAAGAGAACCGGGTTCTGACGCAGTTCCCGAAGTTATCCCTGGAGGCTGTGCTGGACAGAACTTTTGAAAACGAATATGAAACTTATCTGGCAGATCAGTTTGTAGGCAGAGATAATTGGATTAGCGCAAAGACAAAAGTAGAAAGACTATCCGGGAAACAGGAAACCAATGGTGTTTATTTTGCAGAAGATGGATATCTGATTGAAAAACACAGTGGAATCTTTACAGAAAATACAGCGAAAAGAAATGTAACGTATTTAGCAGAGTTTTTGCAGAAAGCAGAAGAACTGTACGGTGCAGATCATGTAAAGGTACTTATGGTGCCAAATGCAGTGGAGGTTCTGAAGGAAAAGCTTCCGCCCTTTGCGGAAAGTACCGAAGAGAGCACTTATCTGGAAGAAATCAGAAAAGCAGTGCCGGCTGATACGTATGTAGATGTAAAACAGGTACTGGAATCACATCAGGAAGAAGAGATTTTTTATCGGACAGATCATCACTGGAAAACCCTTGGAGCAAGATATGCTTATCTTGCCTGGGCAGATAGTATAGGGCTTGAGGCTCTGCCAGATGAAGGGTATCATGTCAAAGAACTTGCCAGTGATTTTTATGGCACCATAGATGCCAAGGTAAATACAAAAGTAATTCCGGATACGATAGAAGCCTATATTCCAATAAAGGAAGTACCTTATGAACTGACGTATAACCATACGGAAAAGCGGGACACCCTTTATGATGAGAGCTATTTAAATGGAAGAGATAAATATGCCGTATTCTTCGGGGGAAATCAGCCTCTGATCGAAGCCGGGACACAGGCAGAGTCAGAGAGAAAGCTCCTGGTATTTAAGGATTCTTATGCAAACTGTTTTCTGAGTTTTGCCATGCAGGATTTCAGTGAGATCGATATCGTGGATCTTAGATATTTTAATGAAGATCTGGCAGAATTTGTGAAACAGGGTGAGTATACGGATATTCTGGTATTGTATAACCTGGCTGGTTTTGCGGAGGATACCAGCATAGGAAAATTGCAGATGGCATTTCCTTCCTGATGATCTGTGATCTGCATCAGAAAGGAAACATTCAGGTAAATTTAATTTAACCGGAGGAAAAATGAGTTACGCAGATAAATTATTCAAGGAAACATGCAGAGATATTATAGAAAACGGAACGGACACAAGGGGAGAACTGGTTCGCCCGAAGTGGGAGGATACTGGGGAATCTGCTTATACGATCAAGAAGTTTGGAGTGGTAAACCGTTATGATTTAAGAAAAGAATTTCCTGCCATTACGCTTCGCAGGGTTGCGCTGAAAAGCGCTATGGATGAGATCCTCTGGATCTATCAGAAGAAGTCTAATAATGTGAAGGATCTTCACAGCCATATCTGGGACAGTTGGGCTGATGAGACAGGAAGCATCGGAACCTGTTATGGTGATGTCATCCGCAGAAAGTTTATTTACAAGGGGGATGAGATCGACCAGATGGATTATGTACTGCGTCAGCTGAAAGAAAATCCATACAGCAGGCGGATTATGACGAATATGTATCAGTTTGAATATCTCCATTCAGGTGGCCTGGATCCCTGCTGTTACAGTATGACGTATAATGTAACAGCGCCATCTTCAGACAGTGAGGATCAGAGGCTGGTGTTAAATGCCATACTGAATCAGAGAAGCCAGGATATGCTGGCGGCCAATGGATGGAATGTGTGTCAGTATGCGATTCTGCTTATGATGGTGGCACAGGTAAACAACATGATCCCGGGAGAACTGGTTCATGTCATAGCAGATGCACATATCTATGACAGGCATGTACCGCTGATTAAGGAATTGCTTGAAAGAGAAGAGCATCCGGCACCAAAGGTATCTTTAAACCCAGAGGTGAAGGATTTTTATCAGTTTACCGTGGATGATCTGATCGTAGAAGATTATGTGACAGGACCACAGATCAAAAATATACCGATTGCGGTGTAATGATATTAGGAGTGTGGAAGTGCAAAGCACGGAACAATCCGGTGGTATCAAACTTTTAAAAAGGGAGGAATAAATATGAATCTGATTGTTGCAGTAGATAAGAATTGGGCAATAGGTAAAAATAACAAGTTGCTGGTAAGCATTCCTTCAGATATGAAGTTTTTCAGAGAGACAACCAGTGGAAAAGTTGTTGTAATGGGAAGAAAGACATTGGAGAGTTTTCCAAATGGCTTTCCGCTTAAAAATAGAGTAAATATTGTGCTGACATCTAATCCGAATTATCAGGTAAGAGGAGCTGTGATTGTGCATAGTATAGAAGAAGTTTTGAAGGAAGTGGAGAAATATCCCACAGAAGATGTTTATGTCATTGGAGGAGAGACCGTTTACAAACAAATGCTGCCCTACTGTGACATTGCCCACGTAACCAAGATTGACCATGTGTATGAAGCAGATGCCTATTTTCCGAATCTGGATGAAATGCCGGAATGGGAGATCGTGGCAGACAGTGATGAACAGACTTATTTTGATCTGGAATTCCAGTTCCTGATGTATCAGAAGAACAGAAAGAAGGCATAGCAACATGTATAGAGACCACACAAAGATAGTAAAAATAGGGGACAGATATATTGGCGGAGGCAATCCTATCCTGATTCAGTCTATGACAAATACAAAAACAGAGGATGTGGATGCAACTGTCCGCCAGATCCAGGAACTTACGGTAGCGGGATGTGAGATTATCCGCTGTACGGTACCGACAGAGGAAGCTGCCAAAGCCATTGGAGAGATTAAGAAACAGATATCGATTCCTCTGGTGGCAGACATTCATTTTGATTATAAAATGGCCATTGCTGCCATAGAAAACGGGGCAGATAAGATCCGGATCAATCCGGGTAATATCGGAAGCAGAGATCGTGTGAAGGCAGTGGTAGATGCGGCAAAAGAGAGAAACATTCCAATCAGGGTAGGGGTAAACAGTGGTTCTCTGGAAAAAGAGCTGGTAAGAAAATATAATGGGGTAACAGCAGAAGGAATTGTGGAGAGTGCTTTGGATAAGGTGCATATTATTGAAGATCTGGGATATGACAATCTGGTTGTCAGTATCAAATCTTCTGATGTGCTGATGTGTGTAAAAGCGCATGAGTTGATAGCAAAAGAGATCACATATCCATTGCATGTAGGAATTACAGAGGCAGGAACACTGTTATCAGGAAATATCAAATCTGCGATTGGCCTGGGATTGATTCTGAATCAGGGAATCGGAGATACGATTCGGGTATCTTTGACCGGAAATCCGGTAGAAGAAATTAAATCCGCAAAACTGATACTTAGAACCCTGGGACTTAGAAAGGGCGGCATAGAAGTAGTATCCTGCCCGACCTGCGGAAGAACCAGTATTGACCTGATCGGACTGGCAAATGCAGTAGAGAATATGGTGGCAGACATTCCCCTGGATCTGAAAGTAGCGGTTATGGGATGTGTGGTAAATGGACCTGGTGAAGCAAAGGAAGCTGACATTGGAATTGCTGGTGGAAAAGGGGAAGGCCTTCTGATCAAAAAGGGAGAAGTCATAAAAAAACTTCCGGAAGATCAGCTGTTGTCAGCACTTCGGGAAGAATTGCTGAACTGGGAAAAGTAGAATCCTTGGGAACAGGATGACTGGAGGAAAGTATGGAAAAACCATTCCAGGAAGTATTTCCCGGATTAAAAATGGAAAATGAAATCAAATCATTATTTGATAAAGTGACGGTTACGAAAGTAGCCGTTGCTTCATCTAAGGAACTATTGAGTATTTCTATCAGAAGCCATAACTGGATACATAAGAAGCATATCTATGTCGTCCAGAAGGCGATTAAGGAGCAGTGTTTTCCTGATATGCAGATGGAAGTCCGGGTGATAGAAAAATATATACTGTCAGAGCAGTATACGGCAGAGAATTTCTTCCCCATTTACCGGGACAGTATTCTGACAGAACTGCGGGAATACAGTATTTTTGAATATAATCTGCTGCGAAAAGCAGACATTGTGTTTACAGCTTCAGACAGTATGACGATGACGATAGAAGAATCCGTAGTAGCGGAAAATAAAGCAGAGGAACTGATTCGTATTCTGGAAAAAATATTCTGTGAGCGCTGCGGTCTGTCTCTTAAAATTGAACTGAAGCAGAAAAAACCAGAGATGAGTAAGGCCAGAAAAAACAGTGATATTCTCATTGAGCAGGAAGTGGATGCGATTGTGCGTCGCCTGAAGGAAAATTCCCAGGAGAAGGATTCTGTGCAGGATGAAGAACTGCTTATCAAGGAAGAGCCAAAGACACAAAAGCAAACAGAAACTGCGGCAGCGCAAAAATCGGCTGCTCCGGCCGGTGATGCAAAGCCAGAGAGGTCATATAAGGCAAAAGGGGAAGGCCAGTTCAAACGGGGAGGAGATTACAACAGGCCTCTTCGAAGGTCAGATAATCCTGATGTTATCTATGGCAGAGATTTTGATGATATGCCAATTGATATCAGTACCATTATCGGTGAAATGGGAGAAGTAGTAATCAGAGGACAGATCAGAGCCCTTGAGTCCAGAGATATCAGAAATGAAAAAACGATTCTGATGATGGATATTACAGACTTTACAGATACCATTGTGGTCAAAATGTTTCTGCGTACAGAGCAGGTGCCGGAGCTGACAGATAAGCTTAAAAAAGGTGCTTTTGTCAAAATAAAAGGTGTTACCACGATTGATAAGTTTGACAGTCAGCTTACCATCGGCTCTGTTGTAGGGGTAAAGAAGATTTCGGATTTCAGAAAGAGCCGCAATGACACCTGGCCGGAAAAACGTGTGGAACTTCACTGCCATACCAAGATGAGTGATATGGATGGAGTATCCGATGTAAAAGACATCGTAAAACAGGCGTATAAATGGGGACAGCCTGCCATAGCGATCACAGATCATGGGGCTGTACAGGCGTTTCCGGATGCCAACCATTTTATCGAAGATATAGACAGAGAATATCGCGCGCAGTATCAGAAAGAGCACCCGGAAGTGACAAAAGAAGAATTAAGACTTATTTCAAATCCTTTTAAAGTCATTTATGGAGTGGAAGCTTATCTGGTGGATGATCTGAAAGATATCGTAGTGAACGCAAAGAAACAGGATCTTCAGGGTACGTACGTGGTATTTGATATTGAAACCACTGGTTTTTCTCCGGTAAATAACCGGATCATTGAAATTGGTGCAGTAAAAGTAGAGGGGAGCCAGATTACAGATCATTTTTCTACCTTTGTTAATCCTAAGGTTCCGATTCCGTTTCGCATAGAGGAATTAACCAGCATCAATGACAGCATGGTAATCGATGCTCCCACGATAGAGACTGTTTTGCCTGAATTTCTGGAGTTTTCCAAAGGGGCTGTCATGGTGGCACACAATGCTTCTTTTGATATGAGCTTTATCGAAGAAAACTGTGCAAGACTGGGCATCGAACAGGAATTTACCTATGTGGATACGGTGGCACTGGCTCGTGTTTTGCTGCCACAGCTAAACAGGTTTAAGTTAGATACGGTGGCAAAAGCGCTTCAGATTAATCTTCATCACCATCACCGGGCAGTGGATGATGCAGAGTGTACCGCAGAAATTTTTGTGAAATTTGTGGAAATGCTGGATAAAATGGATATCTATGACCTGGATGCTGTCAATGATCTGGGACGAAGCTCCCTGGATCAGATTAAAAAACTGCCAACCTATCATGCCATTATTCTGGCAAAAAATGAAATTGGCAGGATCAACTTATACAGATTGATTTCCTGGTCTCACTTGAAGTATTACAACAGAAGACCCCGTATTCCCAAAAGCGTGCTGATGCAGTACCGGGAAGGATTGATTTTGGGATCAGCCTGTGAGGCGGGAGAATTATTCCAGGCAATACTGGAGGGTAAATCCGAACAGGAGATTACCCGTCTGGTGAAATTTTATGATTATCTGGAGATTCAGCCAATTGGAAACAATGCATTTATGCTCAGGGAAGAAAGAGATGGAATCAATTCAGAAGAAGATTTAAGGAATCTGAACCGCAGGATCGTAAAACTGGGAGAACAGTTCCATAAGCCGGTGGTGGCAACCTGTGATGTACATTTTTTAAATCCGGAGGATGAAATCTATCGCCGGATCATCATGGCGGGAAAAGGATTTAAAGATTCCGATGAACAGGCTCCGCTGTATTTAAGAACAACGGAGGAAATGCTGAAAGAGTTTGAGTATCTGGGAAGGGAAAAGGCGGAAGAGGTTGTCATAACGAATTCTGTCAAGATTGCCAATATGTGCGAGAAGATTGCACCGGTACGTCCTGATAAATGTCCTCCTGTTATTGAAGACTCCGATAAGACTTTAAGAGAAATCTGTTATAACAGGGCACATGAGATCTATGGGGAGAATCTTCCGCCGGTGGTTTCTGAACGACTGGAAAGGGAGCTTAATTCCATTATTTCCAATGGATTTGCCGTAATGTATATTATTGCCCAGAAACTGGTTTGGAAGTCCAATGAGGATGGATACCTGGTAGGATCACGAGGCTCCGTAGGTTCTTCCTTTGTAGCAACCATGGCCGGTATTACGGAGGTAAATCCTCTGAGACCCCATTACTACTGCGAAGATTGCCATTATTATGATTTTGATTCTGAGGATGTAAAACCTTATGCCGGAAAAGCAGGGTGCGATATGCCGGATAAGGCATGTCCGGTATGTGGCGCACCCCTTCGAAAAGAAGGGTTTGATATTCCTTTTGAGACGTTCCTGGGATTTAAGGGAAATAAAGAGCCGGATATCGACCTGAATTTCTCCGGAGAATATCAGGGAAATGCTCACAGGTATACAGAGGTTCTTTTTGGAGAAGGGCATACTTTTAAAGCCGGTACCATTGGTACTCTGGCAGATAAGACGGCATTTGGTTATGTAAAGAATTATTTTGAAGAACGTGGACAGAGAAAACGTGTCTGCGAGATTAACCGTATCGTAGAAGGATGTGTAGGAGTCAGACGAACCACAGGACAGCATCCGGGAGGAATCGTTGTGTTGCCCCATGGGGAAGAAATCTATTCTTTTACTCCAGTGCAGCATCCGGCAAATGATATGGAGACAGATATTATTACGACACATTTTGACTACCATTCCATTGACCACAATCTTCTGAAACTGGATATTCTGGGGCATGATGACCCCACTATGATTCGTATGCTGGAAGATTTGACGGGATTAAATGCCAGAGATATCCCTCTGGATGACAAGGCGGTAATGTCTTTATTTCAGAGTACAGAGATTTTAGGAGTGACCCCGGATGATCTTATGGGGGTACCTTTAGGATCTCTTGGAATACCGGAGTTTGGTACAGAATTTGCCATGCAGATGCTTATGGATACCAATCCCCAGAGTTTTTCCGATCTGGTGCGTATTGCAGGGCTGGCTCATGGAACGGATGTATGGCTGGGAAATGCTCAGACACTGATTCAGGAAGGAAAGGCTACGATTTCTACCGCAATCTGTACCCGAGATGACATCATGACGTATCTGATCGGAATGGGAATAGACAGTGAGCTTTCTTTTACTATTATGGAAAGTGTACGTAAAGGAAAAGGGCTTAAGCCGGGATGGCCGGAACTGATGAAAGAACATGGGGTTCCTGACTGGTATATCTGGTCGTGCCGTAAGATCAAATATATGTTCCCTAAGGCTCATGCAGCGGCCTATGTTATGATGGCATGGCGTATTGCTTACTGTAAGGTGTATTATCCTCTGGCATATTATGCAGCCTATTTCAGTATCCGGGCAGATGACTTTAATTATGAACTGATGTGCCTTGGAAAAGAAAAACTCATGAGTCATATGAAAGATTATAAAAAAAGGTACGATACTCTTAGCAAAAAGGAACAGGATACGTATAAAGACATGAAGAGTGTCCAGGAGTTCTATGCGAGAGGATTTGAGTTTGTACCGATTGAACTGGAAAAGGCTCAGGCAAAAAGGTTCCAGATTATCGATGGAAAACTGATGGCATCTTTGTCTACCATTGACGGAATGGGAGAAAAAGCTGCGGAGGCCGTGGTAGAAGCGGTAAAAGATGGCCCATTCCTTTCTAAGGATGATTTCTGGCAGAGAACCAAAGTCAGCAAGAGCGTTATCGATGTCATGGATGATATGGGATTGTTAGGGGACCTTCCCCAGTCCAATCAGTTATCCTTATTTGACTTTTGATTACAGTGTCAAAAGTCATTCTTCACTTCATGCTTGCATGAACCAATCCGTAATCAAGTTTATAAAGAAAGGTGAGAGAAGTTTGTTAGAAAAATTTTATCCCGATGAATATGTGGATTCTGCTTACAGTATTGATTTTGAAAAACTGTACCGCCAGGGATACCGCGCAGTACTGTTTGACATTGACAATACCCTGGTGCCCCATGGGGCACCTGCGGATGAGAGAGCAAAGAATTTCTTCGCCCGTCTGCGAAACATCGGCTTTTCCTGCTGCCTGATTTCAAATAATCAGCTTCCGAGAGTAAAACCCTTTGCAGAAGCGGTGCAGGCGTGTTATATTGAAGATGCGCATAAGCCTTCCAGAAAGGGATATGAGAAAGCTATGAAGCAGATGGGAACAGATACAACGAATACCATATTTGTAGGAGATCAGCTGTTTACGGATGTATATGGTGCCAGAAGAACCGGGATGCTGAGCATACTGGTAAAGCCAATTCATCCCAAAGAAGAAATCCAGATCGTCCTGAAACGGTATCTGGAGAAAATTGTTCTGTTTTTTTACAAGAGAAAACGAGGAAAATAGATTATGGAAAACATTATCTTGATAGGATTTATGGGTGTTGGAAAAAGTACCTTGGGGAAATATCTGGCAGAAGAAAGAAAATGCAGGTTTATTGACACAGATTTGCTGATTGAAGCAGAGCAGGGACGGCAGATCAAAGACATTTTTGATGCAGAGGGGGAAGAATATTTCCGTCAGCTGGAGACCGGATGCCTGAAAACGCTGCTAGAGCAAAAAGAAACAGTTGTGATCGCAGTAGGCGGGGGACTTCCTATGAGAGAAGAAAACCAGAAACTGATGAAACAGCTGGGAAAGGTTGTTTATCTGAAAGCCCGTACGGAGACTTTGGTGGAACGGTTGAAAGGAGATACCAGCAGACCTATGCTCCAGGGAGGAGAACTGAAGGAAAGAATTATCTCTCTGATGGAAATCAGAGAAGATACTTATAAAAAACTGGCTGATTTAGAATACAGCACAGATGATAAAAAAATACAAGAAGCAGTGAGGGAAATCAATGAAAGCATTTTATGAAAAAACGTATTCTGTATTAGATGAAGTACAGGCAGATGCCATTCTGGTATCAGAAGGCTGCAACATGAGATATTTAAGTGGATTCAGAGGAGCAACAGGGTATCTGTATATCTCTAAGAACCGAAGAGTCCTGGCAACAGACTCACGCTATACGACTATGGCAAAACAGGAAGCACCGGATTTTGAGGTGATAGAACTGCAGCCGTCTCAGAAGTATGAGCAGCTTTTAAATATTGTTATGGAAGAGGATGGAGCACAGACTGTTGCATATGAAGATCAGTATATGATCTGTTCCGCCTTTGCAAAGCTGCAGGAAGGCACGAAGGGCAAATTAAAAGTGGGACTGGGGGATAAACTGGACATCCTTCGTGCAGTGAAAGAAGATTGGGAACTGGAATATCTTGCTCAGGCAGAACAGATCGGAGACCTGGCATTTTCCCATATGTTAGATGTGTTAAAGCCGGGACTTACCGAAATGGAAGTGGCAGCAGAACTGGAATATTTCATGAAAACACATGGAGCGGAAAATCTCAGCTTTGAAACGATCATTGCATCCGGCGTAAATTCGTCCATGCCTCATGCCATGCCATCTCAGAAAAAACTGGAGGTGGGCGATTTTGTAACCATGGACTTTGGATGTATGGTAAATGGATATTGCTCAGATATGACTAGAACAGTTGTCCTGGGAAAGGCAAATGAAAAGCAGAAAGAGATCTATCAGGTAGTTTTGGAGGCACAGCTGGCAGCTCTTGCAGGGCTCAAAGCAGGTGTAAGAGGATGTGACGTAGATAAAATTGCCAGAGACATCATTGAAAAAGCCGGATATGGGGAATACTTTGGTCATGGACTGGGACACAGTGTAGGCCTGTTTATCCATGAAGAGCCAAGACTTTCCAGACTGTGCAGGGAAATCATCCTTCCAAATGTGATCGAGACAGTAGAACCGGGCATCTATATACCGGGATTTGGTGGTGTGCGTATTGAAGATATGGTGGTTGTCACAGAGGATGGATACAGAAATCTGGCTCATTCACCGAAAGAGTTAATAGAATTATAGAAAAAAGCTTGAAATGGAAGAAATTTTATTATACAATCAGAATATCTATGGTAAGATTTCACTTTCCATACGCGTATATCTAAGGAGGAAAATTGAATGATTTCAGCAGGAGATTTTAGAAATGGTGTAACACTGGAAATCGAAGGAAACATTTATCAGATTCTTGAGTTCCAGCATGTAAAACCTGGTAAAGGTGCAGCATTCGTTAGAACAAAATTAAAAAATATCATCAATGGTGGTGTTGTAGAAAAAACTTTCAGACCAACTGAAAAGTTTCCACAGGCACGTATTGACCGTGTTCCAATGCAGTATTTATATTCTGATGGAGATCTGTTCTATTTCATGAATAATGAAACATTTGAACAGATTGGATTAAGCCAGGATGATATCGGAGATTCTCTGAAATTCGTAAAAGAAAATGAAGAAGTTAAGATCTGTTCCGTTAACGGTAAAGTATTTGCAGTAGAACCACCTCTGTTTGTTGAGCTGGCTATTACAGATACAGAACCAGGTTTCAAAGGTGACACAGCAACAGGTGCTACAAAGCCGGCTGTTGTAGAAACAGGAGCTACTGTATATGTACCACTGTTCGTTGAGACAGGAGATGTAATCAAGATCGATACTCGTACAGGAGAATATCTCTCCCGAGTGTAATTTTTTAAATCAAAAGTCGAAAGCAGAGACATTTTGCAAGAATTTGTCTCTGCTTTTTTCTTGCCTGTGAGGACGGGCTGTGTTATAGTTTTCTTGTAAAACTTCTGAAATAAATTCTCGTGCGTTCGCACAAATATTTCCAAGAGGTAATTTAAAAACAGAAAGGATGATGGTTTGAAGTATGAAGACTTCGTCTGTATTTTGCAGACAAAACTGAAAGAAAAACTGGGTGGGGAGGTATATACGAGTTTGCGTCCAATTACAAAAAATAATGGAATTGTGCTGGACGGACTGGCATTTAAGGAAAAAGGAAGTAAAGTGGCACCGACCGTATACCTCAATGAAATGTATAAGGAGTATCAAAATGGAATGTCTGTACCTGAAATAGTAGAAGAAATAGTACAGATCTATCAGATGAGTAAAATCAGCCCTGAGTTTGATGCGGCATTTTATACAGACTTTGAAAAGGTGAGAAATCATCTCGCCTGCAAACTGATACATAAAGAAAAAAACGAAGAGTTGTTAAAAAATGTACCACACAGAGAATTTTTGAATCTGGCAATTGTAGTGTATTATCGGGTAGAACATCCGAAAATTGGAAATGGAGCGATTCTGGTATACGAATCTCACAGAAAAATGTGGAATGTTACAGAAGAGGAATTGCTTAGAATTGCCAAAGAAAATACGAGAAAGATCATGCCGGAATGCCTGATGGCGATTGAGCCGCTTCTGGATCTGGAAGATGAGGAGCAGATGGGGATTCCCATGTACGTTCTGACAAATGAAAGCATCATTTATGGGGCAGTCTATATGATTTATGACAGCGTACTGGAGAAAATAGGAAAAATACTGGATGATGATTTCTGGCTTCTGCCCAGCAGCATTCACGAAATGATCATTGTGCCGAAGAAATCCGGGGCATATCCGGATGAATTGAGAGATATAGTCTGTGAAATAAATGAAACAGAAATTCCACAGGAAGATATACTGTCCGATGAAATCTATGAGTATGATGCAAAAATGCACAGATTGAAAGTTGTACCATAATATGTAAGTGTTACAGTTCAGGTGTCACTGTTTTGCGAGGTGTTTTGCTTTGCAAAACCCGAGGTCTGCAATGAAAAAGCCATCACCGAAAGTGATTTTGCATGGCTTTTTCATCGTTACTGGAACGTACGTGAACGGTAACAAAAATGTGAAAAGTCAGGGGCTTTCCTTGACTTTTTCTTTTTTTTATAGTACCATAGGAGAGTAATTGAAAAAAGATATTTTGTAAGCACCTGTAGCTCAGGGGATAGAGCAGTGGTTTCCGGTACCACGTGTCGGGGGTTCGAATCCCTCCAGGTGCGTTTTTTCATTGTTACTGGAACGTACGTGAACAGTAACATAAAAGAAAAAGGAGGATAGAGAATGGATACAATCAGAGAATGGATTTCAGACAACCTGCGTTATATATTGCTGGGGATTGCTTTAGTGCTGGTGCTTGTACTTGCTGTTTTTGGAGTGCGGGCAGTAAGCCGTCTTGGCAGTAAAACGGACAAGCCCAAGAATGAAGTCCAGGTAGAGCAGACAGAAGAAAGTACAGAATCTGTTGCAGAAGGTGACGATGCCGGCACTGGTACTCTGGTACAGAATGATGCAGAGGTTCTGAAGGTTATGACTTCTTACTATTCTGCAAAAACCAATAAGGATATCGATACTTTAAAGAAACTGGATCCTTCCATTGATGAAGAACTTGAGAAAGAGAACCTTGAGAGCAGCTTTGTCAAGAGTTACACCAATATCAGGACTTATTCCAAGAATGGACCGGAAGAAGGAAGCTGTGTTGTCTATGTGTATTATGATGGAGAAGTAGACGGAATTTCTACAAAGGTTCCAAGCCTGACACAGTTTTATCTTAAGACGAATGAAGAGGGCAGTTATTATATAGCAGATATTACGGGTGATACAGCTGCAGCTCAGTTTGTAGAGGATATGAAGAACAGCACGGAAGTGCAGGAACTGATCAATTCCGTAAACAGTGCCTGTGAAGAAGCTAAGAATTCAGACCCGGTACTGAAAGAATTTATGAGCAAGTATGGTAATTCTCAGGAAGAAACCGAGCAGGAAGAAACCGAGGAGATTGTACAGGAACAATTGGTTGCCAATGATGCCTGCAATGTGCGTAAAGAACCGGATATCAGCTCTGATGCCAATATTATCGGTGGACTGGTGATGGGGGATGTCGTAACTAAGATTGGAGAAGAAGGAGACTGGACAAAGATCGATTTTAATGGCCAGGAAGCTTACGTAAAATCAGAATTTCTTTCTTCACAGGAAACAGAAGACACAGAGAATGCAGATGATATAACGGTTTAAATCATGTATAAATGTGAATATAAAAAGGGATAATGATTAGTATTATTGATAAGAGTTATCAAATTATTCCCAATTGAAATCAATGAAAAAACTTGTAAGAGAAGTCTAAAAAGTATATAATGCTTTTTGGACAAGGGAGTCAGGAGCAGACGGGCTTTTAGTCCGCCTGCTTTTTATATTCCTGTATATTTAAGGAGGAGAATATTATGTCATACGTAGATGAAGTGATTGCGCAGGTTATTGAAAAGAATCCTGCACAGCCTGAATTTCATCAGGCAGTCAAAGAAGTACTGGAATCTCTTAGAGTGGTAATTGATGCAAACGAAGAAAAATACAGAAAAGAAGCTCTGTTGGAACGTCTGGTTGAACCAGAGAGACAGATTCTGTTCCGTGTTCCATGGGTAGATGATAAGGGACAGGTTCAGGTGAATAAAGGCTACAGAGTTCAGTTCAACAGTGCAATTGGACCATACAAGGGAGGTATCCGTCTTCATCCATCAGTAAATTTAGGTATCATCAAGTTCCTTGGTTTCGAACAGATTTTTAAGAACAGCCTGACAGGCCTTCCAATCGGCGGCGGAAAAGGTGGCTCTGACTTCGATCCTAAGGGTAAATCAGACAGAGAAGTTATGGCATTCTGCCAGAGCTTTATGACAGAACTTTCCAAACATATTGGAGCAGACACAGACGTACCTGCAGGTGATATCGGAACAGGTGCAAGAGAAATTGGTTATATGTTTGGTCAGTATAAGAGACTTCAGAATCGTTATGAAGGCGTTCTTACAGGAAAAGGACTTTCCTTTGGCGGATCTCTGGCAAGAACAGAAGCTACAGGATATGGTCTTCTCTATTTGACAGAAGAACTGCTCAAGATCAATGGAAAAGATATCAAGGGTATGACAGTTGCGGTATCCGGCTCTGGTAATGTTGCTACGTATGCAATCGAGAAAGCACATCAGCTGGGTGCAAAAGTTGTTACCTGTTCTGATTCTACAGGTTGGGTATACGATCCGGAGGGAATTGATGTTGCAGCTCTGAAAGAAATCAAAGAAGTAAAACGTGCCCGTCTGACAGAATACAAGAACTATCGTCCAAATTCTGAATATCATGAAGGACGTGGAGTATGGAGCGTAAAAGTTGATCTTGCTCTTCCATGTGCAACACAGAATGAACTTCACCTTGAAGATGCAAAACAGCTGGTAGCAAATGGTGTTACAGCAGTTTGTGAAGGTGCTAATATGCCTACTACTCTGGAAGCAACAAAGTATCTCCAGGAAAATGGAGTAATCTTTGCTCCAGGTAAAGCTGCTAATGCCGGTGGTGTTGCTACATCTGCTCTGGAAATGTCACAGAACAGCGAAAGACTTAGCTGGACTTTCGAAGAAGTTGATGCAAAACTGAAACAGATCATGATCAACATTACACATAACATGGCAGATGCTGCAGAACGTTACGGTGCAAAAGGCAACTATGTTGTAGGTGCTAACATTGCCGGATTTGAAAAAGTTGCAAATGCTATGTCCGCTCAGGGTATTGTATAACATTAGATTACGAAGGATTTTTATAGAGTGTGTGTCTTATGGGCACACACTTTTTTTAGGGTATTTTTTAAAATAATATTAATTTGGATTTATCATTTGCCAAAAGCAGAGTTATTTGTTATACTACCACTTGAGATACGCACAGATGGATATACTAATTCTGCTTGAATGCGGATTAGTGTGTTTGTTGCGAAGGATATATGAATGATTTTTCAGTAAAAGAGGGATAGCAAATGTGCGGAATAGTTGGATTTGTTGGAAAACAGGGAAATAAAGAAGAAGTGTTGGAAAAGATGATGAATGTGATCATTCATCGAGGCCCGGATTCTGCAGGAAAATATACGAATGATCATGTAGCATTGGGATTCCGAAGACTGAGCATCATCGACCTGGATAATGGTTCTCAGCCCATGTTCAATGAAGATGGGGAAATTGCACTGGTATTTAATGGGGAGATTTATAACAGTCCTGAATTACGAGAGAGATTTAAAGAAAAAGGACATATTTTTCAGAATAGTTCAGATTCAGAAGTACTGATTCATGGATATGAAGAATATGGAGAAAAACTGGTACATGAACTCAGGGGAATGTTTGGATTTGCTATTTGGGACAACCGCAAGAAGAGATTGTTCCTGGCAAGAGATTTTTTTGGTATTAAACCGGTTTATTATGCAACGGTGAATGGAAACCTGGTATTTGCTTCTGAAATAAAAAGCATTCTTGAGTTTCCTGGTTTTAAAAAAGAAGTAAATGAGGAAGCACTGGAAGAGTATCTTTCCTTTCAGTATTCTAATCTGCCGGAGACCTTTTTTAAAGGTGTTTACAAGCTTTTACCGGGACATTATCTGACCTATTGTAATGGGGAACTGAATATCACACAGTATTTTGATCCTACATTAGAGCCGGTTTCCAAGGACAATAAAAAAGATACGGTGAAAAAGCTGACGGATGTTCTGGAAGATTCCGTTGAGAAACATATGCTTGCAGATGTTGAAGTGGGAGCTTTCCTTTCCAGTGGAGTAGATTCCAGTTACATCGCAGCAAAATATTCAGGTAAAAAGACCTTTACAGTAGGATTTTTTGATGAAAACAGTCAGTACAACGAGACACACTATGCAAAAGAATGTGCCGAGTATTTAGGGCTGGAAAACTATAGCCATACCATTACAGAGGATGAATACTGGGAAGAAATTCCAAAGATTATGTATCATATGGATGAGCCTTTGGCGGATCCATCAGCAATTGCACTGTACTTTGTGGCAAAAGAAGCATCCAAACATGTCAAAGTTGTTACCTCTGGTGAAGGCGCAGATGAGTTTTTTGGAGGATATACGATTTATCATGAACCGAAGTCTTTAAGATGGATTTCCTGGATGCCTCAGAGCTGGCGCAATGCCATGGCAGAGATGGCAGAAAAACTGCCGGAGGGTACGAAGGGAAGAAGCTTTTTCATGAGAGCAAAGCAGCCGGTGGAAGAAAGATTTATCGGCAATGCCAATATCTTTACGGTGAAGGAGAGAAAAGCCCTTCTGAAGAGACCGACCAAGGCTCCGACGCCTCAAAAGTTGCTGGCACCGAAGTATAAGAAAATGAAAGATTATGATGATACGACAAAGATGCAGTACATTGATTTGACAAACTGGCTGCCGGGGGATATTTTGTTAAAAGCAGATAAGATGAGTATGGCACATTCTCTGGAGCTTCGTGTACCGTTCCTGGATAAAGAAGTGTTTGAAGTTGCCAGACAGATGCGTACCAGTAT